>CAMAVA010000050.1 GCA_945861515.1 Brevundimonas vancanneytii | reverse complement strand
AAGTTCGGGGCCACGGTCAGCGTGGTCGACGAGGACACCGAGGAAGAGGCCCGCTACCAGATCGTCGGCGAACATGAAGCCGATGTTCGCGCCGGCCGGGTTTCGATCTCGTCTCCCATTGCCCGGGCCATGATCGGCAAGGAGATGGGTGATGTGGTCGAGGTCAACACCCCCGGCGGCGTCAAGGCCTATGAGATCCTGAAAGTCGAGTGGCTCTAGGCCGAAAGGTCTCGGAAATCGGGTCATCCGGCGACCGTCGCCGGGGACCTCCTCGACCTGTCCCGCCGAAGGCGGCCATGATCATGTCCAGATTTTCGGACACACCCGTTCTGAAGACGGGGAGGGTCTGGCCATGACGCGTGCGCCGCGCAGCAGGAAGACGCCGCCAAAACCGCCACCTGAACCGCCCATCATCATCTGGGCGCTCTCGGATGGCAGGGCCGGTATCGAGGCCCAGGCGGTCGGTCTGGCTGACGCCATTGCCCGTCGACGCAATGCCACCGTGGTGGTCAAGCGAATCGCCTGGAAGGGACAGCTGGGACGGTTCCCCTGGTGGCTGAACCTGTTGCCCCGGCGGTTCATGGACCCGTCTTCACAGATCGAGCCGCCCTGGCCTGACCTGATGATCGCTGCCGGACGGGCGACCCTGCCTGTGGCCATCCAGATGCGGCGCTGGAGCCAGGGACGGACCTTCGTGGTCCAGATCCAGGATCCTCGCACGCCCTTGCATTTCTATGACCTGGTGGCGCCGCCCAACCACGACCGGGTCAAGGGCGAGAACGTCGTCTCCATCACCGGCTCGCCACACCGGTTGACGCCGGCCAGGCTGAAGACGGACTACAAGGCCTTTGCCAAGGCGATTGATCCGCTTCCGCACCCCCGGGTCGCCGTGCTGGTCGGGGGCCGCTCCAAGGCCTTCGACCTGAGCCAGGAGCGGGCCGCCGCCATCGCCAACAGCCTGCAACTGCCCCTGGAGCAGGACGGCGGCAGCCTGCTCATGACCTTTTCCCGTCGCACCCCCCAGGCGGCCCGCGACCTGCTTCATGCAAGGTTGCATCACCTGCCGGGGATCATCTGGGATGGCGAAGGGCCCAATCCCTATTTCGCCTTCCTGGCTGCCGCCGACTATATCCTGGTCACCGAGGACAGCGCCAATATGGCCACCGAGGCCGCCAGCACCGGCAAGCCGGTTTTCATCCTCAAGATGGATGGCCAGAGCCTGAAATTCCGGCTTCTGCATGAAGAGCTGGAATCCCGCGGCGCCGCCCGGCCCTTTGGCGGCGCCTTCCATGGCTGGACCTACGAACCGCTGAAGGAGACAGACCGGCTGGCGGGAGAGGTGCTGTCTCGCATGGCGGCCCGTGCCGAAGCCCGGACTTCGGCGGGCGATCCTGCAGCGCCCGACGCAGCCTAGCCCCGGGCCCATGATCCTCGCCATTCTCCAGGCCCGCATGAGTTCCAGCCGCCTGCCGGGCAAGGTGCTGATGCCCCTGGCCGGCGCGCCGATGATTGTTCGCCAGATCGAGCGTCTGCGCCGCGCCTGCGGGATCGACAGGATCGTGGTTGCGACCAGCACGGAACCTGAGGACGACGCCATCGAACGGGTCGTTCGCCGCGAAGGGATTGATGTCCATCGGGGATCTCTGGACGATGTGCTGGCGCGGTTCCTGGGCGCCCTGGCCGCCTGGCCGGCCGATCATGTCGTGCGCCTGACCGCCGACTGCCCTTTTGCCGATCCGGATGTGATCGATGAAACCATCGCCCTGCATCTGTCATCCGGCAGCGACTATGCCAGCAACACCCCGCCCCATCGCAGCTTTCCCAAGGGCCTGGATGTCGAGGTCATGACCGCCGCCGCTCTGCAGCGAGCCGGTGCGGAGGCCAGCAGCCCCGAAGAGCGGGAGCATGTCACCTGGGGCATCCACACCCGGCCGGACCGTTGGCGGCTGGTCTTCCACAGCCAGGCCGCTGATGACGGCGATGTGCGCTGGACCGTCGACCGGCCCGACGACTACGAATTTGCCGCCGCTGTCTATGGCGACCTGTATCCGTCCGACCCGGCCTTCGGCTCTGACGCCGTCCGCCGTTATGTCCGCAGCCGACCCGATCTTCTTCACCATGGCGGCGACCGGCGGGCATGACTCCAGCCGTTCTGTTCGCCTGTGACGCGGGGCCCATCGTCGGCGGTGGCCATGTGATGCGCAGCCTGACCTTGGCGAACGCCCTTGTCGAGGCCGGGGCCCGATGCGCCTTCGTGGAAACCCCGTCGGTCAAGGCCCTGCTGGATATCTATGGGCCGCAGATGCCCCGGATCCCGGCCCCGTCCGACCGGGTCCAGGACCTGGTGGCTGCGAGCCGGGAAGCAGCAACCTTCGATCTTGTGGTGTTCGACCACTACGGCCTCGCGGTGGACGACCAGGCATCCGGCGCCGGAGGGCGGCCTGTCCTGGTCATCGATGATCTGGCCAACCGTCCGCTCCATGCCGATCTCGTGCTCGACTCCGGTCCTGAGCGCCAGGCCGCCGACTACAGGGGGCTGGTTCCCCCCGGGGCGGAGCTTCTCCTGGGGGCCGCTTTCGCCCCGGTGAGACCGGCCTTTGCCGCCCTGCGCCCTCAGGCCCTGCGTCGTCGGGTGCAGCACGCCCTGCCACAGCGGGTTCTGGTGTCCCTTGGGCTGGGCGATCTGGGCGGCATCACCGGCAGGGTAGTCGAGGCGATCCTGCCCTATTGCGAAGACCTGCAGCTGGATGTGGTCCTCGGCGCCAACGCTCCCAGTCGATCAAAGATCTCGGCCATCGCCCTGGTCTATCCCCATGTCACCCTTCATATCGACAGTCAGGACATGGCCGGGCTGACCGCACAGGCGGACCTTGCGATCGGCGGCGGCGGGTCCAGCAGCTGGGAGCGCTGCGTCCTGGGGCTGCCCACCCTGCTGCTGGTCCTGGCGGACAATCAACGGGCGGCGGCCAGGTCTCTTGAGGCCGCTGGCGCCGTCATGGCCCTTGAGGCCATGGGGCAGGACCCGGCCCTCGTCGGCGCCCTTTGCGAGGATCTCTGCAGCCTGCTGCAGGATACGCGTCTGCGGATGGGCATGAGTCTGGCGGCGGCTGATATCTGCGACGGTCAGGGCGCCGCCCGGACAGCCCGCGCGGTTCTGGCCAGGCTGGCCCCGCCCTGATCCTGTGAGGTGCTGATCCCTCCCCCGGGCTGTTCAGCCGGCGGCGCGGGTCTGCTCTGGAAAGGCGGTTCGTTCCAGCGCTTCGGACAGGGCCTCCAGCAGGGCCGCTATCTGGATGGGCTTGGCCACATGGCCGGTCATGCCAGCCTGCCGATAGGACTGGATCTGGTCGGTCATGACATTGGCGGTGAGGGCGATGATGGGCACCGGGGTGTCGCCCGCCTGTCGCTCCAGGTCCCGGATCTCCCGGGTTGCTTCCAGCCCGTTCATTTCGGGCATCTGGATATCCGCCAGGATGATATCCGGGCGACTCTGGCGCCAGGCCTCGACCATGGCCCGGCCGTCGCAGACGAGAGTCAACTCGGCTTCAAGCGGCTCCAGCAGGGCGGCCAGAACCCGGCGGTTGGCCGCATTGTCTTCGGCCGCGAGGATTCTCAGCCGCCGGTCCTGGGCGACGGGCTGGACAGGGGGGGGCGGCGACAGCACCGGCGCCTTGTCCAGAACCCTGGCCAGCGGCAGGGTCAGGCTGAATCGTGAGCCTTCGCCGGGGGTGCTGACCGCCGTCAGACTGCCGCCCATGAGTTCAGCCAGTTCCCGGCTGATCGCCAGGCCCAGACCGGCCCCGCCATGCCGCCGGGTGGACGAGTCATCGGCCTGGGCGAACCTGCCAAAAAGGCCGGCCAGTACAGCAGGCGCAATGCCAGGCCCGGTATCCGCAACGGAGAAGGTCAGACCGTTGGCCGAAGAACTCACCATGATCGAAACCTGGCCGGCCTCGGTGAACTTCAGGGCGTTGGAGACAAGATTGCTCAGGATCTGGCGGATTCGCTGGGAATCGCCTCGCCACCAGCCAGTCAGGTCCGGGGGCAGCAGGATCTGCATCTCCAGGCCCCTGGCCGCCGCCTGTCCGGCGAACCCGTGGACCGTGCTATTGACCAGGCTGTCGATTTCAAAGGGCGCAGTATTGATGGCCAGTTGGCCGGCCTCGATCCGGGACAGGTCAAGCACATCATTCAGGACCCCCAGCAACACCTGGCCGGCCTCGCCGATCAGCGACAGCCGGTCACGCTGTTGGGGGCTGAGGTCATCCCCGGCCATGATCTGGGCCATGCCCAGCACGGCATTGAGGGGGGTGCGGATTTCGTGGCTCATATTGGCCAGGAACTGGCTCTTGGCCTGGTCTGCAGCCCGGGCAGCAACGGCGGCCTGGGCCAGGTTGCGGGCCACGGCGCGAATCCGCAGCATAAGGAGTGTGATCAGCAGCAATAGACTGAGCCCGACCGCGGCGAGGGTGCCGCGCGCGCTGACCAGCACCTTCTGGCCCGGTCGCAGCGGGTTCCAGATCAGGCGCGCAAGGGGCTGGCCCGACAGGCCGCGCAGGGGCAGGGCGGTTTCCGTCCCGAGGGGTGTCGGGTCCAGGCGAAGGTCCCGCAGCCCGTAGTCAGCGCCCAGATCAGCGATGAAGGGGCGATCCATGCGCAGGGCCGAGACCACGATAAAGGGGCTGCCCGGATCGACCGGCCCTTGATAGCCCGGTTCCGGCGCGACGTTTCCCGCCACCGCCAGATAGCTCATGGAGGGGGTGCGAATCGCCGAGCGCCGGTCAAAATAGGCAATGATCCGGGCAGGCCCGCTTCCCGGGTCCTGACGTCGCGCCGTTTCCCGGGCCACAGCCGTCATCAGGGGGCCGGCCGCCTTGATGAAGTCGGACAGTTGCGCAGGCGACACCGCCTCGCCATCCAGGGAGGCATAGATGACGTCGCCATTCGGCCGGGCGACCAAGGTGATGTTATGGCCCATATGGCGGTGCAGGTACTCGCCGAAATTCTCGTGCAGCCAGACGGGATCAAATCCTGCCATGGCCTTGCGATAGGTCTCGTTCCAGATGGCGATATAGGCCGTGTCGCTGTTCAACCGGGCCAGCCGACGCTGGATACCCTGGTCCAGAAGCCGGGCTTCCCGGGACCATGTCAGATCATTGATCGACCGTTCGGCATGGAGCAAGAGCCCGCCCGCCGAGACCAGAACCACCAGGGCCGCCATGACGGCCAGGGGGACAATGCCATTGGCCGAAGGGCGGCTTTCCGGCCGTCCGACGAACCTGTTATCCCCATCCAGACGAAGTCTGCCCCAGATCATCCGCAGATGTTATCGGACAGACCTTAACGGAGAGGTATACGCGAATTGGGTCGGGCCAACATGTCTCGGCTCAGGGGTTCGCCTCGACGCAGGGCGCGGACGGCCTGCCGACCCAGAACCTCTTCGATCGCGTCCGGCGGCAGGCCATTCCCGGGACGAACGGACCGGACATGGGCGCGGGTCAGCCGTTCTCCCTCTGCAACATCGGCCACGATGTAGAGCGACCGCCGGAACTGGATATTGCCCGCTTCCGAGCCCAGCAGGTCGTAATGGGCCCGGCCCAGCGACGCCCAGGCGTCGCGGCAGTCGCGCACCAGGGCCGCGAACTCCGCCGGCTCCAGGCTGAAGGCGGCGTCGGGCCCGCCATCGGCCCTGGCCAGGGTGAAGTGCTTTTCGATGACGCAGGCCCCCAGGGCCACGGCGGCCACCGATGCGGCGGTCCCCGGCGTATGGTCCGACAGCCCGACCAGGCAGCCGAACCGCGCCGCCATGTCCGGCACAGTCCGCAGATTGGCGTCGGCGAAGCTGGCCGGATAGCTGGAAACGCAGTGCAGCAGGATCACCCCGCCGGCCCCGCCCTGGATCGCGGCGTCCCGGGCGGCGGCGATCTCGGCCTCATTGGCCATGCCGGTGGAGATGATCAGGGGTCTTCCCCTGGCCGCAGCGTAGCGGATGAGGGGCAGATCCACCGCCTCGAACGAGGCGATCTTGTAGGCCGGCGCGTCCAGGCCGGACAGCAGGTCCACCGCCGTCTCGTCAAAGGGGCTGGAAAACAGGATGACGCCCCGTTTCGTCGCCTGCTCGAACAGGGCGGGGTGCCACTCATAGGGCGTCTGGGCCTCGCGATAGAGGTCATGCAGGGTCCGGCCGTCCCACAGCCCGCCCTGGATGCGAAACTCCGGTCGATCCACGTCCAGGGTGATGGTGTCCGCCGTATAGGTCTGGATCTTTATCGCGTCGGCGCCGGTCTCGGCCGCCGCGTCGATCATGGCCAGGGCCCGGCCCAGATCGCCATTGTGGTTGCCCGACATCTCGCAGATCACGAACGGCGGGTGATCCGGTCCGATGGACCGGCCGGCGATCTGCAGTGGAGAGGCCTGGCTCATGAGTCCGGAGTCTCGACCGCGTCGGGCGTCAAGTCCAGATGCCGAGGATGAGGATCGCGGACTGTTGCAATGAAGGTTTCAGTGGCTGGCCGACGCAAGCCGGTTCAGCCATAATGGGAGCATGTCGAGGGGACTTCGCCCGGGCCTGAAAGGGTTCAGCCGCACTCTGGCAGCCTTTGCGCTGCTGGCGGTGATGGTCCGCGCCCTGATTCCCGTCGGCTATATGGTGACTCCGGCTGACCTTGCCGGGTCCACCTCGGTGATCATGCTCTGCACTGCGCAGGGCTATGTCGCGCGGTCGGTCGATCCGTCGACAGGCAAGCTGGTATCGGCCTCGAAGTCGTCGGAAAGCCACAGGGATGCGCCGGCCCAGAAGCCGGCTGATCATTCCCCCTGCGTATTTGCCGCGGCGTCGGCGGTCCCGGCCCCGGAGTCGTCACCGGCGATCAAGCTTCCGACACCCGCCGTCAGCCAGACCTGGGCGGACACATCGGTGCTGGCGCCTGGCCGGGGCCTGGCTGCGCCGCCGCCCTGGCCCACTGGTCCCCCCGCCAAACTCTGATCCATCACTGCTGCGGTCGACCACGGCCGCCTGGGCTATGCCGCGTCCCTAGCGGCATCCGTGATCATCGGGGCGAACCCGGGATCATGACCCGCTGACCCTCGCAGGCGGCGCGCGCCCGGGCATCCGAAGGCCTTCCCCTGGCAAGCCCGACCTTGCGGCGCCTGCGCCGCTGCTTCGCGCCTTCGCAGGGCGCCGCCAATCCAAGATCCAAGAAAGTCCACCCATGAAAAAGGTACTCTTCCTGTCCGCCGCCGCTCTGGCCCTTTTCCCGACCTTTACCCAAGCCCAGGACGCCTCTGGCGACAGCTGGGTCAGCGAAGTCGTCATCACCGGCCAGCGGGAAAGTGTCACGGCGCCGGTCGCCGCAACCGCCACCCGCACCCCGACCCCGATCGAGAAAATTCCGCAGTCGATCCAGGTCCTGACCAGCACCCTGCTCGAGGAGCAGGACCTGCAGTCGGTATCCGAGGCCCTGGTCAACGTGTCCGGCGTCGCACCGTCGCGCACCAGCGAGATCGTGCTGCAGGGGCCGATCGTCAGGGGTTTTGTCGCCCAGTACTATTATGACGGACTGCCGGCCTATGGCCTGCCGACCGGAACGTCGGACCCGGGCTCCCTTGTCAATCTTTCGCGGCTTGAAGTCGCCAAGGGACCGAGCAGCACCCTCTATGGCGGCGGAACGGGCGCCGCCCTGTCCGGCATGATCAATTTCGTGTCCAGGAATCCAGCCACCGAATTCGGCGGAATGGCTTCCGTCCGGGCCGGCAGCCATGGCGCGCTCGGGTTGGACGGATCGGTTGATCTGCCGATTGCCGACGGCGCAATCCTGCTGGGCCTCAGCGGATCCAGCCACGAGTCGGACAGCTACCTCGACCGGGTCGAAACCCGGACCGAGTCGCTCTACCCCACCGCGGTCTGGCAGCTGGCTCCCGAGACCAGACTGGTTGTCCGGGGGCAGTTCACCCGGGTCGAGCAATACGAATATGCCGGCCTGCCCTTCGAGCTGATCGGCAACCCTGCTGTCGATCCCCACACCTTTGCCGGTTCCGAGGATGCGCCCTTCACGACGGTCGAGAATGACCTGGTAACCGCGACCCTGACCCACCAGTTCGCAGAGCGCTGGGAAGCTTCGGCCTCGGTTCGCCGCTATGACAGCCGGTTTGACGAATACTCGTCCTTCCCCTTCTTCACGGCGCCGCTGTTCGGCACGACCTACGCCTTCGCAACCGCCTACCTTCCCAGCGAAGTGGACCAGACCTTCCTGACCGCCACCCTGCTGCGCAAGGCCGGCGAAGGTCCGGTGACCCATCAGATCCTGCTGGGCGTCGATTACGACAAGACCAACTACGAGGCCCGCCTCGGTTTTGGGTTCCTTGGCCCCGTCGATTATGCCGATCCCTCCACCAACCTGCCCTATGTCCTGCCGGCCCTGTCCGACCTTCAGCGGGACGAGATGTCCACCACGGCTCTGTTCGTTCAGGACCAGATCGCCATCGGTGACCGACTGGATGTGACCCTGGGTCTCCGCTGGAGCCAACTTGAAGTCTCGACCTATTACGAAAGCGGCGGCTTTCCGTTCGTTGACCTGGACAAGACCTATGAGCGGGTCACCCCGCGCATCGGCGCCACCTTTGAAATCGTCGAGGGCGTCTCGGCCTTCGCAGGATATTCGGAAGGCTTCCAGGGCCTCGTCGCGGCCTTCGGGATCACCAATCCCAAGCCGGAAACGTCTCAGTCCTATGAACTGGGACTGAAGCTTGCGGCGCCGATCAAGGGGCTCTCCGGAACCGTGTCCCTTTATCAGGTCAGCCGCCAGAATGTCCGGACGCCTGACCCGTCAAACCCCTTCGCCAACGTCCAGACCGGCGAACAACGGGCCAAGGGCTTCGAGACCGATCTGGTCTATGAGCCTGGTCCGGCCCTGTCGATCCTGGTCAGCTACGGCTACAGCAAGGCGGAAGTGACCGACGACAACACCATCCCGGTCGGCGACCGCTTGACCCGGGTTCCGGAGCATTCCGGACGGATCGCGGCGAGGTACCGGTTCCAGTCCGAAATGCTCAAGGGGTTGGAGATCGGCGGTGGCCTCTCGGCCACCTCAAGCCGGGAATTGACCCTTCCCAATGTGGTGAGCGTTGACGGCCAGACCCTGCTGGACGCCCAGGCCGCCTATGACTTCGGACCGGCGACCCTGTCCCTGTCCATTGTCAACCTGACCGACGAGGACGGGTTCGAGCCCTACCAGTACCTGGCGCGTTCGGTGACCCTCCCGACCCAGCCCCGCTCGGCCTTTGTGACCCTCAAGGCAAGGTTCTAGGCCGCGCCATGCAACTCCATCACCGATCCATGAAGGTCTTCGGAATGACCCAATCCCCCTCGGAAAGGGCCAGACAGTCTGGCCATCCATCCTGGCTGGCCGGGCTGATCCTAGCGATCACCCTGTTCGGGCATGGACCGGTGATGGCCCGGGGTGGGGAGCCGGCAACGGCATCTCCATCTGTGGGCGTCCAGGGCCGAGGCGTCGATTTCGACGCTGCGCTCAAGGGCGTCCGGTTCAATCCGGCCAAGGCCGACGGCAATCTCGATTCAAGAGGCAAGGCCAATGGCCTGCTCGACGCTGACGAGATGGCCCTGACGGCGGCGGTCCTCAACGAGCCAGACCTTGACCTGGGGTCCAGGGGCGGGGTGAGCCACAGGGCCGCTGCCGCCGCCTTTGACCAGGCCATGGCCAGCGCCGCCAGGGACACGGAGCGGCTGGCCAAGTCCTATCCTACTGTGGCCAGCGTCGTGACAGGCTATGCCATGCTGGGCGAGGCCTCCTTCCAGGCCTTCAACGCCATGTCCAGCGCCTTTGGCGCGCCTCTGTCCGGAGACTATGGCCTGGCCGTCGCCATGGGCCGGTATTTCGGGCCGGATGGCGATGCCGACGGGGACGGGGCTTCCAACCGTTCTGAATATGCCGCCTATCGCAAGGATGGACGCGCCGCCTATGTCCGCGCCGCCCTGGACCCGCAGGTCCGACCGAAAGCAGGCCAGGCTGTCTCGACGAGCGCCCCTGACCCTGGTCGTCGCAAGCTTGTCGGGATCGTTCTCTATCCAGGTTTCGAGGTGCTGGACGTGTTCGGCCCCCTGGAGATGTGGGCCAATGAGCCTGGCTTCGAGGTGGTCCTGATCGCCGAAACCGCCGGAGATGTGCGATCGGCTCAGGGCGTGGTCGTCAAGGCCGACTACGGCTTCGGGTCAGCCCCGAAACTGGACATCATGATGGTGCCGGGCGGCGCCGGGACCATGGCTCAGCTCGAAAACCCGTTGCTGCTCGACTTTCTGAAACTCCAGGACCGCCAGACCCAGTTCACGACATCCGTGTGCACCGGGTCTGCCCTCCTGGCGAAGGCCGGTCTGCTCAAGGGCCGCAAGGCCACCACCAACAAGGCCTATTTCTCCCTGGCGAGCGACCAGGACAGCAGCGTCCGATGGATGCGCAGAGCCCGTTGGGTCGAGGACGGGAAATTCTTCACCTCCTCCGGCGTTTCGGCGGGAACCGACATGGCCCTGGGCCTGGTGGCCCGGATCTACGGTCAGGACCATGCCCGCGCCCTGGCCAGGAGCCTCGAATACCAGTGGAGCGAGGATGCCGACAATGACCCCTTCGCCCTTCCCTGATCGTCGAGACCGGCAGGCCCGGCCGAAAGGAGACTGCAATGAACTTTGACAGAAGAACCCTGCTGGGCGGCATGGCCGGCGGGGCAGCCCTGGCGCCATTCCTGGCCGTCGAGCAGGCCATGGCGGCCAAGGCGCCTCCCAACCTTCGGGACATCGACGCCCAGGCGGCGGAGGCCCATGTCCAGCTGATGCAGGTTCCGGGTCTGCACATGCACGGCGACGAAGACGTCGTCATGCTGCTCTATCCCGGGTTCACGGCCCTGGACCTTGTCGGGCCGCACTATTTCTTCGCCTCGATGATGGGGGCGACGGTGCACCTGGCGACGAACCAGTCCGATCTGTCCCCGGTGCCGAGTGATCTTGGACTGGCCATTGCGCCCACCATCACCCTCGCCCAGGCTCCAAGGGAGCCGACTGTCGTCTTCGTGCCCGGCGGAACAACGGGAACGCTCGAGGCGGCGGCCGATCCTGCGACCCTGGCCTATGTCAAGACCGCCAGCGCCAGGGCGCGGTTCACCACCAGCGTCTGTACGGGCTCGGTGGTGCTCGGGGCCGCAGGTCTGCTCAAGGGGCGGAGGGCGACCTCTCACTGGGCGGTGCGGGAAGCCCTGGGCCATTTCGGCGCCATTCCTGTGAACGAGCGGGTCGTCATCGACGGCGCGATCGTCACCGGAGCAGGGGTGTCCGCGGGGCTGGATTTCGCCCTGGCTCTGGTGTCGATGATCCGGGGCAGGCCCTATGCCGAAGCCTTGATGCTGCAGGGCGAATACAGCCCGCAGCCCCCCTTCAGGGGCGGTACCCTTGAGACAACGGATCCCGCCATAGCCGGCCCCTTTGCAGACATGTTCGCGGGCCTCGCGGCCAGGGTCCAGACCCTGCCTGTTGCGCCCTGAAGCCCAGGGATGGCCGCCAGGCCCTCAACCTGACCTGATGCCCAACCCGAAAGGCGTGTTCATGAGAAAGTTCCTCATTCTGCTGATTGCCACCCTGGCTGCCGCCGCACCGGCCCTGGCCCACGACTACCGCGTCGGCGCCCTGAAGCTCGGCCATCCCTGGAGCCGACCCTCGATGCCGGGCGCCCCGGCCGGCGCGGGCTATCTGACCATCACCAATACCGGAGACAGCGAGGACCGGTTGCTGGGGGGATCGACCCCGGTTTCCGACCGGCTGGAAATCCATGAAATGACCATGACTGGCGGTGTGATGAAGATGAGGCCGGTAACCGGCGGGCTGGTCATTCCGCCCGGTCAGACCGTTACCCTTCGTCCGGGCGGCTATCACGTCATGTTCATTGGATTGAAATCGCCGCTGACCCTGAAGGACCATTTTCCAGCCACCTTGCGATTTCAGAAGGCGGGTCCGGTCAGGGTCGAGTTCAACGTCCAGACCCCGGAGTCCGCTTCGGGCCAGGATCATGGGATGACCCACTGATGTCCCGCCGCCTTTCCTTCGTCCTGGTCGGCGCGCTCTGCCTGCTGGCAGGGGGCGCCCTGACCGCTCGCTACTGGCTCCCGGCGCCGCCATCCGTCACGCGCCTCGGGGGCGCGTTCAGCCTGACAGATACCCGTGGTCGAACGATCACCGAGCGGTCATTGCTGGGCCGGCCAACTGCGATCTTCTTCGGCTTCACTTTCTGTCCCGAAGTCTGTCCAACGACCCTTACCGAAATGACGGCTGCGCTGAAGGACCTGGGACCGGACGCCGACAAGCTCAATGTGGTGTTCGTGACGGTCGATCCGGAGCGCGACACGCCGGCGGCCCTGTCCCTCTATCTGTCGAACTTCGACCGTCGCATCCAGGGTCTTTCTGGAAGTCCTGATGCCGTTTCCAGGATCGCCAAGGCTTACCGCATCTACTACCGGAAGGTGCCGCTGGAGGGTAAGGACTACACGATCGACCACTCCTCTTCCGTCTATCTCTTCGACAGCCAGGGGCGATTCGTCGAACCGATCGGGTATGGCACGCCCCACGACCGGTTTGTCGCCCAACTGAAGAAGCTGCTGGCCTGACCCTTGTCTTGAGCGGCAGCCGGGATCAGTCCCCGCCGCCGCCTCCATCCCCACCGCCACCGCCATCGCCGCCGCTGTCCGAGCCGCTATCGCTGGAATCGTTGTTGTCCGAATCCTGCTTGCGGGACGACCCGCGATCGCCGCTAACATAGCCGTCGCCGCCGCTTGAGCCGTCCCCGTCAGCTTTCTTCTTTTTGGACTTTTCGCCGCCCGCGTTCTGCATGGCGACTCCGCCGCCTGCCCCGATGGCCACGCCGAGGCTCAGCCCCAGCGCCAGGTTGTCCAGTGCGATCCCCAGGGCCACGCCCAAGGCTATCCCGACGCCCATCCCAATCGCCAATCCACCCTTCACGAAATCCCCCCAGTATCGCAGTCTGCACAGCGCCGATCGCTCGCAGGCGGGGCCGAGCCGATCCGAAAACCGCGTTGCTGTCGAGGGGCGCAGCCCAAGGATTAGCGATGTTTAATCCGCGCCGCGGCCGGGCCGGGCAGGACGGGTCGCGTCGGTCAAGCGGCTGCATCATCGACAGCCATCGCACCTTCCGGGAATCGATCCTATATCAGCGCCATGACGACCCAATCCCCCCGCACCACCCGCTGCCTGATCATCGGATCGGGTCCCGCCGGCTATACGGCCGCCATCTACGCCGCCCGGGCGCTGCTCAATCCGGTCATGATCGCCGGCATCCAGCCGGGCGGCCAGCTGACCATCACGACGGACGTCGAGAACTACCCCGGCTTTGCCGACGTCATCCAGGGTCCCTGGCTGATGGACCAGATGCGGGCCCAGGCCGAACATGTTGGGACCGAGCTGATCAATGACATCGTCCTGAGCGCCGATCTCTCCCAGCGTCCATTCCGCATCACCTGCGACAGTGGCGAGGTCTGGCTGGCCGAGACCCTGATCATCGCCACCGGCGCCCAGGCCCGCTGGCTGGGGCTGGAAAGCGAAGCGAGATTCCAGGGCTTCGGCGTTTCCGCCTGCGCCACCTGCGACGGCTTCTTCTATCGCGGCAAGGCGGTGGTGGTGGTCGGCGGCGGCAATACGGCGGTGGAAGAGGCGCTGTTCCTGACCAACTTCGCCTCGAGCGTCACCCTGGTCCACCGGCGGGATGAACTTCGGGCGGAAAAGATCCTGCAGGAGCGACTGTTCGCCCATCCCAAGGTCAAGGTCATCTGGGATCACGCCATCGAGGAGGTGGTGGGCGAAACCGATCCGGCCAGCGGTCAGGTCCGTGGCGTCACCGGCGTGAGGCTGAAGTCCGTTCGCTCCGGAGACATCAGCGACCTGGCCTGCGACGGCGTGTTCATCGCCATCGGCCACGCCCCGTCGTCCGAACTGTTCAAGGGCCAGCTGGACATGGACAGCTCCGGCTATCTGAAGGTCAAGGCGGGGACGACCGCCACGGCGGTTCCGGGCGTCTGGGCGGCAGGCGATGTCACCGACGACGTCTATCGCCAGGCGGTGACGGCGGCGGGCATGGGCTGCATGGCCGCCCTTGAAGCGGTGCGCTTCCTGGCCGAACAGGACCATGCGGCGGCCCATGATCCGGTCAGCCCGCAGGATGTGGCGAAGATCGGAGCATGGTGACGCTCAGGCCGGCGGCGCCGGACGATCGAGCCGCCATCCGGTCTGTCGTGACCGCCGCCTTCGGCCAGGCCGACGAGGCCGAGCTGGTCGATCGACTGCGCGGCGACGGGGACGCCGTGGTGGAGCTGGTCGCGGAGTCTGACGGCGCCGTGGTCGGGCATATCATGTTCAGCGCGTTGAAGACCGATACCGGCGCCCGTTTCGCCGCCCTGGCGCCCCTGTCGGTCCTGCCGGCCTTTCAGCGTGACGGTCTGGGCCAGGCCTTGATGGAGACCGGACATGCCCTCTGCGCCATGGCCGGGGTTCAGGCCCTGATCGTTCTGGGCCACCCTGCCTATTATCCGAAGGTTGGCTATTCGGCCGAAGCGGCAAGGACAGTTTCATCGCCGTTCTCCGGCCCGTCCTTCATGGCCCTGGCCCTGACGCCGGGCGCCCTGGACGGGCCCGTGAGCATCACCTACGCCGACGCCTTCGGACTTTAGGGCTCCAATCCCGGGTCATGGCGGGGAGGGAGCCGGATCGGGGTTATCGCCGGGCGCCTCCGCAGGCGCGACAGTTTCTGCAGCCTTGGCGCCGGGCCGGTAGGGCGCTGGCGCCTCTTCCAGGGCCTTCAGCCGGGCATTGATCTCGGCCACCTCTGCGGGGGTCGGCGCCCGGCGTGTGGGCCGCAGCGCTCCGGGCGCCCGCAGGGACTCCTGGCCCGGTTCGCCCGGAACAATGACGCTATAGGTCTGGGAGACACCTTCCAGCGACAGCACCACGGTCCGGGTGGCCTGGGTCGACAGGCTCCGGAGAGAGAGATTGTCCACCAGGGCCATCTGGGCGCCCTGGGTCCTGGCATCCAGTCCCTCCAGCACGGCGCGGGACAGACTGGCCTCGCCCCCGGCATAGCGACCGGTAAAGGCGGGCGGCAGGCCCCAGGGACCGGTCCAGCGGTAGAAGATATGCCTGCCGAGCTGGGTGATCTTGTACAGGGTCGGCGCCCAGTAGGGGGCGACATAGTCGGCGTGGTAATGGGTGGCGGTGCCCACCGATTTCAGCACAAAACCATTGAGGGCCTGACGCGCCACCTGCTCGGCCTGGGCCCACAGCACCGGCGCCGGCGAACGATTGAGTGATCCGTCACAGGTGAAACTGAACTGACAGCCGGTAACCCTCAGGCTGCCCTGATAGACCACGCCGCAGACCGACTTGGGATAGCCCGGATGACGCACCCGGTTCAGCACCGTCTGGGCCACGGCCTGTCGGCCCTCAAGGGGTTCTGTGGCGGCTTCGTAATAGACCGCTTCCGTCAGGCATCGGACGGCCGCAGCCCGGTCTTCGCCCAGGGCGGGCAGAATGAAGGGCCGGGCGGGGGGAGGCGGGTCCTGGGCCCCGGACTTCAGGGCGTTGATCGCCCGGGCCTCTTCCGCCGTCAGGACACCGACCCCCAGGACCGGCGTGCGGTCCAGGGCGTAGGTCTCCCAGCCGGGCACCCGGCCCCAATAGTCCTTGCTGGGCAGGCCATCATGCCGGCGCGCCAAGGACATCATCGAGGGCGTCATGTCGGCCGTCAGCCGGCGGAAGGCTGCCGGACCATAGCCTCGCGCCACGGCTGACAGCCCCTCGGCCCGTCCGGTTCCCGCCGGAAACCGGTAGCTGGTTGCACAGCCCGCGCTGATCAGTCCGGCAACGAGCAGCGCCGCCAGGGCGAAAAGGCGCGGCCTTGGCAAGTTTGGTGACGCCTATTTGTCGCCCAGGGTCGCGCGAAGCATCCAGGCATGTTTCTCATGGGCCGCCAGACGCTGGGTCATAAGGTCGACGGTCACATCATCGCCTGCATCGCCGGCCAGTTCCAGAACTTCCCGGGCGGTGGCGCAGACAGTCTCATGATCGCGCATCAGTTCCCGCATCATGACTTCAGCGGTGTTTTCCGGATCGCCATCGGAAACCGAGGTCAGGTTGGCGAAGGTGGCGTAGCCCTGGGGCGCAAACTCGCCAAGGGCCCGGATCCGCTCTGCGATCACATCCAGAGCCGTCCACATCTCGGTGTACTGGGTCATGAACAGGTTATGATAGGAGCTGAAATTGGGACCCCGCACATTCCAGTGATAGCCGTGGGTCTTCAGATAGACCGCATAGCTGTCTGCCAGAACCCGCGTCAGGGCGCTGGACACCTGGCCGCGATCGTCGGCTGCAATTCCTGTTTCCATTCTGGTGGTCATCCGAAGGGCTCCTGTCGGCCTGTATCTATGAACTGGGATGGAGGCGGCAAGCCCTGTCGTCTCCAATGCCGGATTGCCCCCGATTAGCGCGCGATCCGCCAAGTGGTTGCGCCCGTCCCGGGGGTCAATTCGGTGGCCGCAAGATGGCCCTTGCCGTTGGCAGATCACGGGTCTATATGTGACAGGCCAGTTATGCTCAATTGTAGCAAAAGTGGTGAGGCGGATGAGGAACCTTTCCGCCTGTTTTGAGGCCCCTGTAATGCTCAAAGTGAGCAAAAGGAGGACGCCATGGCTGACGGGTTTGCAAACTTGGCCTTCACCCCGGCGGTGGAAGCCCAGACCGCTGACATCTGGACCCGGGTCCAGGCCCAGGTCTCGCCCCTGGAGTGGCGCGTCCATGCGCCCCTGATCGCCGAGATCAACCGGGTGAAGGCGGAGAAGAACGCCGTGATCCTGGCCCACAACTACATGACCCCGGAAATCTTCCACGGGGTGGGCGACTATGTCGGCGACAGCCTTGGGCTGGCGCGGGAAGCCGCCCGATCGGATGCGAAGATCATTGTCCAGGCCGGTGTGCATTTCATGGCCGAGACCAGCAAGGTGCTCTGCCCGGACAAGATGGTGTTGATCCCCGACCTGCGGGCCGGCTGCAGCCTGGCCTCCTCCATCACCGGCGCCGATGTGCGGCTGATCAAGCAGCGGTATCCGGGCGTGCCGGTCGTCACCTATGTCAACACCACGGCCGATGTGAAGGCCGAGACAGACATCTGCTGCACCAGCGCCAATGCCGTGCAGGTGGTGGAATGGGCGGCCCGGGAATGGGGCGTCGACCGGGTCATCCTGATCCCGGATGAATATCTGGCCCGCAATGTCGCCGCCCAGACCGATGTGAAGATCATCGCCTGGAAGGGCGCCTGCGAAGTTCATGAACGGTTCACCCCGGCCGATATCGCCGAGATGCGCATCGCCTATCCCGGCGCCGAGATCCTGGCCCACCCCGAATGTCCGGAAGGTGTGCTGAACGCCGCCGACTTCGCCGGCTCCACGGCCGCCATGATCGACTATGTCGAAAAGCGCCGGCCAAGGCAGGTGGTGCTGATTACCGAATGCAGCATGGCCAGCAACATTGCCGGCGATGTCGGTCCAGGGGTCTCCTTCATCGGTCCCTGCAACATGTGCCCGCACATGAAGCGGATCACCCTGACCAACATCCTGGACGCTCTGGTCAAGGAACAGTTCGAGGTGACCATCGATCCGGTCATCGCCGATCGGGCCCGGCTGGCGGTGCAGCGGATGATCGACATGCCGCCGCCAGCGGTCCCGGCCCGCTACGACCTGGTCCGGGCCCGCGGCCACCATGTGGATGTGGAACTGATCTGAGCGGGTCCTCCAGGAGGACCCGGGCCTGAAAGGAGGCTCGCCATGATCGCCATCACGAAGTTTGGACCTGTCTACCGGGTGAAGGCCACGCCGCCCCATGTTCCGCGCCCCTGGTCCAGCCTGATGCCCCTGGCCGCCCGTGAGGTGGTGGAGGAACTGATCCGACATGGCGCCCATCTGCATGATGCCTATGACGCCATGTTCGAGGCCGACCCCCTGCGGGCGGCGCAGGAGCTGAGATGACCTCGCAGCAAACCCCCGACAGAAGACGGGACCTGGCCCATGACGGCGTCCTTGTCGTCGGCGGCGGCCTTGCCGGCCTGTCCGCCGCCCTGGCCGCCGCGCCCCGCAAGGTGCTGCTCCTGACCCCCGCACCCCTGGGAGAAGCCTGTTCCAGCGCTTGGGCCCAGGGCGGCATGGCGGCAGCCCTGACCGAAGGCGACGCGCCCGAACTGCATGCCCGTGACACCCTGATCGCCGGGGCGGGTCTCTGCGATGCAGCCGCCGTCGAGGTCCTGACCCGCGAGGGACCGGATGCCGTCCGTCAGCTGGCCGGCCTGGGCGCCCCCTTTGACCGCGACGCGGCAGGCGGTTTTGTCCAGGGTCTGGAAGCGGCCCACAGCCGCGCCCGGATCGCCAAGGTCGGCGGCGACGGCGCGGGCCGGGCCATCCTGACCGCGGTGACGCAGGCCGTGCTGGCCGCGCCCCATATCGAGGTCAGGGTCGGCCTGCGGGCCCGGGCCCTGCTGCAGGATGCGGCGGGCCGGGTGCGCGGCATCCTGGCCGAGACGCCGGAGGGCGAAACCTGGCGGATCACGGCGGCGGCGACCCTGCTCTCGACCGGCGGCCTCGGCGGCCTCTATGCCGTGACCACTACGCCGCGGGAGCTGAAGGGAGAGGGCATGGGCCTTGCGGCCCTGGCCGGGGCGATCATCGCCGATCCGGAGTTTGTCCAGTTCCACCCGACCGCTCTGGATGTCGGTCGCGATCCAGCGCCCCTGGCCACCGAGGCCCTGCGCGGCGAGGGGGCCATCCTGCGCAACCTCGACGGGAACGCCTTCATGGCCGGCTATCATCCCGACGCCGAACTGGCCCCCCGGGATGTGGTGGCCCGCGCCATCCAGGCCGAGATCCTGGCCGGACGCGGCGCCGTGCTGGACGCCCGCCAGGCCATAGGCGAGGCTTTTCCCCACGAGTTTCCCGCCGTCTTCGCCGCCTGCATGGCCGCCGGGATCGATCCCCGGGTCCAGACCATCCCGGTCGCCCCGGCCTGCCATTATCACATGGGCGGGATCGCCACCGATCTCGACGGCCATACCAGCCTGCCGGGCCTGCTGGCGGCCGGCGAATGCGCCGCCACCGGCGTCCATGGCGCCAA
>CAMAVA010000049.1 GCA_945861515.1 Brevundimonas vancanneytii | reverse complement strand
CTGCCCAATCGCAATGCCCTGCAGGTCAAGCTCCTGGCGGCCCTGGACCGGGTCGAGGCGTCCGGTGAAACCCTCGCCCTGTTCTGCGTCGATCTTGACCACTTCAAGGAGGCCAATGACCTGCATGGTCATCTGGCCGGCGACGCCGTCCTGAAGGAAGCAGCGCGGCGGCTGCAGGGGGCCATTTCATCGCCATCCTTCGCCGCGCGCCTGGGCGGCGACGAGTTCGTCGTGGTCCAGATCACCGATCAGGACCAGCCGGCCGCCGCCGCGGAACTGGCCGGCGAACTTCTTGAGATACTCAAGGCTCCGGGTCGGTATGAAGGCCAGGATCTGGTCATGGGCGCCAGCCTTGGCATTTCGCTCTATCCGGACGACGGGCGCACCCGTGAGGCCCTGCTGGCCAATGCCGACATGGCCCTCTATCGCGCCAAGGAAAACGGCCGCGGCGCCTACCGCTTCTTCAAGCGGGAGATGGACGAGACCATCCGCGAGCGGCGCACCCTGGCGCGTGAGCTGCGTCAGGCCATCATCGACGAGCATCTGATCGTCCACTACCAGCCCCTGGCCCGGGCCAGCGACGGCGAGGTCTGCGGCTTCGAGGCCCTGGTGCGCTGGAAACATCCTGTGCGCGGCATGATCCCGCCGCTGGATTTCATTCCCGTGGCGGAGGAATGCGGACTGATCGGGCCGCTTGGCGAATGGGTCCTTCGGCGCGCCTGTGCAGACGCCGCCGCCTGGGACAAGCCGCTGCGCATCGCCGTCAACCTGTCGCCCCTGCAGCTGAACCAGCCCGCCCTGCCGACCCTGGTCCATGAGATCCTCATCCAGACCGGGCTATCCCCGGCCCGCCTGGAGCTGGAAATCACCGAAAGCGCCCTGTTCAAGGACTACCAACGCGCCCTGGACAACCTGCGCCGCCTCAAGGCCCTTGGCGTGCGGATCGCCATGGATGACTTCGGCACAGGCTTTTCATCCCTTTCGACCCTTCAGTCCTTCCCCTTCGACAAGATCAAGGTGGACAAGAGCTTCGTGGAAAACATCCATCGGGACGAACGGGCGACCGTCATCGTCCGGGCCGTGCTCGGCCTGGGCCGCAGCCTGAACATTCCCGTGGTGGCCGAAGGCGTCGAAACCGAAGAGCAACGCCAGTTCCTGCGCGACGAGAACTGCGCAGAGCTTCAGGGCTATGCGATCGGTCGTCCCGCGCCGGTAGAGACGCTGGGAGCCTGGACCAACCACGACCTGGTTGCGTCATTGTTGCAGACCGAAGTCGTCGCGCGGCCGGTATTGAAGCGCAAGCGGCGCGCCTGAGGTCCGGACTTCCACGGTCCAGGCGTGATCTCAGGCCTGGCCGACGGTCTCGAACATGCAGGCGGCCATGGCCTCTTCCGGGCTCTTGGCGCCGGCCAGCAGGAAATCGAACGCCGGATAGAAGCGGTCCGCCGCTTCCATGGCGACATCGATCATGGACGCAGTCTGGGCCGGGGTGGGACGATCGGATTCAATCAGTCCCATAGCATGGCGGAACACCACCTCGCCGTCATCGGCCCAGATTTCGAAATGGCCTTGCCAGAGGCGCTGATTCACCAGGTTCGACAGTTCATAGGCCTTCGACCTGACAGCTTTTCCGGCCTTGAGATCAATGGAAAGGCAAAGCTGGAGGCATTCGGCCTCTGGCCGCCAGGCGAACCAGAGCTCGTAGTCCTTCCAGTCCCCGGCCAGCGAAAAGGCAAGGTCGCCCTCTTCGGTGCGGTCAAACGCCAGGTTCTCGGCGGCAAGCACATGTTCGACCACCTCTAGCGGGTCGAGCGCCAGGAAGGCTTCATCGTCTTCCGGAGGCGAGATATCCATCGGTTTTGCCGTCCTTTGGAGGGCGGGCGATGTCGTGGCAGCTACCCCGAATCGCCTGCACCTCATGACCCTAGTCTGGTTCGCGACCGCCGTCACAGCCGCTTCTTTCAGGGCGCGAGCGTTACTCGACCTGGACCGGAGGGGTCGCGCCCTTCAGACTTGCCACTTCCGCGCGAAGTGACGCGACCTCGGCCTTCAACGCTTCGAACTCGTCGCGGCGGATCAGGTCGAGCTCGGCGGCAAAACGGTCGCCCTGGGCGCGGAACGCAGCCCTGGCTTCCTCGCCGGCGGCCTGGGCGAGGCCCGCAGCTGCTGTGGTCAGCTTGGCGATCTCATCCAGAAAGGGGTTCTGAGTGTGCATGTCTCTTCATATGGGAAAGGATTGGTGAAAGCGAAGGGGAATAAGTCTAAACCAGTGAAGTTTCGTCTTCGGCGAGGTTAATGCCCATGCCCTTTCCCGATATCTCGCCCTTTGTTGGCGGCTGGACCGTCCATCTGCCGATTGTCGGCGAGTTCGGGATCCGCTGGTATGCCCTGGCCTATGTGGCGGGCATCCTGCTGGGCTGGCGCTATGCCCTGGGTCTGGCCCGCAATCTGGTCATTCGCGGCGGGCAGGCCTCTCCGGTCACGCCCGCCCAGATCGACGACCTGATCCTCTGGGTCACCCTGGGTGTCATTCTCGGCGGCCGGCTCGGCTACGTGGTCTTCTACCAGCCTCAAATGATCTGGGAGACCCCCGGACAGATCCTGCAGATCTGGCAGGGCGGCATGAGCTTCCATGGCGGCCTGATCGGCGTGATCGTCGCCATGGCGCTGTTTGCCAGAAGTCAGGGTATCGACCTGCTGAAGTTGGCGGACACGGTCGCGCCCGCAGTGCCGTTCGGTCTGCTGTTCGGCAGGATTGCCAATTTCATCAATGGCGAACTCTGGGGCCGGGAAACCAGCCTCCCGTGGGGCGTTGTTTTCCCGGGCGCCGGCGGCGCGCCGCGCCATCCCAGCCAGCTTTATGAGGCGGTCCTAGAGGGGCTTGTCCTGTTCCTGGTCCTGCGCTTCGCCACCCATCAAAGGCTCTGGCTGCAGCGACGCGGTGTGGTGGCCGGGCTTTTCCTGCTGGGTTATGGCCTGTTTCGACTGTCGCTGGAAACGGTCCGTGAGCCGGACGCCTTCCTGGCCGGACTGGTGGAAGCGACGGGCGGGATCACCATGGGAATGATGCTGTCCCTGCCCATGATGCTGGGCGGCGCCTGGCTGATCTGGCGCGGTCTGAAGGAGCCCGTGTCCATCGTCCGTAATCCGCCCCTGTCGAGCGCGCCGGCCCCCGATGGCAAGGACGCCTGATGAGCCTGAAGGACCGGCTGAAGGCCCAGATCATCCAGGGCGGCCCGATCTCGGTCGCTGACTATATGACACTCTGTCTGCATGACGCCCAGGACGGCTATTATGCGACCCGGCCGGCCCTGGGCGGCCAGGGCGACTTCATCACGGCGCCCCTGGTCAGTCAGATGTTCGGCGAACTGCTGGGACTCTGGGCGGTGGAGACCTGGACCCGGCTGGGAAGGCCTTCGCCGTTCCGATTGGTCGAGGTCGGTCCAGGCGATGGAACCCTGATGTCGGACCTGTTGCGCGCCGTTCGCCTGGCGCCGGATTTTGTCGCCGCCGCAGATCTGTGGCTGATCGAAACCTCACCGCCCCTGAAGGCCGCCCAGGCCCGGAAACTGGCCGGCGCGGCGCTGGCGCCCCGCTGGGCCGACAGCCTGGAGAATGTCGCCGAAGGCGCCCCGGTCATCCTGATCGGCAACGAACTTCTCGACTGCCTGCCAGCCCGCCAGTTCGTCATGACCCCCGGCGGCTGGGTCGAACGGCTTGTGGGGCTTGGACCTGACGGGGAACTGGCCTTTGGTCTCGCACCGACCGAGCACGGCCTGGCGCCAGACCCTGATGCCCTGATTCTGGAGGTTTCACCGGCCCAGGAGTCTTTCGCGACCCAGGTGGCCCAGCGGGTGGTCCGGGAACGCGGGGCCGCGCTGCTGATCGACTATGGCCGCTCCGAAGCCGGGTTTGGCGATACCCTCCAGTCCCTGAAGGCCCATGAAAAGATCGACCCCCTGGCCTTCCCCGGCGAGTCGGACCTGACCATCCATACCGATTTTCCCTCTGTCCTGGCGGCGGCGCGCCAAGCCGAGGCCGATACCGCAGGTCCGATTCCGCAGGGTCTGTTCCTGGGCAGGCTGGGCCTGCAACACCGGGCCGAGGCCCTGATCGCCGCGCGGCCGGACCTGACGGCCGTTATCGGCCGGCAGATGACCCGGCTGATGGCGCCGGACCAGATGGGCGATCTGTTCAAGGTGATCAGCATCCACCAGCCGGGCTTTCCGTCGCCAGGGTTCGAGACGGTCTGATCAGGCGCGCTTTCCAACCACCGTCAGGATCAGGGCCGCCACCGCCGCCGCAACGACGATCGGCGCGGTAAACAGGACGACTGATCCCCCACTCGCGCCGGCGCCCAGCATCTGACCGGCCGCCGCCGGCCCGATCACCGAGCCCAGGCGACCGGCTGCAACCGCCGCTCCAACGCCGGCGCCCCTGACCTCGTCGGCATAGTACCTGGGGCCAATGGCATAGAGGCCGAACTGGCCGGCCATGATGAAGAGCCCCGCAGCGAAGGCGAGCAAACTGACGAGGGTCAGGGACCCTGACGGCGCGGCCAGCGCCAGGAGCACCAACACCAGGGCGGCG
The DNA here is from genome assembly GCA_945861515.1 of Brevundimonas vancanneytii. Taxonomy (GTDB): domain Bacteria; phylum Pseudomonadota; class Alphaproteobacteria; order Caulobacterales; family Caulobacteraceae; genus Caulobacter; species Caulobacter vancanneytii_A. Next base: position 15,041 of record CAMAVA010000049.1, on the reverse strand, counting down.
AACACGGACGTCAGTGGCCATCTCGCGCCAAGACGATCAATGGCCAGTCCAATCAGGAGGCCCCCAGCCGCGCCGCCGAGATTGAACAGGGTCGCGACGCCCGCCGCCGAACTCGCCGTGATTCCCCGGTCGACCAGCATGACCGGCAACCAGTTCAGGAACAGATGCAGCACCAGGGCTATGGCCGCATAGCTGATCCACAGGCACAGGGTCTGCAACAGGCGGCCTCTGGAAAACAGCGCCGTCCAGGCTGCCGCGTCTGACGGCCCGGACCGATCCGCCCCTGCCCGGACTCCTGTTTCCGGCATCAGTCTCCAGACCAGAACCGCCAGGACCAGAGGCGCGATCCCGCCAACCACAAACACCAACCGCCAGTCATCCTGGGCCGGATCGGTTCTGGCCAGCAGCCCCGCCAAAGCCCCGCCCAGGGGCAGGCCCGCCGTGATCATCCCGACCGTCAGGGCCCGCCGGTCCGGTCGCGCCAGTTCCGAACTCATGGCGATGAGCATCGGCATGGCGCCGCCAAGGCCCAGCCCGGTCAGCGCCCGGACAGTCAGCAGCCCCGGAAGGTTTGTTGCGGCGGCCGTGGCCAGGCTGAACAGACCAAAGACCGTCATCGAGGCGACCAGCACCGGCTTTCGGCCCATGCGATCCGACAGCGGCCCTGCTATGGCCGCGCCGAAGAACAGTCCCAACAGGCTTGCGCTGAACGCCAGCCCGGCTTCCGGCCGGGCAAGGCCAAGGGCCGGCATCATGCGGGGCGCCGTCACGCCCATGGAGGCGATGTCGAAGCCTTCCATCATGGCCGCGAGCAAACAGAGGCCAAGCGCGATGCTGGAGGCGTTCGGACGGTTCAAGAGAGCCTCCTGCAGGGGCCTGAAGTCCGGAAGCATGCAACGCCACACCGACGGGTGACGTCAATATCCGCCAATGCCGTCGCCGGGACCCGCGAAAGCGGCGGGGCGCCTTTTCCCCGCCCAGCTTCTACCCCATAAGGCGGCCATGAAGTTTCTCGACCAGTGCAAGGTCTATATCCGGTCCGGCAACGGCGGCGGCGGCGCTGTCTCCTTCCGGCGCGAGAAGTATATCGAATATGGCGGCCCGGACGGCGGAGACGGCGGCCGGGGCGGCGATGTCTGGGTAGAGGCCGTGGAAGGCCTCAACACCCTGATCGATTACCGCTATCAGCAGCATTTCAAGGCCGATACCGGAATCCACGGCATGGGTCGCAACCGCCATGGCGCGGCCGGGGAGGACATTGTCCTGAAGGTGCCCGTCGGCACCCAGGTGCTGGAGGAAGACCGGGAAACCCTGATCGCCGACATGGACGAGGCTGGAAAGCGGGTCCTGCTGGCCAAGGGCGGCAATGGCGGCTGGGGCAATGACCGGTTCAAGGGGCCGATCAACCAGGCCCCCAAACACGCCAATCCCGGCCAGGAGGGCGAAGAGAAATACATCTGGCTGCGGCTGAAGCTGATCGCCGACGCCGGGCTGGTAGGCCTGCCCAATGCCGGCAAGTCGACCTTCCTGGCCGCCGCCAGCGCAGCCAAGCCCAAGATCGCCGACTACCCCTTCACCACCCTGACCCCCAACCTGGGAGTGGTGGACCTGTCCCTGGGCGAGCGTTTTGTCCTGGCCGACATTCCCGGCCTGATCGAGGGCGCCTCGGAAGGCCTGGGGCTGGGCACCCGGTTCCTGGGTCATGTGGAACGTACAGCCGTGCTGATCCATCTGGTCGACGCGACCCAGGATGACATGGTCGAGGCCTGGCGCACGGTCCGCGCCGAGCTGGCGGCCTATGGCGAGGGCCTGGACGAAAGGGCGGAACTGCTGGCCCTGAACAAGATCGACGCCCTGGACGCGGAAACCCGCCTGGCCAAGGCTGCCGAGCTGGAGGCCGCGACCGGGGTTCGACCCTGGCTGATCTCCGGCGTGTCCGGCGAAGGGGTGCGCGCTGTCCTGCGGGAAGCCTTCCGGAAGGTCCGCATCCACCGCGGCGAGACCCCTTCAGACGATGACGAAGACGACGCCGCTGACCCGGCATCGACCGACGCCCCCTGGTCACCGGTCTAGGCCTGGAGTTTCAAGATGATCCTGCTTGCCCTCCTCGTCATGATGATGTCCGGCCAGCCCGCGCCGGCAGCCTCGACGGTCGCCCCGCCGACGGCGGTCGTTCCGGCCAAACCGGCTGTTGCGGCAGCCCCGGTGGCGGAGCCCCCCGTTTCGGTGCGCCTTGAGGCCCTGCTGAACGGGCTGAAAGGCCGGCCCCAGGCGGACCTGACCTCGAAACTGGGCCCGCCCGACAGCATCAAACAGGCCACTGACGGTCAGGTCCTTTTCTGGACCCTGACCCTGCCGGGCGCCACGGTCTGCGGGCCCAACGCCTCCGGCAATCTGGTCTGCGGCCGGCAGGGCGGCGGCGACTGCAGCATCGCCGTCGCCTTCAAGACGACAACCGGCATGGGCATCTGGAAGGCCGGCGGCTTTCCGGCCGCCTGTGAGGCGGTCGCTGACCGGCTCCAGCCCCGCCCCTGACCGGATGCTCGCCGGGGCCCATCGCATTGTCGTCAAGGTCGGCTCGGCCCTGGTGGCCGACGCCGCCACGGGCGCGGCTGACCGCGACTGGCTGGCGCTCTTTGCGGCAGACGCCGCCGGACTGATCACTGGCGGCGTCCAGATCCTGGTGGTTTCGTCTGGCGCGGTCGCGCTTGGCCGGGGGCGGCTTGGCCTGGGATCGCGCGCCCTCAGCCTGCCCGAGAAACAGGCGGCCGCCGCTGCCGGCCAATCGGTGCTGATGCGCGCCTGGGAAGAGGCCTTCGAGCCCCATGGGCGGCCCGTGGCCCAGGTCCTGATGACCCGCAACGATACCGAGGTGCGCCGCCGCTGGCTGAACGCCCGGGCCACCACCGACACCCTGCTGGCCCTGGGCGCCGTGCCCATCGTCAACGAGAACGACACGGTGGTGACTGAAGAGATCCGCTATGGCGACAATGACCGCCTGGCTGCCCGGGTCGCCCAGATGATCGGCGCCGACCGGCTGGTGCTGCTCAGCGACATAGACGGCCTCTATACGGCCGATCCCCGAAGTGACCCGGACGCCCGCCGCCTGGACCGGATCCAGACCCTGACCCCCAGGATCATGGCCATGGCCGGCGGAGCCAATGCCGGGGCCGGCGTCGGGACCGGCGGCATGGCCACCAAGCTGGCGGCGGCCAAGATCGCCCAGGCCGCCGGCTGCGCCACCATCGTCACCCTGGGGCGCCGGGACCAGCCCCTGGGGGCGCTCGGCCACGGCGCCGCCGCCACCGTGATCGAGGCCGGCACGACGCCGGCGGCGGCCTACAAGGCCTGGATCGCCGGCAGTCTGTCCCCCTCGGGGGTCCTGACCATCGACGAGGGCGCCGCCCGGGCCCTGGCCCAGGGCAAGAGCCTGCTGGCGGCCGGGGTCAAGGGCGTTGGCGGACGGTTCGGCAAGGGGGATGCGGTCCGGATCGTCACCGAAGAGGGCGCCGAGGTCGGCCGGGGCCTGGCCCGCTATGACCGGGCCGACGCCGAAAAGATCGCAGGGCTGCGATCAGACGCCATCGAGGCCGCCATCGGATTCACCGCCGGACCGATGATCCATGCGGATGATCTGGTTCGCGACTAGACTGGCTTCCTGAAAACGGCGGCCGGAGGACCATTGGCGGCTAATCGGGCCGACGAAACTCAGCATCCTCCGATTCCAGGGTTTCCTCTTCCCGGCCCGAAGCATCCCAGCCGTCGAAATCGCCCGGCTTCATGCGCGCCAGGTCGGCGGCCAGCAGGCGTTCGGTGGTCTGGGCGGCATCGCGGGAGGCCAGGATATAGGCCTCTTCCTGACCCCACATGGGACGAAGTTCCTCGAAGGCGCGCAGGTCATGGCCCCGGAAATAGTCAGCGGCCCGATGGGCGCGATGGGCGCGGAAGCCCAGGCGGCGCAGGGCCGTGACGCCCATGGCCAGCGCCCCCTCGAAGGTTTCCCGCTCGATGGCGTCGGCGCCGTTGGCCAGCAGGTCATAGGCATGGCGACGGTCAAAGGCCCTGGCCAGGATGATCAGGTTGGGGAAGGCCTCCCTCGCCTTTTCGACCAGTTCCGAGGTCTTTTCCTTGTCGTCCAGGGCAACCACCAGCATCCTGGCCCGCTCGGCGCCGGCAGCCCGCAACAGGTCCAGCCGGGTGGCGTCGCCATAATGCACCCGCCGGCCAAACCGGCGCAGGACGTCGATCTGCTCGATATCCGAATCCAGAACCGTGGACGTGAAGCCATTGGCGCCCAGCAGGCGGCCGGTGATCTGACCAAATCGCCCGAAGCCGGCGATGATGATGTCGGGCTCGGCCTCGTCGAAGTCCGGATCGTCGGGCTTCACATCCGGGATCGAGGCCTCGAGCATGTCCGCGACCTTTTCATAGCCCATCATGGCCAGGGGGGTCAGGGCCATGGAAACGGCCACGGCGGCGGTGAGAAGGGCGGCCAGATCGGCGCCTATGACCCCAGCGCCGACGGTGAAGGTCAGCAGGACAAAGGCAAACTCGCCCCCCTGGGCCAGGGCCGTGGCGACCGCCGCCGCCGCCCGGTGGCTGGCCCCGCCGGCCAGGGCCAGACCAAACATGACGGCGAACTTCAGCACCATCATGCCGATGACGATGGCCGCCAGCAGCAGGGGTTGGGACAGGATCACCTTGAAGTTTATGCCGGCGCCGACCGTGATGAAGAACAGGCCGAGCAGCAGCCCCCGGAAGGGCTCGATATCGGTTTCCAGTTCGCGTCGGTATTCGCTTTCCGCCAGCACAACCCCGGCCAGGAAGGCGCCCAGGGCCGGCGACAGACCGACAGTCTGCATCAGGGCCGCCACCCCGACCACGATCAGCAGGGCCGTGGCGGTGAAGATTTCCCGCAGCCGGGACTGGGCGATGAACCGGAAGACCGGCTGGACCACATAGCGTCCGCCCCCGACCACAACGGCAACCGCCGCCAGGACCGCGAGGGTCTGCAGCCAGGCCGGCAGGCCGGCAATCAGGCTGCCGCCATGACCGCCGGCATGTTCGGCGGTCTCTGCCGCCAGATGGGCCGGCGCCGCCGCCAGCAGGGGCAACAGGGCAAACAGCGGGATGACCGCCAGGTCCTGAAGCAGCAGAACGCCAAACGCCGCCCGGCCAACCGGACCCTGTCGCAGGCCCTTTTCATCCAGCGTCTGCAACACGATGGCGGTCGAGGACATGGACAGCACCAGCCCGACGGCCAGAGCGATCTTCCAGTCCAGGCCCAGCAAAAGGCTGACCCCGCCGATCGCCATGGCGGTCAGGACCACCTGGGCGCCGCCCAGACCGAAGATGGTCTTTCGCATGGACCAGAGCAGGGCCGGACGGACCTCAAGTCCGATCATGAACAGCAGGATGACCACGCCAAACTCGGCGAATCGCATGACATCCGCCTGCTCGCCCACGAGGGACAGGGCGAAGGGGCCGATGATGATGCCGGCAATCAGATAGCCAAGCACCGAGCCCAGACCCAGCCGCTTGGCGATCGGGGCGGCGATGACGCCGGCGCCGAGATAGACCAGGGTCTGGAGAAGCAGGCCTTCGCTGTCCATCAGGTCCCCGCTGACTGGCTGGAATGGATTAGACCTTCCAGTCGGGCGCGATAGCGTCCAGCTTCCTGGATGATCGTCTCATTGGACTTGGTGCGGGCCCCGTGGATGACGAAGGGCGTTTCCCAGACCATGCCGCAGAGGTCTGCGGTCTGTTCCAGGGGCCGCAGAAACTCTTCCATGGTGAAATGGTTGTAGCCAAGCGCGTGATAGGCCTGGGCCGGGCCGCCTGTCGTGCAGGTCACCAGCAGCCGTTTGCCGGCCAGTCTGGTTCCGCCCTTGCCGTAGGCAAATCCATGGAGCCAGACCAGGTCGAACCATTCCTTGAGCAGGGCCGGCATGGCGTACCAGTAGAGTGGAAACTGCAGGGCGATGACGTCATGGGCCACCAGCCGGCTCTTCTCCGCCGTGACATTGATCGCAAACCGGGGATAGGTCTCATAAAGGTCCAGGGCCGTCAGTCCGGGGAGCTCGCGGACCGAATCCCAGAGAAGGTGGTTGGTGCGGCTCTTTTCCAGGGCTGGATGGGCCATCACCAGCAGCAGGCGGCTGTCGCCAGGCTCGGCCGTCATGCTAGCTTCCCCAGGGTCGTTGAATAATATTCATCAGAACTTGAATTATTTATCGATCCGGGCGACAGCACCGCGGCTTTTTTTAGAGGGACAATCATGGCCAACAAGGTCCGCAAGGACGCCGCTGCCGCCCTGGACGGGGTGTTGTTTGACGGCATGACCATCATGGCCGGAGGCTTTGGCCTCTGCGGCATTCCTGAGAACCTGATCGCGGCGATCCGCGAAACGGGCGTCAAGGACCTCACGGTGATCTCCAACAACTGCGGGGTCGACGGCTTTGGCCTGGGAATCCTGCTGGAGAACCGCCAGATCAAAAAAATGGTCTCGTCCTATGTGGGTGAGAACAAGCTGTTCGAAAAGCTCTATCTCTCTGGCGAGCTTGAACTGGAGTTCAACCCGCAGGGAACCCTGGCGGAACGCATCCGCGCCGGCGGCGCAGGCATCCCTGCCTTCTTTACCCGCACCGGGGTCGGCACCCTTGTGGCCGAGGGCAAGGAGGTCCGCGCGTTCGATGGCGAGGACTATGTCATGGAAAGGGGCCTGACCGCCGACCTGTCCATCGTCAAGGCCTGGAAAGGCGATGCCGCCGGCAACCTGATCTATCGAAAGACGGCCCGGAACTTCAATCCGATGATGGCGACTGCCGGCAAGGTCACCCTGGTCGAGGTCGAGGCGCTGGTCGCCGTCGGGGACCTGGACAAGGATAACATCCACACCCCCGGCATCTATGTCGACCGGCTGTTCGTCGGGGCGACCTTCGAGAAACGCATCGAACGGGTCACCACCCGCGACAGGGAGACCGTATAATGGCCTGGACCCGTGACGAGACCGCCGCCCGCGCCGCCCTGGAACTGCAGGACGGTTTCTATGTCAATCTGGGCATCGGCATCCCGACCCTGGTGGCCAACTACATCCCGGCCGGCATGGACGTGACCCTGCAGAGCGAGAACGGCATGCTGGGCATGGGTCCCTTCCCCTTTGAGGGGGAGGCGGACGCCGACCTGATCAATGCCGGCAAGCAGACCATCACCGAGCTGGATTCCAGCAGCTATTTCTCCAGCGCCGACAGTTTCGCGATGATCCGCGGCGGCCATATCGACCTGTCGATCCTGGGCGCCATGCAGGTGGCGGCCAATGGCGACCTGGCCAACTGGATGGTGCCGGGCAAGATGGTCAAGGGCATGGGCGGCGCCATGGACCTGGTGGCCGGGGTCAAGCGGGTGGTGGTGGTCATGGACCATTGCGAAAAGACCGGCGCGCCCAAGCTGTTGAACGCCTGCACCCTGCCCCTGACCGGCAAGGCCGTGGTGGACACCCTGATCACCGACCTGGGCGTCTTTTCCATCGGTCGCGGCGCCGGGGTGAAGCTTGTCGAGCTGGCGCCCGGAGTCACGGTCGAAGAGGTCAGGGCAAAGACCGAGGCGACCTTCACCGTCGCCCTCTAGGCCGACGGGTCAGGCGGAAGGCCCGCCGCCGGCCCCGTGACGCAGGGCGATCACCTCGCCGACCACGGCTATGGCGATGTCCCAGGGCGCCTTGCCGCCCAGGTCCAGGCCAATGGGCGCGCGCAGCCGGGCAAAGCTGTCCGGATCAAGCCCTGCCCGGGTGAGGCGGTCCAGCCGCTCCGGCAGTCGACGCCGGGCGCCCAGCAGTCCGACATAGGGCGCCGGCGATGGCAGGGCGGCCAGCAGGGCGGCGTGGTCCATTTCGATGTCGTGGCCGCAGACCGCAACCGCTGTCCAGGCGTCCAGCCCGATGTCCTGCAAGGCGCTGGCCGCGTCCTGCCGGCTGTAGGCGACATCGGCGAGGCCCGGGGGTGTGGCGGGGCCGCGAGGCCGCACCAGGGTCGTCTCGAACCCTGACTGGGCCGCCAGGGTGGCGATCGCCAGGGCCGTGGGGTCTGACCCCAGCACCACCAGACGCCAGACCGGCGAAAAGGCCAGGGCCAAAGCGCCTGGCCAGGGCGCCGGCGCAGGACCGCAGGCCCGCCGCTGGCCATCGCTCAGCCAGGTGACGGGTCGGCGGTCATCCAGGGCCTGAAACAACGCCCTCGCCGCAGGGTCGTCCGGCCCGATCCGCTCGAGAAGGATCTCGATCCTGGCCCCGCACAGAAGGCGGATATCAGGCCAGGGACTGCCCTCGCCATAGACCAGCCGGCGAGCCTGCCCGTCCGCCAGACAGGTCTGGGCATGGATGGCCACGTCCCCTTCGACACAGCCGCCCGACAGGAATCCGCTGATGAAATTGTCGCCAAAAACCATCTGGGCGCCGACCGGCCTGGGGCCGCCATCGCCAAGGGCCGAAATCGTCGCGAGCACCGCCGGGGCGCCGGTATTCAAGACCCGGCGCAGGGCCGGCCGCTGGTCATCGGCCAATCCGTAGACCGGCCAGTCGGGCAATTCTTTCATCGGCCTGAAGATTAGCGCGGTCCCGGCCACGCCGATACCGGTTCCTTAAGCTTCTTGGGAACATGATTACCGACGGCTTCACCATGACGCCGTCCCGTTTGCCCGCCTGGAATGGAGCCGGCGCCGTGCCCAACGCTGCGTTCATCATCGACCTCCACCGACGCCGCCTCCCGGGCCCGGCCGTCGCTGCAGGCTGTCGTTTGACTGATGAGGATGGCAGCGTCCGGATCGATTTCGACATGCTCGGCGGCGCCATCCTTCTGGGCCATGCCCACCCGGTGATCGAGGCGGCGGTCGTCGAAACGGTTCCCACGGCCCGCGAGGCGGCATCGGCCTTGTCGGCGATGTTGCCAGATCATCCCGCTACGGCCTTCTGCGCCGAGGAAAGCCAGGCCCTGCCGGCCGCCGTCGCCGTGGCGCGAAGGGTTTCGGGTCGTCGACGCGTGGCAGTCTGGCAACCGGGCGACGGGGTCTTCGATGGCGCGATCGACCTCGCCGCCCTGCTGGTCGACCCACTGGGCATGTCCCCGGCACAGCTGAAGGCGGCCCGCCAGGCGGCGGACGACTGCGGCGCGCTCCTGATCTTTGACGAAGGCGTCAGCGGCTTTCGGATTCATCCCCAGGGCGCCCAGGGCCTGGGTCTGGTTCAACCGGACCTGTCGGTGTTCGGCGCCAGCATCGCCAACGGCCGTCCGATCGGGGCCCTGGCCGGACATCGCTCCCTGATCAGCCAGCTGGACCCGGACGACCTGCCCCCACCCCGGCAGGACAGCCTGGCGGCTGCATTCGCCACCCTGAAGGTCCTTCAGACCTCGCCGGTCGCAGCCGAGCTGCAGATTCTGGGCGCCCAGCTCCAGGCCGAGGTGGAAGCCCTGATCGCACGCGCCGGCGCGGGCCGGCTGTTCAGCCTGGCCGGAGACCCCTGCCTGCCGACGCCCCTGTTCTCCAGCCCGGTCCTCGAGGGGCTGTGGATGCGCGAGATGCGGGCCCGCGACCTGATTGTCGCGGGGCCCCACGCTCTCAGCGCCGCCCATGGGGAGGCGGAAATCAGCGCCCTGGTCGCCGCCTATGCCCACCTCCTGCCGGCCATGATGGCCAGAAGCATGGCGCAGCTTCTGCAAAGACCGCTGCCGCCGCAGGACCTTTTCTATTCAGTCGCTCCAGAAGGACGCGCATGACGTTTTCCCTTACAAAACTTGGCGTCAGCGCCGCCCAGTTCGGGCTGGGCGGGACATCGGGCCCGCGGTCCAGGACACCGGAAGTCGAGGCCCGCGATATCCTGGCCATCGCCGCCCGAGGTCAGCTTTCGGTTCTCGATGCATCGGGGGTCTATGGCCGGGCCGAGCAGATCCTTGGCGACCTGATCCCCCGCCCGTCGTCCTTCCGCCTGACCCTCAATACGGCTCGCGCCGATCGCGGTCCCGATTTCGTCGAGGCCGAGGCGAGGGCCAGTCTCCGGCGCCTGGCTGTGGAGCGGGCCGACGCCATCATCGTCCCCTCGGTCGGAGAGCTGTTCAGCGCCCAGGGTCAGGCCCTGTGGGATCGGCTGCACAGGCTCAGGGACGAGGGCCTGTTCGCCCGCATCGGCATTGCAGTCCATGCCTCGGACGATCCCTTCGGGGTCGCCAGGCGGTTCAAGCCGGACCTTGTCCAGGCGCCGGCCTCCCTGCTGGATCAGCGACTGCTGGCGGACGGGGCCCTGGCGCGGATCGCTGGGATCGGCATCGAGGTGCAATTGAGATCCATCTTTCTGAACGGGCTGCTGTTCCTGCCGCCTGACCGGGTCCCTGCGACCCTCAAGGGTGCAGCCGGCCGACTGTCGAGGGTCCGGCGGATGATTGCCGAGGGCCGCAGTGATCCGTTGCAGGCGGCCCTCGGCTTTGCCCTGTCACGGCCCGAAGCCAGCGCCGTGCTGGTCAGCCCGACCACCGCCGCCGAGCTCTCAGCGATCCTGGCGGCTGCGGCGAGCCCGCCGCCGGACCTGGACTGGGACGATATGGCGCTGGATGATCCTGGCGCCCTGGATTCCGGCGGCCAGCACGGGGGCAACTGGGTCGCCTGAAAGAAAACAGAGGCCGCCACGCGAACGCGGCGGCCTCCTGGAGCACTGAAAAGTCGGGGGGGGGCGTATCAGCGCTCCTGGTATCCAAACGGGGTCGGCCCGCAAAGGTTGCGGGCCAGTCCGCATTATTTGCGAAGACGCAACCCGACGAACAGGCCGCGCCCGGCCTCGCGATACCCCAGGCTTTCCTGATAGGATTCATCGGCAAGGTTCTCGATCCGCGCCGTCACCTCCACAGAGTCCGTCACCCGCCAACCGCCTGCAAGACCGGCCGTGACAAAGCCGTCCCGCGTTTCGGGCAAGAAGGTCGACGGATTGCTGTCGACCTGTTCGCCTTCCGCCCGAAGCGTCAGGATGGCGTTCAGCCGATCCCCTTGCCAGGCCAGGCTGGCGGCGCCCGAATGTTCAGGAACCCGCAGCAGCTCCTGACCCGCCGCGAGGTCCGTGGCGTCCGCATGGCCGTAGGCGGCCTGCAGGCGAAAGCCCCGGCCCAGGTCAAGGTCTGCGGACAGGGTGGCGCCCGTGGTCCGGGTGCGGTCGATGTTCACATAGCGGCCGATGCCATAGGAAATCTGGTCCTCGACCTCCAGCCGGAAGCCCACGGCCTTGAGAGACAGGCGACCATCGTCGGAGCGCCAGGACAGGCCCATGTCCCAGCCCTCGGCCGTTTCCGGCTTCAGGCCCGTGGAGGGCCCCGCCGGAAAGCAGAAGTCGCAGACCGCCTGGCTGATGGTCGGGGTCTTGAAGCCCTGGCCCCAGGACGCCTCCGCGCGGATTCCATGACCAAGGTCGCCGCTGGCGGTCAGACGGGCCGTGACCTTGCTTTCGAAATCATCCGGATCATCATACCGCAGGGCGGCGCGGAGGGTGATCCGGTCGATCGGTGAAAACCGCCCGGTCACGAAGGCCGAGGCGGAGCCGAGATCAGCCCGATCGCCGGTGCTGAGCGACGCTTCGGTCTCATCCCGCTCGATACCCGCCAGCAAGGCGAAACGATCGCCCGGATCGCCCTTGCCGGCCTCCCACCGGAAGGTGGTCCGCCTGGCCGCATAGCTTGAAGAAAAGGCCGAGATGTTGTCGCGGTCCAGATCATACAGACTGATCAGCAGGCTCTGGTCCAGTCCCAGAAGGTCCTTCGCCTTCAATCGGGCGAAACCGGACCAGTCCCTGGAGCGGGCGCGGTCAGGCGTATCGCCGAATGTGAAGCTGGCGTCATAGCCATCGATATCGGCGTCGAAGCGGCTGTAGCGGACCCGGCCTTCCACGCTCATCTGATCGTTGAAACTGTAACGACCGCTCAGGGACGCCGTCCGGCTTTCCAGGCCATCGGCCTCGGTTCCGCCTGCGGCCTTGGACACCCCGTCGGACTGGTAGGCGGAGACAGACGCGCCTAGGGCAAAGGCGTCGCTGACATGTCCGATGGCGGCCGATCCGCGCCTGGACCCGAAGCTTCCCGCCTCGACGCTGGCCCGCCAGCCGTCCAGCTCGCGGGTCGTGAAGGCGACTACCCCGCCGATGGCGTCCGAACCCCAGAGGGAGCCCTGGGGCCCGGCGAGGATTTCGATCCGCTGGATGTCGGCCAGGTCAAAGGCGGCGAAATCAAAACCGCCATTGGGGCTGGAGGCGTCGTTCTGGACAACGCCATCGACCAGGACCAGGGTCTTGTCGCCGGCCGCGCCGCGCATCCGCAGTGTCGAGACCCCGCCAAATCCGCCGTTGCGACTAAAGGAAACACCCGGAACCGTGGCCAGGGCGTCGGCGGCAAAGGTGGTCTGGCGAAGCGCGATGTCGTCTTCGCTGATAACGGTCAGGCCAGGAACCGTTTCCGGCTCCGCGGCCAGCCGGGTGACGATGACAGCATCGAGATCGGTTACTTCTTCCGCCCCCAGGGATGGCCCGGCAAGGGACAGGGCGGCAAGAAGGGTCAGACCGCCGGCGGCGGTCATCAGGGTGGACTTGCGCATGGCGCGTTCTCCGGTCAGGAGCCCGCGCGGCGCCGCGTGGCGTTGTGGGTCGAGCGACGGCGCCGGCGCGCCGGCCGGCGGTCGCTTCGGCAACGGACCCCGGCCCGGAAACCGGACAGAAGTCAGCTGCGCCGCTGGTCTGGACCCGGACCCCGGACGAACGACAGCGGCGGCAGGTCTCCTGGCTTGCGGGTCAATGGGTTCGCATCGTCGCCTTCCCGGTTTCCCAGTGGCGCTCCTTGCGGAGACCGACGCGGCCCTCGCCGCTGACAGTTGCGGGCACAGCCGGGGATTTGCACCCCTGTTCCCTCTTGGCCCCCGTCAGGGGGACCGCCTGCCGGCCTTCATGCTGGACGGCAGGCCGATTGGCAAGCCGGGCCCTGCAGAACCCGTCGACTAGGCCCAGGCGCCATAGGGGTCGGCGAAGGGCTTGCCCAGGGCCTGGGCGACGGCCGGATGGGTCAGTTCGCCCTTCAGCACATTCAGGCCCCGCGCCAGATGCTTGTCCCGGGACAGGGCATTCAGGCCATGATCCGCCAAGGCCAGACCGAATGGCAGGGTGGCGTGCACAAGGGCCTCGGACGAGGTGCGCGGCGCCGCGCCCGGCATGTTGGCCACGCAGTAATGGACCACGCCATCCACCGTATAGGTCGGCTCGGCATGGGTGGTGGGATGGCTGGTCTCGAAACAGCCGCCCTGGTCGATGGAGACATCCACCAGCACGCTGCCGGGCTTCATCCGGGACAGGTCGTCGCGCTTGATCAGCTTGGGGGCCGCCGCCCCGGCGGTCAGGACGGCGCCAATGACCACATCGGCCTTGAGGATCTCCTCCTCGATGGCGTCGAGGGTGGAATAGCGGGTCAGGACCCGGCCCATGAAGATATCGTCCAGCTCGCGCATCCGGGGAATGGAGCGTTCCAGCACCACCACCTCGGCATTGAGACCCATGGCCATGCGCGCGGCGTTCATGCCGACCACGCCGCCGCCCAGGACCGCCACCCGGGCCGGCGGCACGCCGGGCACGCCGCAGAGCAGCAGGCCCATGCCGCCGTTGTGCTTCAGCAGGGTCTCGGCGGCGGAGAAGACGGCGATCCGCCCGGCCACTTCGCTCATGGGCGCCAGCAGCGGCAGGCCGCCGCGGGCGTCGGTCACGGTCTCATAGGCGATGGCTGCGCAACCCGAGGCCAGCAGGCCCTCGGTCTGGGCCGGATCCGGCGCCAGATGAAGGTAGGTGAAAAGGATATGGCGCGGCGCCAGCCGTTCCCACTCGACCTTCTGGGGTTCCTTGACCTTGACGATCATGTCCGAGCCGGCGAACACCGCATCCGCATCCGCGGCGATGACGGCGCCCGCCTTGACATAGGCTTCGTCGCCATAGCCCGCGCCCTGGCCCGCAGTCGTCTCGACCAGCACCTGGTGGCCGTGGGCGACATACTCGCGAACTGCCGTGGGCGGCAGGCCCACGCGATGCTCGCCCGGTTTGATCTCCTTGGGTACGCCAACACGCATGGGCTTTTCTCCATCAGAGGGGTTTGGGGGTCGTTTGCCCCTCAATGCCCCACCGGTCAAGAAGGGCAATTGCGCGGGCGCAAGCTGCCCGGGACGATGTGACCCGATCCCGGCCGACGGCGATATGCAGCCTGGTTGCAGGTTCGGAGGCGGCCCCATTCGCCGAGTTGATTCCTGCATCGACAGAAACTGGCCCGTTCGGAAAAGTCAACGCGACATGTCGCTGTCATTAAGGCAAGGTTCAGGCTGCGAAATTCAAGATCCTGACGGTCGCCAATTCCGGTGACTGAAACGATTTTTTCTGCGTTGAAGGGGAGCTGTTCATGCATTCGTCGAATTTGACTGGACGGGCTGGTGTCGCTGGCGGCGTCGCCGCAGGGGCCCTGCTGGTTGCCGGCTCGGCAAGCGCTGCCGTCTGCCAGGGCCTGACCGGCGTCGTATCCGGCGGCAAGATCCACTATACGGTGATGGGAAAATTGAACTCTCCCTTTGGCTCCCTGCCGGCCGGGGCGCCGATCACGGCGAAGCTGATCTACAACCCGGCTCAGACTTCCAGTCCCGCGCCGAATCCCAAGGGCAACTACCGGTCTTTCAAGATCAAGGTGCGCTCAGGTTCCCAACAGACCTCCGACAGCGGTCTGGGGACAATAGACATCTATGACAAGCCGTCCTTCTACCCCACCGACATGTTCCACGCCTACAACACCACGCCGGTGACCGGGACGCTTGGCGGCCTCAACCTGGCCAGCGGGGCCGGGCTGCAGATCAGCCTTCAGAACCTGCCCGGAACAGGCTGGTCGTCGGTGGCCCTGCCTGGGGCCGGACTGACAATGGCGAACCTCACTGCCGGCAATGGCACCTTCATAGAGCTGCGATCGACCACCGGGGTCAGCGCGCGGGCCAATCTCTGCCCCTAG
>CAMAVA010000048.1 GCA_945861515.1 Brevundimonas vancanneytii | reverse complement strand
CAGCAGCGGGGTTTCGGCAGGCGCGGCCGTGACCGGGACCTCCCCCGAAACCGCCAGGCGGGCCGCAGCACGGCCCGACTCTTCGGCATCCAAGGACAGTCCGGTGCAGTCGCCGGCCATCAGGACCCGAGAGATGGAGGTTTTCAGGCCGTCCAGCACCGGGATCCGGCCGCCAGGACTGTTGCGGGTCGCCCCGCCGGCCGCGTCCAGAAGCTCGATGGCCGGGGCGCCGCCCAGGGCCATGCAGACCGTATCGCAGGCGAGAACCGCGCCGTCCTGCAGGGTCAGGCGTTCCACCCCGTCCAGTCCGCCCTGAACCGCGAAATCGCCCTGGCCAAGATGGATGGCGACTCCGGCGGCGGTCAGTTGCGCGGCCAGGACCGGATCACCCTGGACACGGTCCAGCCGCTCGACAAGGGCAACCAGTTCGAGGCCCCGCTCCAGGGCCATCAGGCCCGTCTGCAGGGCCAGATCGCCGCTGCCCAGGATCACCAGGCGCCGGCCGACAAAGGCCTCATACCGGATCAGCAGGCTGTAGAGCGCATGGGCCCCCATGACTCCTGGCTGATCCCAGCCCGGGAAGGCCACAGCGACGTCTCGCTGGCCGGTCGCCAGGATCAGATGGTCGAAGCCGCACATCCAGGAGTGCTGGTCATCGGAGAGGCCCACCATGCGGCAAGGCAGGGCGGCAAGCCCCGGGCCCGGCGCGTAGAGGCCCCAGCAGGTGACGCCCAGGCGGACATCGACGCCCGCTTCGAAGGCTTCAGCGATGGCCGGGTTGCCGGCAATCATCTGTTCCAGCATCCGCGCCGGCTGCTGCACGGCGGTTGTCATGCGGCCGCCAAACCAGAGGGGCGCGTCCAGCCCCATCAGGCCAGGCGACAGGGGATTTTCGTCAACCAGGACGACCTGCGCGCCAAGTTTCGCCGCCTCGATGGCCGCGGCCGTTCCCGCCGGCCCCGCCCCGACCACCAGAACCTGGGCATGGTCCTTTGGAGCCGGAATCCGGCCGTCCAGGGCGATGGGGTCGCGGACGGTCATACCTGGTCCAGACCGCGGGAGAGGTCGGCGATCAGATCGTCGACATGTTCGATCCCGACCGACAGCCGCAGGGTGCTTTCATCGACGCCGGACTCCGTCAGCCGATCCTTGGGGATGGGATAGTGGGTGGTGCTGGCGGGGTGGCAGATCAGGGTCTCCGATCCGCCCAGGCTGACGGCCAGCTTGATGACCTTGAGGGTGTCCAGCAGCCGGAAGGCCTCGGCCTCCCCGCCCTTGATCCGGAAGGAGAAGGTGGACCCCGCGCCCCTGGCCTGGCGGGCCATGACCGCTTCGCCGGGGCCGCTGCCGGGCAGGCCAAGATAGTTGACGCTGGTGACCTTGGAATGATCGCGCAGGAAGGCCGCGATGGACCCGGCATTGGCGCAGGCCCGTTCGGTCCGCAGATGCAGGGTCTCCAGGGACCGCAGCAGCAGCCAGGCGGTAAAGGCGTCCATGGGATTACCAAGCTGGGTGCGCAGCGACTTCAGGGACGAGATCAGGGACTGGCTGCCGCTGACGCCGCCGGCCAGCAGGTCGCTATGACCGCCACAATACTTGGTCATGGAGGTCATGCAGAGGTCGGCGCCCAGTTTCAGGGGCGACTGCAGGAAGGGGCCCAGGAAGGTGTTGTCGACCACCAGCAGCGGTTTGAAGCCCTGTCGGCGGGCTATCTCCTCGGCGATCTGCGCCACCAGGGCGATATCGACGATGGCGGCGGTCGGATTGGCCGGGCTCTCAAGCCAGATCATCCGCAAGGGCCCGGCGGTAAGGGCTTCGTCGGCCGCCTTCCGGATCGCCCCGCCGTCAAGCCCGTCGGAGAAATGGAACGCCCGGGCGCCAAAGCGGCTCATGACCTGACCGATCATCATGTCGGTGCCGCCATAGACCGGCAGGCTGTGCAGGACGCAGTCGCCCGGTTGCAGATGGGCCAGCAGGATGGTCGAGACGGCCGCGAGACCAGTGGCGAACCCGGCCGCCGCCTCGGCGCCGTCGATGGCGGCCAGACGCGCCTCGACCATGTCGAGATTGGGATGGCCCAGGCGCGAATAGATATGGGGAGAGCCGGCGGCTTCGCCTTCGCGCGGGCCATCGAAGAACAGCCGGTGCGAATCCTTGGCCGCTGCGGCGGATTCGTAGACGAAGGTCGAGGTCAGGAAGATTGGCGGCTTGGCGGCGCCCATGCCGTTTGCCGGATCATAGCCATGGCCGACGGTCAGGGTTTCGGGATGAAGCGAAGGATCAGCGGCCATCAAGGCGCTCCAGATAGGCTTTTGCCGTGGCGACATACCAGTCGGTGAACCGCTGGGTCAGCAGTTCGGCCTCCGGCGAATAGGGTCCCGGGCGGTAGCCGAGGGAATTGACGCCGCGCTGATTGTTTTCGACCAGATCCCGGTCCTGGAGATTGGTGACATTCCAGAGCTCTGTCAGACGCTCGAGATCGTAGTCCACGCCTTCCACGGCGTCGCGGTGGACCAGCCATTTGGCGGTGACCACGGTCTCATCCGGCGCAACCGGCATGGCGCTGAACATGAACAGAAAGTCCCCGGTGGCATGGACGAAACTATGCGGCTCCAGCGCCCAGCGCAGGGATCCGACATCCCCCTCCCCGGCCGCGACCATCAGTTTCGAAACGCAGCGCCCGCCATCCATGGTCATGGAGACGCAGCCCTCATTGAGGGGGAAACGGATGGCCTGCCACCAGGACTCCTCCCCGGGCCCGACGGGCAGCCCGAAGGAGTCCATTCGCTGGTTGAAGTCGGCGTGGCGCCGCTCGTCTTCGCCATAGTCGAAATTGGCGGAGACCCCGGTGGGGAAAGTCCGCGAGAGCTCGGGATGGCCGGCGGGGCAATGGTAGCATTCCCGGGCGTTTTCCATGACCAGCTTCCAGTTGCCCATCTCGGTCAGGGTGGCCTCATAGGCGACCCTGGCCTCCGACAGGCGGTGAGGCGCCAGCATGGGCTCGATGACCGACCGGAAATGGTCGAAGGACGGCGGATCCTCGCCCAGGCAGACATAGATCACGCCAGCGCAGACCTCGAGATTCACCTTGCCCAGGGCGTGGTCGCAGGGCTGGAAATCCTCGCCCATACGGGCGGCATGGACCAGTTCTCCGGTCAGTTCATAGGTCCAGCGATGATAGGGACAGACCAGCCGGGCTGTGGTTCCCTTGCCCTCGGGCAGGATCTGGGCCCCACGGTGCCGACAGCTGTTGTGGAAGGCCTGAATTGCACCGGAGCGGTCCCGGGTCACGATGATCGGCGACCGGCCGACCATGACCGAGAGGTAGCTGCCGGCCTTGGGGAGTTCGGCCTCGAAGCCGATCAGGATCCAGGACCGGCCATATATGGCCTCGAGATCGAACGCGAAGGCGTCCGGGTCGTTGTACAGACCCTGCGGCAACGCATGACCCGGCAGCCGCTGTTCCAGCAGCGCTGCGATTTTGGTCCGGTTCACCATGGGCCCTCCTGCGGCGCAGAAGATGGCACGGGGCCTGTGACCCGTGGCAATCGATTTTCCTCATACGGCTATTCCCGTAACGGCCTCGGAAATCATTTTGACAATCCGCCGACTTGGCCCCTCCATCCGTCCATTCGAAGGCGGGCCTCCAAGCGAGGGCGGTTTGCGGGGACTGTGGAATGATCAATCGACGATGGCTGCCATTGAACGCCCTGAGGGCCTTCGACGCGGTGGGGCGCCATCTGAGCTTTACGGCCGGGGCCCAGGCGCTGCATGTGTCGCAGAGCGCCCTCAGCCGCCATGTGATCAGCCTTGAAGAGCTTCTGGGCGTGCAGTTGCTGGAGCGACGGCCACACGGCCTGGTGCTGACAGACGCTGGAGCCCGGCTGCTGCCCGTGGTTCACAAGGCCTTCGACCGGCTCGAGCAGCAGATCAACGAGATCAAGCGGGGCGGACGGCGGGAGCGGACCCTGCGGGTGCATCTGCCGCCCTCCCTGCTCAACAAGCAGGCGGCCCCGATTCTGCGGGACTTCCGCCGGGAGTTTCCACAGATCGTTCTGGATATCTCCAGTTCCCATGTCACGGGCCTTCCCGAACAGGAGATCGACCTGGCGGTGGTCTATGACCGCCCGGGCGTGGACGACACCGTAACCGACCTGCTCTGGGTGACCCGGGTGACGCCGGTCTGTTCTCCGGACCTCGCGGCCGGCCATGCCGGCAAGAGCCTGGAACAGTTTCTGGCGGACAACGAGCTTCTGCATGTCAAGCTGGACGGAGAGCCCCGCGAACTGCTCTGGACCATCTTTGCGCGGCAGAGCGGCGCCCTGGTGGACACCAACCGGGGCATGGCGTTCGACACCGCCATCTCGGCCATTCAGTATGCCATGCTGGGAGACGGCGTGGCCCTGTGCGACGTCGACATGTTTGCCGCCGAAATCGCCGCAGGGGACCTGGTCGCGCCCTACGACGTGATTCACGAGGACGGCTATGGCTATTATCTGAAGTTCCATTCGGACGACCTTGCCGATCCCGATGTCGCCCTGCTGCGGAACTGGCTGATTCGCCGTTTTGCCCAGGACACGGCCGCAGCGCGGGAACCCCAGACGGCATGACGCCTCATGAGGCCATCTCAAAAAGGCATTGGCACGCGCGGCGGCCGGAGCAGGACAGTTGCCCAATGGGGGAAGATCAGGGGGATGCCGGAACGACGCCGCCGCAAGCGAGCAGGCGGCGGGCGTGCGGCCCAGGCCCGGATCGGGCAGGCCTGTGAAGGGTCTGCGCAGTCTTGACGGCGGCCCGCTGCATTCGGCGGTGCCCGGCCTGGTCCAGCAGCTTGACCAGGGCCAGATCGACCGCCGGACCTTCCTGCGAACCCTGTCCTGGCTGGGGGTTGCGGCGACCGGCGGGGCGGCCGCCAGCCTGTCGGCCTGCGCGCCGGGCCAGGATGGACCGAGCCGGGACAGCCTGCGTTTTGCATGCGCCATCCAGCAGATCACCGATCCGGCGCTGTCCACCTGGGTCGAGGCCTCGAACCTCTATCGCAATGCGCTTGAGTTCCTGACCGAGGTCGACGCCGACAACATCACCCATCCCTATCTGGCGGAAAGCTGGCGAGCCTCGGACGACCTGAAGACCTGGCAGTTCAACCTGCGCAAGGACGTGACCTGGTCAAACGGCGACCGGTTCACGGCCGAGGATGTGTCGTTCAACTTCCGTCGCTGGCTGTCGCCGGACTCCAAGAGCGTCAACCGGACCTCGTTTTCCGCGGTGACGGACGTGGAGCGACTGGATGACCATACGGTCGTTGTGCACCTGTCGCGGCCCCTCTGCGCCCTGCCGGAACAGCTCTATGCCTGGACCTGCCCCATGCTGCATCGGCGCTTCGACGCCGAGGGCGCGGACTGGCCCAAGAACCCGATCGGCACCGGCCCCTATCGCCTGGAAAGTTTCAATGTCGGCCGCGACGCCAGGCTGGTGCGGCGGGACGATTACTGGGGCGCCAAACCCTTCCTGGCCCGGATCGACTATGTCGACCTGGGAACGGACATCTCCACCCATGTGGCCGCCCTGTCGGCAGGACAGGTGGATATTCTCTACCGGGTGACCATCGCCGAACTGGACCTGGTGCAACGGGTGCCGGGCGCTGTGCTGGTCGAACATGAGGCGGCCCAGACCCTGGTCCTGCGGATGCAGGTGGACAAGCCGCCCTTCGATGACCGACGCATCCGGCAGGCCGTCCAGCTGGCGGCGGACAATGGCGCCATGCTGGCCCTGGCCTATCGGGGACGGGGGCAGGTGGGCGAGAACCACCATGTGGCGCCGTCGCAACCCGACTATGCTCCCCTGCCCCGGCAGACCCGGAACCTGCCCCTGGCGCGGCAGCTGCTGGGCGAGGCGGGGCATCCGGACGGGATCGATCTGGAGCTGACGCTGGGCAACACGCAGGGCCGGTACGAGCAGGATACCGCCCAGGTGCTGCAGCAGAACCTGGCCGAGGCCGGGATCCGCCTGAAACTGAACGTCATTCCCGCCCCGGAGTACTGGAGCGTCTGGGACAAGGTTCCCTTCGGCCTGACCTCCTGGGCGCACCGGCCGCTGGGGGTCATGACCCTGGACCTGGCCTATCGCACCGGCAGCGTCTGGAACGAAAGCCGGTTTTCCAACCCGGCCTTCGATGCTGGCCTGGACCGGGCCCTGGGGATCCTCGACCCCAAGGAGCGGGCGGCGGAAATGGCCCAGCTGGAGCAGATCCTGCAGGACCAGGCGGTCATGGTGCAGCCCTACTGGTGCCGGAAGTTCACCGCCATCTCGCCGAGAGTCCGGAACTATCCGGTCCATCCATCCGACTATTTCCGCATGACCGGCGTGACCCTCGCATGACCGTCAGCCGCCTTGCCCTGCCGCTGCTGCGGCGCCTGCTGATGCTGCTGCTGACCATGGCGGCGGTCTCCTTCCTGGTCTTCCTGGTCCTGGAAGTGAACATCGACAGCGTGGCGGTGAAGGTGCTGGGCCAGTTCTCGACGCCGGATCAGCGGGCCGACTGGCTGCGCGAGAACGGCTATCTGGACCCCTTCCTGCTGCGGTACCTGCGCTGGCTGGGGCGGTTCGTGACCGGCGACTGGGGCGTCTCGACCTATTACCAGGAAGAGGTCCTGACCCTGATCCTGCCCAGGCTGGCCGCGTCCGCCTTGCTGGCCGGCGCCGCCCTGGCGGTCATGACACCGCTTGCCCTGGCCCTGGGCGTCCTGGCCGGGGTGCGGCCAGGCTCCGCGACTGACCGGACGGTGTCGACCCTGTCGATCCTGACGACCTCGGCGCCCGAGTTCGCCACAGCCGTGTTCCTGACGGCGATCTTCGTGATCACGCTGGGCTGGCTCCCCGGGGTCAGCACCATGGCGGGCGGATTCTCGCTGCGCGAACTGGTCCTGCCGGTCGCCGTCCTGGTCCTGGCCTCAACCGGCTACATCGCCCGGATGACCCGGGCCAGCATGGCCGAGGTGATGGCCTCCCCCTATATCCGCACGGCCTTGCTCAAGGGCGCCTCGCCGATGCGGATCATCCTGCGGCATGCCCTGAGAAACGCCCTGGTGACGCCGATCACGGTGATCATGCTGCAGATCCCCTGGATCGTGTCGGGGGTCATCATCGTCGAGGTCTTCTTCGCCTATCGGGGCTTTGGCACCCTGGTCTATCAGGCCGCGCTCAACAGCGATGTCTATCTGATCGAGGCCTGCGCCATGGTCAGTGTCGCGGTCGTGGTGATCAGCCAACTGGCGTCCGACCTGATGCAGGCCCTGCTGGACCCGAGGGTCGGCCTCGGCGCCCTGGCGAAAAAGGGCCGCTCATGACCCGGCTCTGGAAATCGCCGACCGTGGCTATCGGCGTCCTGATCGTCGGGGCGTGGATTGTCGTGGCGATCCTGGCGCCCTGGCTGTCGCCCCAGGACCCGCTGAAAAGCCTCACGCCCCTGGCCCTTCCCGGCGGAACGGGACCGCAGGGCCAGCCTCTGTGGCTGGGAGCCGACCTGCTCGGCCGGGACATCCTGTCGAGGCTGATCTGGGGCGCCCGTCCGGTGCTTTTGCTGGCCACCCTGGCCACGGGTTGCGCCTATCTGCTGGGCGTCACAACGGGGCTGATCGCCGGTTATGTAGGGGGCTGGACCGACGAGATCCTGAGCTTCGTGGCCAATGTCGTGCTCTCCTTCCCGGTCCTGGTCCTCTACATCGTAGTCATCGTCTCGTTCGGGGCCTCGCCGGTCAATGTGGTCCTGGCCGTGACCTTTGGCAGTGCCCCGGCCGTCTTCCGGATCGTCCGGGCGGTGACGGTCGACATCGCCGCCCGGGACTATGTCGCCGCCTCGAGAGCCCAGGGCGAGCCGGCCTGGCGCATCCTGGTTCAGGACGTCCTGCCCAACGCCGCCCCGGCCCTGACCGTCGATTTCTGCCTGCGCCTGGCCTATAGCGCCATCACCATCGGAGCCCTGGGGTTCCTCGGACTGGGCCTGCCGCCGCCGGCGCCGGACTGGGGCGGCATGGTCTCGGAGGGTCGCGCCCTGGCCTTTGCGTTTCCGCACCTGGTGCTGTTTCCCTGCCTGGCCATCGCCTCCCTGGCCCTGGGGCTCAGCCTGATCGCGGACGGCCTGCAGGCGGATCGGGACAGCCGATGACGGCGCTGGATGCACCGGTTCTGACCGTAAGGGGGCTGAGCCTGGCCCTGCCGAGGGGCGCAGACCGCCCGTTCGCCGTCGAGGATGTCAGTTTCGAGGTCAGGCGCGGCGAGATCCTTTGCCTGGTCGGAGAGTCCGGCAGCGGCAAGACGGCCCTGTCCCATGCCATCATGGGCGCGCTTCCGGCTGGATTGAAACGCGCGGCGGGCGAGATCCGGCTGGGAGACCATTCCCTGACCGACCTTTCGGCGCGGGACCTGCGACGGCTGCGCGGCGACCGCATGGCGATGATCCCGCAGGAGCCGATCGCTGCCCTCAACCCCTCCATCCGGGTCGGGCGACAGATCGAGGAGGTGCTGGAGCTTCATACT
Source organism: Brevundimonas vancanneytii (assembly GCA_945861515.1). GTDB lineage: Bacteria > Pseudomonadota > Alphaproteobacteria > Caulobacterales > Caulobacteraceae > Caulobacter > Caulobacter vancanneytii_A. The sequence goes on along the minus strand of CAMAVA010000048.1, from coordinate 11,353 downwards.
GGTATGACCCCGGATGAACGGCGGGCGCGCTGCCTGTCTTTGCTGGCGGCCATGAAGATCGCCGATCCGGAGCGGGTGGCCGGCGCCTGGCCCCACCAGCTTTCCGGCGGCCAGTGCCAGAGGGCGGTGATCGCCATGGCCCTGGCGGTGCATCCTGACCTGCTGATCGCCGATGAGCCGACAACCGCCCTGGATGTGACCACCCAGGCCCAGATCCTGACCCTGTTTGGCGACCTGCGGGCCCGGGGCGACCACGGTATCCTGATGGTCACCCATGACTTTGGCGTCGTGGCCGAGGTCGCGGACCGGGTGGCGGTCATGCGGCACGGCCAGATCGTCGAGATCGGCCCGGCCGACGCCATCCTCAAACGTCCGACCCATCCCTATAGCCGCCAGCTGATCGACTGCCTACCCCGCGCCACGCCGGAGCCCCGCCCTGCCCCGACCGGCGAGGCTGTTCTGAGCCTGCAGAAGGTCTGCAAATCCTACGGGCAGCGGCAGATTCTGAAGGACATCGACCTGACCCTGCTGAGGGGTTCGACCCTGTCGATTGTCGGGGAATCCGGGTCCGGCAAGAGCACCCTCGCCCGGTTGCTGGTCCGGCTGACCGCCTGCGATGCTGGCCAGGCCCTGATGGAGGGCGAAGACCTGTTCGATCTGCGGGGGGCAGCGCTGCAGCGCATGCGGGGCCGGGTGCAGATGGTGTTCCAGGACCCCTATGGCGCCCTCAATCCCCGCCGGACCGTGGGCGAGATCATCGGTCGGGCCGCCCGGCTGACCGGGCTGAACGCCGCCGGCGCGAGGGCCCGGACGCTTGAGTTGCTGGGTCTCGTCGGCTTGCCATCGGAGGCCCGTGATCGCCTGCCAGCCGCCTTTTCCGGCGGCCAGAGGCAGCGGATCGGCATTGCCCGCGCCCTGGCGACCAACCCGGAAATCCTGATCGCCGATGAGAGCGTCTCGGCCCTGGATGTGTCGATCCAGGCCCAGATCCTGGACCTGCTGCAATCCCTGCAGACCCGGTTTGGCCTGAGCATCCTGTTCATCACCCACGACCTGCGGGTGGCCGGCCAGATCAGCGACACCATCGCCGTGCTGAAGGATGGCGAGGTGGTCGAATGCGGTCCGGCCCAGACCGTCCTGCACAGTCCGGCCCATCCCTATACCCGGGCCCTGATAAAGGCTTCGCCGGGAGGGCTTGCCTGACAGGGCAACTTCGAACAGCTTGCCGGCCCCGCAGTCCCTGCGGGTCACGAGGAGTTCAGAATGCAGGTCGCAGGTCCCGCGGTCATTCCGGTGGTCGCCGCACACCGTTTCGACGAGGCGGGTCTGGAGACCTATCTGAGGGACAGGATTACCGATTTCGGCGACGGCATGCAGGTCGCCCAGTTCCAGGGCGGCGCCTCCAACCCCACCTTCCTGCTGACCACCCGCACCGCTGATGGCGAGCGCCGGTACGTCCTGCGCAAGAAGCCACCAGGTCAGCTTCTGGCCAGCGCCCATCAGGTGGCCCGGGAATACCGGATCATGGCGGCCCTGGGTCAGACGGATGTTCCCGTGCCGACCATGCGCTGGCTCTGCGAGGACCCGGCGATCATCGGCACGGACTTCTATGTGATGGACTATCTGGAGGGCCGTATCTTCCGCGATGCGACCCTGCCCGGGCTGGAGCCTGCCGAGCGGGCCGCGATCTATGACGCGTTGAACGCGACGCTGGCCAGGCTGCATGCCGTGGATTTCGAAAAGGTCGGCCTTGGCGACTTCGGCAAGCCGGGCGGCTATTTCCAGCGTCAGGTGGCGCGCTGGATCAAGCAGTATCGAGGCGCGGAAACCGAGCTGATCCCGGAGATGGAAACCCTGATCGAGCGGCTGCCCGGCCTGATCCCCGAGGATGACAGCGTCAGCATCGCCCATGGCGACTATCGTCTGGAAAACGTCATGTTCCATCCCACCGAACCGCGGCTGATCGCCGTGCTGGACTGGGAACTGTCGACGCTTGGTCATCCCCTGGCCGACATAGCCTACAACGCCTTCCTCTGGCGCTCGACCTCGCAGGGCTGGGGCTCGCTGGTCGGGGTGGATTTCGCCGCGTCCGGCATTCCCAGTGAAGCGGACTATGTCGCGGCCTACTGCCAGCGCACAGGCCGCGATCACATCGATCACTGGAACTTCTACATGGCGTTCGGCATCTTCCGACTGGCGTCGATCTCGCAGGGCGTCTACCGCCGGGTGCTCAATGGCGTGGCGGCCAGCCAGCGGCCGGCCGAGAACGGCACGCCGGTCCTGGCCCGCCAGGCGCTGCATATCCTGGATTCGGCACGCTGAACGGGCCGTTCGATTTCAGGGCAGAAGCGCCATTGCATGACTGACCTTCCTTCGGAAACCACTGGCACCCTGGCCACGGCGCTCGCCCATGCGGCGGGCCTACTGGACAGCCAGCCGGACCTGGCGCGGCAACAGGCCGAGGAGATCCTGCGGGTCCTGCCGGCCCAGCCCCAGGCAGGGCTCATCCTGGCCGCCGCCCTGCGCCGTCTTGGCCAGGTCGAGGCCGCCCTTTCCGTGCTCGAGCCGATGATCCGGGCCCATCCGGACTGGCCGCAGGTGCATCTGGAAGCCGGGCTGTCCCTGGGCGCGCTCGGTCTTGGCCGGGCCGCGATCGCCGCCCTGCAGAAGGCGGTCAGCCTGGAACCGCGGCTGGCGGCGGCCTGGGCGGCCCTGACCGACCAGCTGCGCCTCGCGGGTGACGAGAAGGGCGCCGAAGCCACCCAGGCCCAGCAGATCAGGGCTTCGGTCCGGGATCCCGAACTGATCGCCGCAGCGACGGCGCTCTGCGACAATGAGCTGGCTATCGCCGAACGGCGCCTGAAGGCCTATCTGGCGCGTCAGCCGGCCAATGTCTCGGCGATCCGGATGCTGGGCGAAGTGGCGGCCAGGCTCGGACGAAACGAGGATGCCCGGACGTTACTGGAACGGTGCGTTGACCTCGCCCCCGCCTTTGCCGAGGCCCGCAGCAACCTGGCGACCATCCTCTATCGGCTGAACCTGTCGGAAGAGGCGCTGGCCCATCTGAAGGTTCTGATGGACCGCGACCCGCGCCATCCCGGCTATCGCAATCTGAAGGCCGCAGCGCTGGGTCGGGTGGGCGACTATGACGGCGCGATCGCCCTCTACCGCGGTGTTCTGGCCGAGTATCCCGACCAACCCCGGGCCTGGATGAGCCTGGGTCACGCCCTCAAGACCGTCGGCCAGCAGGCCGACAGCATCGAGGCCTACCGGCGGTGCCTGAAGCTTGCGCCGACACTTGGCGAGGCCTGGTGGAGTCTGGCCAACCTCAAGACCTTCACCTTCACGGACCTGGATATCGAGACTCTGCGCCGGCAGCTGGAAAGCCCGGCCCTGACCGACGAGGACCGTTTCCACTTCGACTATGCGCTGGGCAAGGCGCTGGAGGATCGGCGGGAATTCGAGGCCTCTTTCACCCATTATGCGCGCGGCGCGGCCCGCCGGCGGCTGTCGCTCGACTACAGCGCCGACCGCACCAGCCGGCATGTCGAGCGGTCAAAGGCCCTGTTCACGGCGGAATTTCTTGAGCAACGTCGCGGCTGGGGCGCGCCTCAGGCAGATCCGATCTTCGTGGTGGGGCTGCCCCGGTCCGGCTCGACCCTGATCGAGCAGATCCTGGCCAGCCATTCGGCGGTCGAGGGCACCATGGAACTGCCCGACATCATCTCCATCGCCCGGCGCCTGGGCGGCGAGGCCGCAGATGGCGAGAGCTATGTCCAGACCCTGGCCAGCCTGACGGCCGAAGACTGCCACGCCCTGGGCGAGGAGTATCTGAAGAGGACGCGGATCCAGAGAAGGACGGACCGGCCCTTCTTCATCGACAAGATGCCCAACAATTTCGCCCATCTGGGGCTGATCCGGCTGATCCTGCCCGGGGCCAGGGTGATCGACGCCCGGCGCCATCCCCTGGGCTGCTGCTTTTCCGCCTTCAAGCAGCATTTCGCGCGCGGACAGGGGTTTTCCTACGATCTGGACGACCTCGGCCGCTACTACAGCGACTATGTCGCGCTGATGGGGCATTTCGACGCCGTCGATCCGGGCGCCGTTCACCGGGTGCTCTACGAACAGATGGTGGCGTCGCCGGAGGCGCAGATTCGCGAACTTCTGACCTATTGCGGTCTCGGGTTCGAGCCGGCCTGCCTGGCGTTCCACGAAAACACCCGGGCGGTGCGCACCGCCAGTTCCGAACAGGTGCGGCAGCCGATCTTCACAGAGGGACTTGAGCAATGGCGGGCCTATGAGCCCTGGCTGGCCCCCTTGAAGGCCGCCCTCGGCCCGGCGCTCGAGACCTGGGACCGACCGGCTCAGCCCGTTTAGCGGGCGCCGCGGCGCCAAAGCCATAGTTGCTCAAGGAATGAACAGTGACGGCTTGACAGAACGGGGGTCAGGTCGTGAACCTGTGACAAAGGCGTGAATGCCAAAGGGGACCATCACATGACTTCCAAGGCCCGCGGCCAGTCCGGCCGGAACCTGCACATCTGGACCTCGGTCCTTCTGGCCAGCAGCATGCTGACCGGGGTCGGTCAGGCGCTCGCCCAGGACGCCGGATCGAGCAACACGGTCGAAGAGATCATCATCACCGCCCAGAAGCGGGCCGAAGACATGCAGGACGTGCCGATCAGCGTCCAGGCCCTCGGCGGAGAAAAGCTGGATACGCTGCAGGTCTCGAACTTCGGAGACTTCGTGAAGTTCCTGCCCAGCGTCTCGGTGCAGAGCACGGCGCCCGGCTTTGGCAGCGTCTATATGCGCGGCGTGGCCAGCGGCGGCGACGGCAACCACTCCGGTCCCCTGCCCAGCGTCGGCATCTATCTGGACGAACAGCCCATCACCACCATCCAGGGCGCCCTGGACGTCCATGTCTATGACATCGAGCGGGTTGAAGCCCTGGCCGGGCCGCAAGGCACGCTGTACGGCGCCAGTTCGCAGGCCGGCACGATCCGCATCATCACCAACAAGCCGCAGATCGGCGTGTTGAAGGGCGCGGTGGATGTCGAGGTCAACCAGATCAAGGACGGCGGCGCGGGATACGTGGCCGAAGGCTTTGTCAACGTGCCGATCAGCGACCAGGCGGCCCTGCGGGTCGTCGGCTGGTATACCCATGACGGCGGCTATATCGACAACGTCAAGGGCACCCGCACCTATCCGACCTGGGGCGGCACGATCAACAACAATGCCCTGGCCAAGGACGACTACAACGACGTCGACACCATGGGCGCCCGGGCGGCCCTGAAGATCGACCTCAACGAAGACTGGACTGTCACCCCCTCGATCATGGGCCAGACCCAGAAGAGCGACGGCAACTTCTCCTATGACCCGAGCGTCGGCGACCTGAAGCTGACCCATTTCTATCCGGAAGGGGCCAAGGACAAGTGGTACCAGGCCGCCCTGACTGTTGAGGGCAAGGTCGGCAATCTGGATGTCATCTATGCCGGATCCTTCCTGAAGCGTGATGTCAACACCCAGTCCGACTATTCGGACTACAGCTTCTTCTATGACACCCTGTTGGGTTACGGCTCCTACTGGGTTGATGACCTAAACAACCCCATCAATCCCTCGCAATACATTCAGGGCATCGACCGCTACAAGAAGGAATCCCACGAGTTCCGGATCTCGACCCCGGGCGATAACCCCCTGAGGTTCGTCGGCGGCCTGTTCTACCAGAACCAGACTCACGGGATTCAGCAGAACTACAAGATCGATGGCCTGGGTTCGGCCATCGAGGTTCCCGGCTGGTCCGACACCCTGTGGCTGACCAAGCAGGAACGGTCCGACCAGGATACTGCGGTGTTCGGCGAACTGGCCTACGACCTGACCGAAAAACTGACGGTTACCGGCGGCATCCGCGCCTTCAAGGCCGAGAATGGCCTGAAAGGCTTCTTCGGCTTTGGCGCCGGCTACAGCTCCGGCACCGGCGAGGCAGCCTGTTTCGGTCCCGCAGTGGTCAAGGGCTCGCCCTGCACCAACCTGAACAAGACCACCGAGGAGGATGGCTATACCCATCGCCTCAACGTCACCTACAAGATCGACGACGACAAGATGGTGTATGGCACCTGGTCTACCGGCTACCGGCCAGGCGGCATCAATCGCCGGGGCACCCTGCCCCCCTATGATTCCGACTTCCTGACCAACTATGAGCTGGGCTGGAAAACCAGCTGGTTCGGCAATTCCCTGCGCTGGAACGGCGCGGTCTACATGGAGCGCTGGGAAGACTTCCAGTTCGCCATCCTCGGCTCCAACGGCCTGACCGAGATCAAGAATGCCGCCCAGGCCGAGATCAATGGCGTGGAGTCGGACATCGTCTGGCGTCCGACCGATGGCCTGACCCTGTCAGGCGGCGCTGCCTGGACCAATGCCGAGCTGAGCGAAAACTACTGCGGTTTCGTGGATGCCAAGGGCAATCCGGTGACGAAATGCGCCACACCGCTGGCGCCGTCGGGCACGGAGCTGCCGATCACCCCGAAATTCAAGGCCAACCTGACGGCCCGCTATGAATTCGCGCTGGGTGAGTTCGAAGCCCACGTCCAGGGTTCGCTGGTCACCCAGACCAGCAGCTGGACCGATCTGCGGCTGATCGAGCGGGCGATCATCGGTGAGCAGGAGGGCTGGAGCAGCTTTGACTTCAGCACCGGACTGGAGACCGGCGCCTGGTCCATGGAACTCTATTTCCAGAACCTGACGGACGAGCGGGCCAGCCTCTATCGCTATGCCCAGTGCGCTGAAGCTGTCTGCGGCGCGAAGACCTATATCGTGCCCAACCAGCCGAGCACGGTCGGCTTCAAGCTGGGACGCAAGTTCTAGTCTGAATCCCGGGCGGGCCCCTGCGGCCCGCCCGGCCTCTGACGCCTGCGGTCTGCAGCCCCGATGAAAGTCGTTCTGTGACGTTCATCAAACTGCTTTGAAATATCCCTCTACCGAGTCATGCTTTTCAAAGGCGCATTGCGCAGTTGGGGGGAAGGCCATGGCGGAGACAGATCTGCAGGCATGGGTCGGGCGCTCCGAAGTCCTGACCGACACCGTGACTGCGTTTCCGGCCCGCGCCCTCGCCGCCACGCTCAACCAGGCTGACGCCGCTGACCTGACCGACGGCGCGACTCTGCCCGCCATCTGGTCCTGGCTGTATTTCCTGCCCCTGGCGCCCATGTCCAATGTCGGCGCCGACGGCCATCCCAGGCGGGGCGGATTCCTGCCGCCCGTCGAACTGCCCCGGCGGATGTGGGCCGGCAGTCGCTGCAGCGAGCTGTCCTCCATCAGGATCGGCGAGCGCATCGAGCGAACCTCGACCATCACCTCGGTTGCCGAAAAGACCGGCGGCGCCGGAAGCATGGTCTTCGTGACCGTGGCCCATGAGGTGCGGGCGGACGGGCGGTTGGTCCTGCGGGAAGAGCAGGACATCGTCTATGTCGGGATCCCGGAGCGGTTTTCGCCGCCGCCGGCCACCGCCCTGCCCGCCTGTGACTGGTCTGAACCCGTGGCCGTCGATCCGGTGCTGCTGTTTCGCTTTTCCGCCCTGACCTTCAATGGCCACCGCATCCATTATGACCGCACCTATGCGACCGAGGTCGAGCGATACCCGGCCCTGGTGGTGCATGGACCGCTGCAGGCCATCCTGCTGTTCGATGCGGCCTGCCGGCGGGCGCCGGCCTCGGCCCCTGCATCGGCGTTCACGTTCAGGGGCATGCGTCCGCTGTTCGATACCGATCAGGTCACCTTGAATGGCCGAGCTGGCGAAAATGGCGGGATTGACCTGTTTACCGCCAACGGCGAGGGTGCGGTGGGGATGAAGGCCAGTCTGCTGTGGGGAGGGTCATGACCGGCCCGGCGGCAAGGCTGGAACGGTCAGTGCTGGTGGTTCCCGCCTCCAGCCCGGCGATGATCGCCAAGGCGGCCACGGCCCCGGCGGACGCCATCTGCATTGATTGCGAGGATGCCGTTGCGCCGGACCAGAAGGCGGCGGCCAGGGCCCATGTGGTCGAGGCCCTGAACAGCCTGGATTTTGGCGGCAAGCTTCGCCAGGTGCGGATCAATGGCGTCGACACGGCCTTTGCCTATCGCGACCTCAGCGAGATCGTCGAGGGGGCCGGGGCCAACCTGGATATCATCGTGGTGCCCAAGGCCAATGGCCGGGACGAGCTGCGGTTTGTCGACCTGATGCTGTCGCAGATCGAGGCGGCCATGGGTCTGTCCCGGCCCATCGGCCTGGAAGCCCTGATCGAAACCGCCGCCGGCCTGCACAACATCGGTCAGGTGGTGACCGCGACGCCCCGGCTGGAAGGCCTGATCTTCGGGTCCGGAGACTATGCCGCCTCTATGCAGATGCCGTTGGAGGTGATCGGCGGCCTGGGCGCCGATGACGCCCTCTATCCGGGTCATCGCTGGCACCACCCCATGCACGCCATTGTCGCCGCCGCCCGCGCCCAGGGCTTGCGGGCCATCGACGGGCCCTATGCGGGGTTCAAGGACCCCGAAGGCCTGGACCGGATGGCGCGCATCGGGCGGGCCATGGGGTTCGAGGGCAAGTGGTGCATCCATCCCGGCCAGACCGAGACCGTCAACCGCGTCTTCTCCCCCTCGCCGGCCGAGATTGAAACGGCCCAGGCGGTGCTGGCCGCCTATGACGCCTCCGTCCGGGAAGGCCGCGGGGCCGCCAGCCACAATGGCAAGATGATCGACGCCGCCAATCTGCGGATGTGCAGCCAGACGCTCTGGCGGGCGAGGAGCGCCGGTCTAGTTCAATAGGCGACGCCGAAAACGGCGCGCCCCCGGGAGGAACAATGGTCAAGATTCTGGAAGGCTTGCGGATTGTCGAGGGATCCGCCTTCGTGGCGGCCCCCCTGGCCGGCATGACCCTTGCGCAGATGGGTGCGGACGTCATCCGGTTCGACCGGATCCGCGGCGGTCTGGACAATGGGCGATGGCCGGTGACCGACAAGGGCCGCAGCCTGTTCTGGGCGGGACTGAACAAGGGAAAGCGCAGCCTGGCCGTCGATATGGCCACGCCCCAGGGTCAGGAGGTCGTGACCCGGCTGATCTGCGCTCCGGGCGAGCAGGCCGGAATCTTCCTGACCAACCTGCGGGTCCGCGGCTGGATGGACTATGACTCGCTCAAGAAGCACCGCGAAGACCTGATCATGCTGTCGGTCATGGGCGACCGCAGCGGCGGGCCGCAGGTGGACTATACGGTCAATCCCGCCGTCGGGTTTCCCACGGCGACCGGACCTGAAGGCTCGGACGAGCCCGTGGGCCATGTGCTGCCGGCCTGGGACTGCATGACGGGGCAGCAGGCGGCCCTGGGCATCCTGGCGGCGGAACGACACCGGCGCCTGACCGGGCGCGGACAGCTGGTCGAGGTGGCGCTGAAGGACATGGCCCTGGCCATGCTGGGCAATCTTGGGATCATCGGCGAGGTGACGGTCAATGGCGTCGACCGACCCAAGATGGGCAATTCCCTATACGGCGCCTATGCTCAGGACTTTGTCTGCAAGGACGGCGGGCGGGTCATGGTGGTCGCCCTGACCATCCGCCAGTGGGACAATCTCAAAGCCGCAACCCATACCCAGATCGCCTTTGATGAGCTGGCCACGCGCCTGGGCGCCAAGCTGAGCCTGGAGGGCGAGCGGTTCATGCACCGCCACGCCATCACCGAGGTGCTGAAACCCTTCTTTGCGGAACGGACGGTCGAGCATTTCGCCCAGTCCTTCGACAGCCACGGCGTGACCTGGAGCCGATACCGGACCTTCAAGGAGACGGTGGATCAGGACCCCGACTGCTCCCTGGACAATCCGATGTTCTCGATGCTGGATCATCCCGGCATCGGCTCCTATCTGACGCCCGGCAACCCCATCGCCTTTTCCGATGTGGAGCGAATTCCGCCTACCCGGGCGCCCAGCCTGGGGGAAAACACCGACGAGATCCTGTCGGAGATCGGTTTCAGCGAGATCGAGGTCGCCCGGATGCATGACGACAAGATCGTGGCCGGTCCGCGCCGCTGAGGTCGTGCCGGGGTCAAGGTCGGGGGTTACAGGTTCGCAGCCATCCACTGCCCTGCAGCCTCGAGCCTGGCAGCCCGGGCCTCTGACTGATCTCGAACCGCGTCCAGCGCCCGGTCGATGACCTCCAGGCCGCTGCCCCGGACGGCGCCCTCGACGGTGAGGATCCGCCGCCAGATCCGGGCGCCCGGCAGGGCATGGAACAGGCCCAGCATGTGGCGGGCCATGGAGGCCAGGGGCACGCCCTCGGCCAGCCGGGCGGCCAGATAGGGCCGATAGGCCCGGACCGCCGCCGCCGGCGAAACGTCCTCCACATCCTCGCCAAACACCAGCCGGTCGACCTCGCCCAGCAGGCCGGGCTGATGATAGGCGGCGCGTCCCAGCATGACGCCGTCCAGATGCTGCAGATGACCGAGGGCGTCCGCCAGGCTGGCCACACCGCCGTTCAGGATGATGGTCAGGTCGGGTCGTTCCTGTTTCAGGCGATAGACCAGGGGATAGTCCAGCGGCGGCACATCGCGGTTTTCCTTTGGCGACAGGCCTTTCAGCAGGGCCTTGCGGGCATGGACGACAAAGGTGGTGACCCCGGCGGCGGCGCTGGCCTCGACCAGGGCAAACAGGCTCCGTTCGGGGATCTGGTCATCGACCCCGATCCGGCACTTGACCGTCACCGGCACGGACACGGCCGCCGCCATGGCCGCCATGCAGTCGGCCACCAGGGCCGGCTCGCGCATCAGACAGGCCCCGAACCGCCCTGACTGCACCCGGTCGGACGGACAGCCAACATTGAGGTTGATCTCGTCATAGCCCAGGTCCGCTCCGATCCGGGCCGCCGCCGCCAGGTCGGCGGGGTCGGAGCCGCCCAGCTGCAGGGCCACAGGGTGTTCAGCGGCGTCGAACCCCAGCAGCCGGTCCCGGTCGCCATGCAGGACCGCGCCCGTCGTCACCATCTCGCTATAGAGCAACGCCCGGCGCGACAGGCACCGGTGCAGGACCCGGCAATGGCGGTCCGTCCAGTCCATCATCGGGGCGACGGAAAAGCGGTGGGGTTGCAGGGGCTGCATGGTGGGGGGAGGCATAGTATGATGGGGCAACGGGTTCCATATGGAAGTTTCCCGGTTGCGCCGTTGATTTCGGGACGATCGGACGCAGGGACTTTGAAGACGGCACACGTCGCAGGTCGGCGTTTCGAGGTTACGGACGATGGCGAAGTGCGAAGAAAAGCCGAAGAGTAGCATGCTCGGGACGGTTCACCGGACCGCCGCCGGGCTGCATAGTGCCGGCGTCATTGATGAAGCGGAACTGCG
>CAMAVA010000047.1 GCA_945861515.1 Brevundimonas vancanneytii | reverse complement strand
CAGGCCGACATTCTGGTGGCGGCGGCAGGCCGGCAGGAAATGATCCGGGGCGACTGGATCAAGCCTGGTGCGGCGGTAATCGACGTCGGCATAACCCGCCTGCCTTCCCGCGATCCGGTGGCTGCGGCGGCAGGCAAGACCCGCCTGGTCGGCGATGTGGCGTTCGAGGAGGCCAGGGCCGTGGCCGGCTGGCTCACCCCGGTCCCGGGCGGCGTCGGGCCCATGACCATCGCCTGTCTGCTGCAGAACACCCTGACCGCTGCGCGCCGTATCCACGGGATCGAGGAATAGTCGCAAGGTCGCCGTCCCTGATTGCGATTGATTGCAACGGCCGTCTCCTGTCAGTTTCCCGGATTGGGGGACGACCATGACTCGCAGCCGTTTTTCGCTGATCTCTGGTGGAGCTGGCCTTGTGGCAGGCCTTTGCCTGGTGGGTTGCAGCCCGGCAACGGCGCCGATCACGCCGGACCAGTCAGCCCGTCTCTCACCGGCGAACCCCCGGCTGGCGGGTCTTTACGCGACCTCCTGCAAGACCTGCCACACGATCGCCGGGTCCGGCGCGCCCCTGGCGGGCGATATCGCTGCCTGGAAGCCGCGTCTCCAACAGGGCATGCCGACCCTGGTTGACCACACGGTCCAGGGATTCAAGGCGATGCCGGCCGGCGGTCAATGCGCCGGATGCAGCGCTGACGACTACAGGGCTTTGATCGCCTTCATGTCCGGGCCGGAAAAGCGCTAGACAGGGGCAGGGACAGGTTCGGACTGTCCGGCAAGACATCCCCGGGGGAAACACCATGGTCACGCGACGCAAGGCCCTGACCCTTTCTGCAGCCGCCATTGGCGGGACAGCCCTGGCTGGCGGCGGCGCTGTCGTCTTCGCCAACCGCGACAAGCCTGAACCCCCTGCGCCGGCCTCGGTCAATGTCGATGGTCGGATGCTCTGGCGGAACTGGTCGGGCATCCAGAACGCCTATCCGGCGGCCCGTCTGGCCCCCGCGGATGAGGCTGCCCTGGCCGAGGGACTGAAAGTCGCGCAGGCCCCCATTCGCGCCGTGGGCGCTGGCCACAGCTTCACGGCGCTCGCCGCCACCAGCGCCACGCTGGTCTCCCTCGACGGCCTGAGCGGACTGGTCCGCTGGGAAGGCGACGAGGCCGTTGTGCGGGCCGGCACCCGCCTGGGCGCCCTGGGACCCCTGCTGGCCCAGCGTGGCCGGGCCATGGCCAATCTGCCCGACATCAACAAGCAATCCCTGGCCGGCGCGATCTCGACAGGCACCCATGGGGCCGGACAGGGCCTGCAGGCGCTGCATGGCGACGTGACCGCTCTCACCCTGGTGACTTCGACCGGCGAGCGGATCGAGTGCGACCGGCAAAGGCGTCCCGAACTGTTCCAGGCCGCTCGGGTGTCCCTCGGCTCCCTGGGAATCCTGACCGAGGCCCGGATCCGCACCACCGCCAACCGCCGCGTCCGCCGGAAGGTCTGGGTGGAGAGCCTGGAAGACGCCCTGGCCCAGGCGGAAGACCGCTGGAAGACCCATCGCAACTTCGAATTCTATGTCGTCCCCTTCACCGACCTCGCCGCCAATATCAGCCATGACGAGACCGACGATCCGGTCCAGGCGCCGCCGGCCGGCAATGACGACGCGCTTCTCGAGGCGCTGAAAGGGCTGCGCAACACGCTGGGCTGGTCGACGGGCCTTCGCAAGGCGGCCGCCAAGGCCCTGCTCGGGGGCGTAGCGCCTGAAACCGCCGTGGATGAAGGCTGGAAACTGCTCTCGACCGAACGCCCTGTCCGGTTCAACGAGATGGAATACCACCTGCCGCCGGAGACCCATCTCCAGGCCCTTCGCGAAGTTCTGGCGGTCATCGAAAAGCAGCGCAAAGACGTGTTTTTCCCGATCGAGGTGCGCCGCACCGCCGGTGATGACGCCTGGCTATCGCCCTTCCAGGGCGGCGCGCGCGGCTCGATCGCTGTTCATGCCTGGTACAAGGATGAGTATCAGTTCTTCTTCGAACTGATCGAGCCCATCTTCCAGCGCCATGGCGGTCGGCCCCACTGGGGAAAGCTCCACAGCCTCAGAGGGCAGAGGCTGCAGGCCCTGTACCCTCAATGGAAGGATTTCCTGGCGATCCGTCGGGAACTGGACCCCGAGGGGCGACTGCTCAGCCCCTATATGTCTGGACTGTTCGATCTGGCCTGACAAACAGGCTCAATCTGGCTTCACGCCCGCGGCGCCCACCCAGTTGGCCAGGTCAGTCAGGGTCGAAGTCAGGGCTCCATTATAGGCCGTGACAATGGCGCTGACTCGATTGGCCTCCGCCGGAACCTCGGCCCTGAAAACCCTGTCCAGGGTTTCGCCGTCTCGTCTGTTGCGCGTAAGCGTGGCCTTGATTTCAACAACCACCGTCGGCGCACTTTCGGGGTCACCCCGATAGACGGCTTCGAACCTTTGCACTTCAAGCCGCATCATCCACTCGGCCTGGCCTGCGGTCCCGCGCGGGGTCAGGCGGGCAGGGCCGGCCATGAACGCCCGCCCCAGCTGTTCGTCGAACAGCCGCTCTGCCGGCGTGACCCATCTGGCGCCATCGATATAGGCGGCGGCGCCGTTGGTGACGGTCAGGATACCATCGCTGGAGGCCGCCTGGTTGAAGATAGTCAGGCCTCGCGTCACATCAAAGGTCTTGGCGGCCACGGTTTCCGGCGCGGCGACTTCAAAGCGGTAAAGCACCGAAGGCTCGGCTTTCGGAAACAGCGTCACGCAGCCGGTTAGAGCCAGGACAAGGGCCGCGCAGGCAGCCAGGCGAATCAGGACTGGGGTCACGGCTGCACCTTCTTCTTCGCGGCCGGCGGCTTGCCCACCAGGCCCTGCGGGTTCTTTTCGGCCTCGGTCACCAAACGGTCCAGAGAGCCTGCGGCGTCCTGCAGCGTTACGATGGCGGAGGTCAGCTGGGGCAGTCCGGCAGTGGTGAAATCATTCACCGGACCATCCAGCTTGGCCAGGACAGCGCTCAGATCGGCGGCGGCAAGGTCGACTTTTTTCGCCGCCTGTTCTATGGAAGCGGCCGCCTTCTTGGCGTCACCGTCGATGAACAATCGACCGGACTGAGCCAGCTTGGTGTATTCGCGCGCTGTTTCTTCAAAGGTCGCCATGGCCTTGCGAGCATCGGCGATGATCTCCTTCTGAGCACGCACTTCTGCAGTGACCGCTTGCAGGTCATCCAGCGTCGCGCTGAAAGTCTTGACGTTTTCGTCGCTCAGAACGTTGTTGACCCGATCAAGGGCTTCGATCGTCCGGCTCAGAACGGTGCCGCCGCCAGCCAGAAGGTCGGATAGCTGGCTTCTCTGCGTCTTGATGACAGGGATTTCGCCGGCGGCGACGGTTTCCTTCAACAGCTTCTTGGCCGGCGAGCCATCCTTGGCAGAGGCGCCGGCCGTGATCTGAACATAGTTGACGCCAGTAATCCCCTGGGGCTCCAGCGTGGCGTAGCTGTCTTCGCGGATCGGAACGTCTGAGGTGACACGCACCCGGGCGATGACCCGGTTGGGATCGCGACTGTCCAGGGCGATCTTGGCCACCTCGCCGACCTTGATGCCATTGAAATGCACCTCTCCCCCCTCGGAGAGACCCCGCACCGGCCCGACGAACAGGATGTCGTACTCGTCGAAACTCTTGTTGAAGCTCAGACGGGCCAGCCAGAAGGCGAAGACGATCATCGCAACGAAAAGCAGGAGCGAGGCCGCCCCGACCAGCGCGTAGTTGGCGTTTCTTTCCATCAGACCCTCTGTCCGCCAGCATCGACGGCCGATCGTGCGGCCCGTCCCCTGGGTCCCAGGAAATACTCCTGGATCCAGGGATGTTCGGAATGTTCAAGCACCCGCACCGGCTCCACCGCCACCACCTTCTTGTCCGCCAGCACGGCCACCCGGTCGGTGATCGTATACAGGCTGTCGAGATCGTGCGTGATCATGAACACGGTCAGACCGAGGCTTCGCGACAGGTCCTCGATCAGTTCGTCAAAGGCAGCCGCGCCGATCGGGTCAAGCCCCGCGGTTGGCTCATCCAGAAACAGCAGTTCCGGATCGAAGGCCAGGGCCCGGGCGAGCCCCGCCCGCTTGCGCATGCCGCCGGACAGCTCGGCCGGCTTGAGACTTCCCGCCCGGGGCGGCAGCCCGACCAGAGCGATCTTGAGTTCCGCCAGATCGCGGATCTCGGCTCGGGACAGGCGCGAATGCTCGTGCAGCGGCGCCGCCACATTCTCCTGAACCGTCAGGGACGAAAAGAGCGCGCCCTGCTGGAACAGGACGCCCCACCGGCGCTCGATGGCGGACCATTTGCGGCGGTCGGCGCGCTGGATATCCTGGCCGAAAATCCGGATCGTACCGCCATCCGGCTCTCTCAGGCCGATAATGGAATTGAGCAGGACGGACTTGCCGCTCCCTGAGCCGCCGACGACGCCAAGCACCTCGCCCTTCTTGACGGTCAGATTGACCCCGTCGTGAATGACGTTGTCGCCAAAGGCGGATCGAAGATTGATGACCTCGATGGGCGGCGCGGCCTCGTCCAGCCCGTCCTCGGCGAAGGAATCGTCGGTGGCGGTCATATGTCCAGCTCCATATAGAGGAGCGCAAACAGGGCATCGACCAGAATGATCGCAAAGATCGCCTGGACCACGGCCGAAGTCACCCGGCGGCCAAGCGACTCGACGTCGCCCTCGACCTCCATGCCCTGACGACAACCGATACCGGCGATGATGATCGCCATGACCGGCGCCTTCGAGATACCGACCCAGAAATTCGTCGCCCCGACATTGTCGACCATCCTTTGCCAGAAATAGGTCGGCGAGAGATCAAGGATGTTCCAGCTGACCAGCATGCCGCCAAGCAAGCCTGAAAGATCCGCGACGAAGGTCAGCAACGGCATTGTCACCAGGAGGGCCAGGAACCGGGGCAGCACCAGGGCGTCAAACGGATCGACGCCGATCACCCTCATCGCATCGATCTCCTGGTTCATCTTCATGGAGCCGATTTCGGCGGCGAAGGACGAAGCGGATCGTCCAGCCAGAAGCACTGCCGTAATGACGATGCCGAACTCCCTCAGCACGGCAATCCCGGTCGCTTCCACGACCAGCACCTCGGCAGCGAAAGCCCTCAGGCTGTTGATGCCCAGCAACGCCACGACAGCCCCGATGAAAAAGGTCGTTGTGATGACAATCGGAATGGCGTCGAGGCCGGCGCGCTCGCAAAGGGAGATGAAGGGCGCCCAGCGAAAGCGAGCCGGCCTGACGATCGCCCGGCCCACTGAAGTCAGCAAATGTCCCAGGAAGACCAGGGTCTCGTAGAGATCGATCCCAAGGTTGACCACGCCACGGCCAACCCTCACCAGCAGGTCGTAAAAGCCGCGTTTGGAGACCGGTGTCGATGGCTCGGCCTCAACGGCTTGCGAGACCAGATGGATCAGACGCTGTGTCTCTGGCCGGGCCAGCAAGACCCCGGCGGACTCTCGACCATCCGCAGCCCGGATGATGGCATAGGCGCCAGCGGTGTCGCATCGACCGATCTGGCGCATGTCGAGCGTAACCGACCGGGTGCCGTGCAGCAGTTCGATCAGATCGTGCCCGGTGTCTTCGAGCGTTTCTGCTGTCCAGTCGCCCGTGAGCACGGCCGTAGGACCGTGATCCCCCTGCTCAAGGGTCAAGTGGGCAGGTTTGGACATCGACGACCAGCGTTCCTATTGGCAGCCGACCCTGCCACGGCAACGCCGGCGCGCAAAGGGATTCGCGCAGAAAGCGGCTGCACAGCATCTCCACTTGCCCCCTGTGGGGTGGCAGGCGGGCATCAGGGAGGCAAGGACAACCATTGCGGCCCGGATCGAGGCAGTCTCAACTTCGCCCAGCGTCCGCCGGATGCTCGCCCGGATTGTGACCGGCCACATCCAGGGGGGCTTGATCTGGGGCCTTGTCGAGGCAGAGGGGCTCAAGCTCTGGCCGGCAACGGATCGACCCGCTTTTGTCGCACTCATTCTGATGATCCTCGTGGCCCCGCCAGGTCTGCTGAGCGCCCTGCGACAGGGCAGGTTCAGGACCGAGCCAGGACGCTGGAAGGACCTGGAGTTTGGCAGCGCCCGGTTCCCGATGGTGGCCCGGAAGCCGGACTGTCCGGCTAGCTGAACTGCGCGTCCATCAGGGGCGGCAGGCGATCTGGCAGGCCCAGCAAGGGCCCGGAGGACAGCAGGAGCACGACCGAGTCGGGGGTCAGGGATCGCAGACTGTCGATGACTTGGTCAGCGCCCTCGGCTTTCCGGGTCGGCAGGCCAGTCTCGGAAATCCGATCGAGGATCTGATCATGAGTCAGTTGGCTGTGGCTCGCGGCCCCGTGGCCGGGCGGCGGAATGACGATGACCTGCTGTGCGCCTTCAAACACGGTGTCGTACCAGGCAAGGCCCTCGGCATTGCGCCAGCTGAAGGTATGGGGTTCGAACACGATCGTCAGGGGGCGCCCCGGATAGTGCAGCAGAATGGCCTCTATCGCGGATCGGGCCTTCTCGTAGGAGGAGCCAAACCCCTCGATCACCGGGACCGAAGACGAAGCCGTCAGCCGATCCAGTCGGCGGCGAATTCCCTGGAAGGAGGCGACGCCTGACCGTAGCTGCTCGGGTGTGACCAGCCCGGCGCTCAGCAGAAAGGCGGATACACCGACAACATTCTCGACATTGTGGGCGCCCAGCAGTTGGGTCGTCAAAGGCAGGCGTTGACCCTTTGGTGAGACCAGGGTGAAGGCGGTCGTATCGCCAAACCGGACGTCCTCGCTATGCCAGCCCTCGCCCGGATGGGCGCCATACCAGACCGGCTTGGCCGGGCAGCGATCAGCGATGGCGCGGAGTGAGGGAGAGTCCCGGAGCACAACCAGTGCGTCGGCCGCCATCCTGCCCAGCAGCTCGATGAAGGGGGCTTCGTACTCTGAAAAGGTCGGGAAGACGTTCAGATGATCGTGGACAAGGGAGGTCACCAGCAGATGGCGAGCCCTGTACAGCAGGAACTTGGAGCGGCGATCGGCCTGGCTGATGATGTATTCATCGCCTTCCAGCACCACTGGACCGGTTCCCCAGGCGCCCGTCGGCCCGCCGCCGGACGGAATAGCCCCGATCATGAAGCCCGGGTCCCGTCCTGCCGCCGTCAGGATATGGGCCATAAGGGCCGTGCAGCTGGACTTTCCAAAGCTGCCGGCCACGACCGTAACTTCACGATCCTGCGTCTGATCTGCCACCAGCTGCGGAAAGCCCATGATGGGGAGGCCGCGCCTGACGGCCTCGACAAATTCGGGATTGGCGTCGCCATGCAGTTTGGCGCTGCCGCCCAGAACCACCAGATCGACCTCCGGCCCCAGATTCTTGGCCGACAGCATCGGCTGGAAGGGGATGGCCTGGTCCTCCAGATAGGTGCTGATCGGTGGGAAGGCCGCCTCGTCGGAGCCGCCGATGACATGTCCGGCATCCCGCATCATCAAGGCGACCGCACTCATGCCGGCGCCCGCGATCCCAATGAAATGGATGTTTCGGCTTCCGGATTTGGCGACGAGTTTGGTCATTCAGGCGGTGTCTGACTGGTGACGCGGTTTGTCAAATCCAGCCTCGCTAGCGCGCCTGGAGGCTTGCAACCGGCAGGCTTAGCAACGACTGTCCCGCCGCCATCTTCTATCGAGGAATCCGGGACTCATGGACGCCAATACCCTGCTGGTCATTTCGGCCGCCGTCGCCGCCTGCGCTGGAGCGGGCGGCGGCCTGCTGGCCGGCCGTCTGATGAACCTGCCTGCGCTCATGGGCGCCGGCCTGGCCATTGTCGCGGCTGCCGCGGCCGGGGCCCTGGCCTGGTTCATCGTCGATCACGATGTGGTCCCACGCCAGGCCTTCGACCGCGCCAGGAGCGAGGCGGAATCTCTCCCGGAGGTCAAGGTTCTGAAGGCCAGCTACCCTGAAGCCTATGCGCGGCTACAGGCCGACCTGACCCTTATCCAGGACAAGCGCCTCGGCGATGTCGGGGTGCGTCAGCAGGTGCGGTCCATTGCCACCTCGACCATGCTGGCCAATGCGCGAAAGGCTACTGACGCCAACGTCGTAAGACTCATGGAGCTTCGCCGGGACAAGGCCAGGGCGCTTGGTGAAAAGTCTGTCGCCTGGTGCTATGACTTCACGCGTGGAGCGCGCCTGACCTTCGATCCGGACGCCGTCGTGGACACTGCGCTTCTGGAGCGCGAGCGGGTTGTCACGACCGACATTCTGACCCAGACGGCCAAGGCCCCGGTGCTCAACGCCGCCGGAGCCAAGGCCGACGACTATACGCTCAAGAGCCGCATCGATCAGTATTACGAGGTCGAACTTCGGGATCAGGTGGCAGCCCGTGTGCAGTCAAACTTCTCCGAAGCCGATCGCAAGGTCATTGTCATGCTGACCGGCCGCAAGGTCAGTATCGACGACCCTGCACGTCAGGGCCTGCTGTGCCGCTACAGCATCGCCCTGCTGGACGAGACCCTGAAACTGCCCGCTGACAAGGCCGCCATGGTGTATCGGCTGAACATGGGCAAGGGACTCTGACCCCATCGTCAGCCTTTCCATCAGGCTCGAACCAGAAAGAGGTTTTCCGTGGCCTTCTGGCTTCTGAAGTCCGAACCGGATGTGTTTTCCTGGGATGACCTGGTCGCCCGGGGCGCCGATGGCGAACCCTGGACTGGCGTTCGCAACCACAGCGCCAAGCTTAACCTCATGGCCATGCGTCGCGGAGATCAGGCGTTTTTCTACCATTCCCAGGCCGGTAAGGCGATTGTCGGCGTGGCAGAGGTCATACGGGAAGCCTATCCCGACCCGACAGACCCCAAAGGGGTCTTTGTCTGTACCGACCTGATGGCGGTCGCGCCGCTGAAAACGCCGTTCACATTGGCCCAGGCCAAGGCCGATCCGGCTCTGCAGACCATGTCTCTCGTGACGTCTTTTCGGCTTTCGGTGCAACCCGTCACCGACACAGAATGGAGTCACATCCTGTCGGTGTCGGAGCTTGCGGGAGTGGACAAGGAATGACGGCCATGACTGACCGGATCCTTCCCTTGCCTGGATCGGGCGACCTGCCGGCGGCGCTTCTCGAACTGAACAACGCTCATCCCCAGGAACTGTCATGGCTTGAACCTGAACGGTTCCGGCAATTGGCGGACCAGGCATTCCGCGCCTGGCAAGTCGGCCAAGCGGAGGCCCTGCTGCTCAGTTTCGATCAGGACGCCGATTACGACAGTCCCAATTTCCGCTGGTTCCAGGAGAGACTGGACCGGTTCATCTATGTCGACCGGATTGTCGTATCGCCGCAGGCACGCGGCCAGGGGCTGGCCCGTCGACTTTATACGGCCCTGTTCGAGACCGCCGCTCAAGCAGGTCACGAGCGTGTGGTTTGCGAAGTCAATTCGCATCCTCCCAATCCGGGATCAGACGCCTTTCATGCCAGGCTGGGCTTTGTTCGGGTCGGTTCGGCGCGGATTGGCAACGGCGGCAAGACGGTCAACTATCTTTCCCGCAGCCTGTTCCCGGCGACCTGACGGCGCTGACACGGCGTTGGGGCCCGGAACCGAAAGGAACATATCATGCATCATGGCAGCTGCCTTTGTGGCGACATCCGGTTCCAGGTTGAGGGTGACCTGAACCCGCCGGATGCCTGCCATTGTTCCCAGTGCCGCAAGTCCTCCGGTCACTTCTGGGCCTCCACAGACGTCGCCAAGTCCGCCCTGCATATCGAGAGCGAGGAAAGCCTGGTCTGGTATGCCTCTTCCGAGCGTGTTCGGCGTGGATTTTGCCGGCATTGCGGCTCTTCCCTGTTCTGGGACCCCATTCACAGAGACAAGATCGCCGTCGCCATGGGCGCCTTCGAAGCGCCAACCCAAACCAGCCTTCACATGCATATCTTCGTCGCCGACAAGGGCGACTATTACGACATCGCCGACGACCTGCCCCAGAACCAGCAATGACGGGCAGCTCAGCGGACAGGGACCCGCGCGTCGGCTGCGGCGCAGCCATTGTTCGGGACGGACGTCTTCTGCTGATCCAGCGCAGGCTAGCGCCCGAAGCCGGCGCCTGGAGCCTGCCTGGCGGAAAGATCGACCTCTACGAGACCGTCCAGGCCGCCGTCGAACGGGAAGTGTTGGAGGAACTGGGAATCGTCATCAAGGCTGAGGATCTGTTGTGCATCATGAATCACATCGATCCTGATGCCCACGTTCACTGGGTCGCCCCGGTCTTTCTGGTGACGGACTACGAAGGGGCGCCGCGCCTTTGCGAACCCGGCAAGCACGCGGCCCTGGGCTGGTTCGAGCTCGACGACTTGCCCTCACCCCTGGCCCGCTCCGTGGTCGAGGCGGGCGAAGCCATAGGGGCCCGAAGTGACAAGATAGCCTTGGCTATGCCACAGCGGTATTTCCCACTCGGGTGATAGTCATTCAAGCCGGACTTGAGCCCGTTGCCTTTTTGCGTCGATTTGTTTCGCAACATGTCGAACCGGCGCTGGTCGGACGGGGATGTCAATGGGGCCCTGTGGGGTCCGCTCAATTGGTCGGCCCTGGGCAGGCTTTAGCCTGTAAGGCTTAAGTCTGCTCCAACCTCCGACGCGGCTCTCGCCCGGGGCCGCCGCCCTTGGCCAAGTGGGAGATCTGGAGGCCGGGCTTGACCCGAAGGCCCGCCTGACCCGGCCGATCAACGGCCGAGTTTTCGATTTTATTCCTATTTGTCCGCTAGTACTTATCGATTCGCAGTCGACAATGACGAGGTTTTGCGCCATGACGGCGTTGGCGCTTACCAGCCACAGGGGGATTCTCGATGACCGGCTTCAATCGTCGTGCACTGCTCGCGTCCGGGTTCGCGTTTGCTGCGGCAGCCTGCTCGGACAAGGGCGATGCCGCCAAGGCGGCCTCAACCACCCTGCTCAATGTCAGCTACGATCCGACCCGCGAGTTCTACAAGGCCTACAACGCCCTGTTCGCGGCCGAATGGGCGCGGTTGAAAAAGGTGAAGCTGACCGTCGATCAATCCCATGGCGGCTCCGGCAAGCAGGCCCGGGCTGTCATCGACGGGCTGGCCGCCGATATTGTGACCCTCGCCCTGGCCGGCGATGTTGACCAGCTGGCCAAGCGCGGACTGATCGCCCCGGGTTGGCAGAGCCGCCTGCCCCTGAACAGCGCGCCCTACACCTCGACCATTGTGTTCCTGGTCCGCAAGGGCAACCCCGAGAAGATCAAGACCTGGGATGACCTGGTCAAGCCGGGCGTCGAGGTCATCACGCCCAATCCCAAGACCTCCGGCGGCGCCCGCTGGAATTATCTGGCGGCCTGGAGCCACGCTTTGAAGGCCGGCAACGGAGATGAAGCTGCCGCGAGAGCCTTCGTCCAGGAGCTTTTCAAGCATGTTCCCGTGCTGGACTCCGGCGCTCGCGGTGCGACCACGACCTTTGGCCAACGCGGTATAGGCGACGTTCTGCTGGCCTGGGAAAACGAGGCCTTCCTCTCCATCGAGGAACTGGGCGCGGACAAGCTGGAGATCGTCTTTCCGGAATCCTCGATCCTGGCGGAACCCTCCGTGGCCGT
The DNA here is from genome assembly GCA_945861515.1 of Brevundimonas vancanneytii. Classification (GTDB taxonomy): domain Bacteria; phylum Pseudomonadota; class Alphaproteobacteria; order Caulobacterales; family Caulobacteraceae; genus Caulobacter; species Caulobacter vancanneytii_A. The sequence goes on along the minus strand of CAMAVA010000047.1, from coordinate 8,360 downwards.
CGTCGACAAGGTCGTCGACCAGCATGGCACCCGCGAGGTCGCCGAGGCATATCTCAAGTATCTGTTCGAGGAACCGGCTCAGGAACTGATCGCGCAGAACCACTATCGGCCCCGCAGCGCCGCCGTCCTGCAGAAGTACGCGTCCAAGTTTCCGGCGATGCAGCTCACGACCATAGCCGATTTTGGCGGCTGGGATGCGGCCCAGGCCAAGCATTTCGCCGACGGCGGCCTGTTCGACCAGATCTACAAGGGCTGATCGCTTGGCAAATCCGGTCGCTGCGCCGCGCTGGCGTTTTCGCGAGCCCAATGTGCTGCCAGGCTTTCGTCTGGCCCTGGGTTTTACCCTGCTTTATGTCAGCTTCATTCTGCTGATCCCGCTCGCGGCCCTGGTGGCCCGTCCCTGGGAAAATGGCCTGGACGGGTTCATCGCCACCCTGCTGGACGAAAGGGTGCTCAAGGCCCTGCGGCTGACCTTCTCGGTGTCCTTCTTGGCGGCAGCCATGAATGTCGTCATGGGCCTGGTCATCACCTGGGCTCTGGTTCGCTATGATTTCCCCGGGCGCGGCATCCTGGACGCCATGGTCGACCTGCCCTTCGCCCTGCCCACAGCCGTGGCCGGTATCGCCCTGACCAGCATCTACGCGCCCAATGGCTGGGTTGGCGGCCTGTTTTCGCCCCTCGGGATCAAGATCGCCTACACGCCCATCGGCATCTGGATCGCCATGGTGTTCGTCGGCCTGCCCTTCATCGTCCGCACCGTGCAACCGGTGCTCCAGGACTTCGACGCCGAGGTCGAGGAAGCGGCGACCATGCTGGGGGCCAAGCCTCTGCAGCGCATCCGCCGGGTGATCCTGCCGGCCCTTTGGCCGGCTGTCATCACCGCCTTCTCCCTGGCATTTGCCCGCGCCGTTGGCGAATACGGCTCGGTCATCTTCATCGCCGGCAACATGCCCTACAAGACAGAGATCGCGCCCCTGCTGATCGTCACCAAGCTGGAGCAGTTCGACTATGCCGGCGCCGCATCTGTCGGCCTGGCCATGCTCATCCTGTCCTTCACCATCATCCTGGTGGTCAATATCATCCAGCTGTTGCTGAGCCGGCGGGGCCTGAAATGAAGACTTCAGCTCCCCGAAGGCCCGACGCCGCCGCCTGGGCCCTGATCCTGCTGGCCCTGGCCTGGATGGCCCTCATCGTCCTGCTGCCGCTGGTCACGGTCTTTGCCGAGGCTTTCAGCAAGGGCTTCGAGGTCTTCAAGGCGGCCATTGTCGAACCCGACGCCCAGGCCGCGATCGCCATGACCTTCACGGTGGCGGCCATCGCCGTGCCCCTCAACGCCATTTTCGGCGTCGCCGCCGCCTGGCTGATTGCCCGGTTCGAATTCCGCGGCAAGGGCCTGCTGCTCAGCCTGATCGACCTGCCCTTTTCCATTTCACCGGTCATTTCCGGCCTGGTCTGGATCCTGTTGTTCGGAGCCAGCGGCTGGTTCGGCGCCTGGCTGCAGGCCCACGATATCCGCATTGTCTTCGCGGTGCCCGGCCTGGTCCTGGCCACGATGTTCGTGACCCTGCCCTTTGTGGCCAGGGAACTGATACCCTTGATGCAGGATCAGGGCTCCGACGAGGAAACCGCCGCCGTGACCCTGGGCGCCAGTGGCTGGACCACCTTCTTCAAGGTCACCCTGCCCAACATCAAATGGGCGCTGCTCTATGGCGTGCTGCTCTGCAACGCCCGGGCCATGGGCGAATTCGGTGCGGTGTCCCTAGTCTCCGGCCATATCCGGGGCATGACCAACACCATGCCGCTGCATGTGGAGGTCCTCTACAACGACTATGACCTGGTCGGGGCCTTTGCCGTCGCCACCCTGCTGGCCTGCCTCGCCCTGATCACCCTGGGCGTCAAGACCATCCTGGAATGGCGCTTTGCCGACGAACTCGCCGCCTCCCGCCGCCATTAGAGACAAGCGCATGAGCCTGACGGTTTCCAACATCATCAAGAGCTTTGGCCGCTATCCCGCCCTGGCCGATGTGTCCTTGAAGGCCGAGCCCGGCGAATTCCTGGCCCTGCTGGGCCCGTCGGGATCGGGCAAGACCACGCTGCTGCGGGTCATTTCCGGCCTCGAAACGCCTGAAAGCGGCAGCGTCACCTTCGAAGGTCAGGACTTCCTGGCCCTGACGGCCCGCGAGCGCCGGATCGGCATGGTGTTCCAGCACTACGCCCTGTTCCGTCACATGACCGTGGCGCGCAACATCGCGTTCGGACTGACCGTGCGCCCGACCAAGGATCGCCCGTCCAGGGCAGAGATCGCGGACCGGGTCGCCAGGCTGCTGGCCCTCGTTCAACTGGACGGCCTGGGCGACCGCTATCCGGCCCAGCTGTCCGGCGGCCAGCGGCAGCGGGTCGCCCTGGCCCGGGCCCTGGCCATCGAGCCCCGGCTGCTCCTGCTGGATGAACCCTTCGGCGCCCTCGACGCCAAGGTCCGCAAGGAACTGCGCTACTGGCTGCGAAAGGTCCATGACGAGACCGGCGTCACCACCATCTTTGTCACCCATGACCAGGAAGAGGCCATGGATCTGGCCGACCGCGTGGTGGTGCTGAAAAAGGGGCAGATCGAACAGATCGGGACGCCCGAGGACCTGGACGCCGCACCCGCCTCCAGCTTCGTGTTCGACTTCCTGGGCGACGCCAACCGCCTGCCTTGCAACGCCGAGGGCCGCACCGCCAGCTTTGCCGGCTTTGCCGCCCCTGTGGCCAATACCCCGTCATCCGACGGGCCTGCCACGGCCTGGTTCCGCCCCCACGAGACCCTGCTGGACGTCGAGGGAGAGGGCATGCCGGTCACCGTGGCCGATATCCTGACCAAGGGCGGCATCGTCCGCTGCGAGTGTCGCACTGCAGAGGGGGACCTGCTCGAAGCCGACTATGCCAGGGGCGCCCTGCCTGCCGGCGTCACCATCGGCGCAGCGGCCCGGCTGCGTCCAAGGTCTGTCTTCATCTTCGACGCGGCTGAGGCCTAGGCCCCGCGCGCCTCTTCCCGGACAGCACGACGGTTCAAACAGGCGTTTATGCGGCCTTGCCTATTGGCGCGGCGCCCGTAATGCTCCCTTCACGGAAGGGAAAGGGCCCAGCCTCGTGAGTATGTCGGACAAAACCTCTGAGAACCGCAAGGCAGCCGATGGCTCGGCAACGGTGGGATCAGAACCGGAGGGCGCCGAACTTGAGACAGCCGGTCTCGACAATGCCAATCCCGAAGTCGCGGCCGCAACCAAGCAGCTGGTGTTCAATGCTGCCGAACGCCTTTTCGCCCTCCAGGGTTTCCAGAACGTCAGCGTCCGCGACATCACCGCCGAAGCCGGGGTGAACCTGGCCAGCGTCAACTACCATTTCGGCTCCAAGGACGCCCTGCTGTTCGAGATTTTCCGCCGCCGGACGACCGAACTGAACCGCGAACGGGCGCGGATGCTTCACGAGGCCAATGACCGACACGCCGGCCGCCCGCCGGTGTCGGAAATCCTGACAGCCCTCATCGCGCCGCCCCTGCGCTGGGCTGACCCGGTGGGCGAGCGGCGCATTTCGGTCCAGTTCCTGATCCGGGCGCGCAGCGAGGGCACCGCCCAGATCCGCGAGGTCCTGGGCACGGACGTCAGCCATCTGAAGCGCTTTTCAGACGCCCTGCTGGCCGCCTGCACGCATCTGGCCCCGGAAGATGTCTATTGGCGGCTGCATTTCGTGCTGGGCATGATTCACCAGAACCGTTTCATGGAACTGGACCGACTGCATGTCCTGTCCGAAGGCCTGACCCGGGAAGACGACATCGCCGCCCTGCAGGCGCGCATGGTGGCCTTTGCCGAGGCCGGGTTCCGCTGACTCCGTCGACCGGAGGCAAGCCATGGCAGGCCTGAAAAAGCGATCCGTGTCCCTGGCCGGTCACGCCACCTCCCTGGCGCTGGAGCCGGAATTCTGGGCCGTGCTGGACCGGGCGGCGATCGAGCAGTCACTGAGCCTTGCCGCCCTGATCATCCGCATCGACGAGCAGAGGGGCGGGCGGCCCCTGGCCTCGGCCTGCCGGGTCTATGCCTTGCAGGCCAGGGCCGCAGGAACCACAACGCCGGACTGACCGCCTACTGCGGCGACGCCGGCATCGGCGCCGGCCGCAAGGGCGGGGGTTCCGGCAGGGACTGGGGCATCAAGCGCTCGGGTCTACGGATGCTGACATCCAGTTGACCGGCCCGCGGCAGCGAAGGGGTCAGCCCCGAATAGACCAGCCAGCCGATACCCAGGATCGTCAGCAGGATCCCGCCGATCACCAGAACCGGGAACAGCTTGCCGCCAGGTCGACGGTGCGACTTCAGGGTCATGGCCTTGGAACCTCCGCGCAGGAACTGCGCACGGGATCAACGATCGCGGCCCGGTCTGTGTTCCAGGGTCGCTGCGTTCTCGTCGCCTCCGTTCCCCGCTTTGTGCTACATCCGTTCTCCTGATGACTGAGTCTGCCGCCCCTCCTGCCCGCAAGATTTCCGATATGGCCCGCCTGCGGGGCCCCGACTACATGGACGGCCTCAACCCAGAGCAACGGCAGGCCGTTGAGGCCACCGAGGGCCCCGTCCTGGTTCTGGCCGGCGCCGGCACCGGCAAGACCCGCGTCCTCACCACCCGCCTGGCGCACATCCTGGCCATCGGAAAGGCGCGGCCCTGGGAACTGCTGGTGGTGACCTTCACCAACAAGGCCGCCCGCGAGATGCGCGAGCGGATCGCCGCCATCATCGGCCCATCCTCGGAAGGTCTGCGCTGGCTGGGCACCTTCCACAGCGTCGCGGCCCAGATCCTGCGCCGCCATGCCGAGCTGCTCGGGCTGAAATCCAGCTTCACCATCCTCGACACCGATGATCAGGAACGACTGGTCAAACAGGCCATCGAGGCCGAAGGCCTGGACGCCAAGCGCTGGACGCCCAAGGCCCTGGCCGGGCTGATCGATCACTGGAAGAACCGCGGCTGGACCCCAGACCGCCTGCCGCCGTCGGAAAGCGCCCAGTTCGCCAATGGCAAGGGACAGCGGCTCTATCAGCTTTACCAGGACCGGCTGCGCACCCTCAACGCCTGCGATTTCGGCGACCTGCTGCTGCATAACCTGACCCTGTTCATGCAGCATCCGGACGTGCTGGCCGACTATCACGACCGGTTCCGATACATCCTGGTCGACGAGTACCAGGACACCAATGTCGCCCAGTATCTCTGGCTGCGGCTGCTGGGCCAGGCCCGCCAGAACGTCTGCTGCGTCGGCGACGACGACCAGTCCATCTATGGCTGGCGCGGCGCGGAGGTGGACAACATCCTGCGGTTCGAGCGAGACTTTCCGGGCGCCGAGGTCATCCGGCTGGAGCGCAACTACCGTTCCACCAGCCATATCCTGGCCGCCGCCAGCGGCCTGATCGCCGCCAATCGGTCACGGCTGGGCAAGACCCTCTGGACCGAGGCGCCGGGCGGCGAAAAGGTGGCCGTGCGCGGGGTCTGGGACGGCGAGGCGGAAAGCCGGCTGATCGCCGAGGAAATCGAGCGCTGGAAGCGCGAAGGCGGCCGCTACAGGGACGTCGCGATCCTGGTTCGGGCCAGCTTCCAGATGCGCGCCTTCGAAGAGCGGTTCGTCATGCTGCAGATCCCCTACAAGGTGGTCGGCGGCCCGCGCTTCTTCGAACGGGCCGAGATTCGCGACGCCCATGCCTATCTGCGCCTGATCCAGTCGCCCGACGACGACCTGGCCTTCGAGCGGATCGTCAATGTGCCCAAGCGCAGCATCGGCGAAACCACGGTCCAGAAGATCCTGCAGCTGGGCCGGCTCAATGGCGTTTCGGCCATGACGGCTGCCCGGGGCATTGTGAGCACCGACGAACTGGCCGCCCGCACCCGCACGGCCCTGGCCGGTTTTGTCCGCGACATCGACCGCTGGACAGCGCAGCTGCCCACAGTCGGCCATGCCAGGCTGACCGAGACCATCCTGGAAGAGAGCGGCTATACCGACGCGCTTCGCCTCGACAAGGGCCCGACAAGCCAGACCCGGCTGGAGAACCTCAAGGAACTGGTCCAGTCCATGGGGGCCTTCGAGTCCCTGACCGACTATCTGGAGCATGTCTCCCTGGTCATGGACCTGGACCGCGGCGGCAGCGACGACAGCGTCCAGATCATGACCCTGCACAGCGCCAAGGGCCTGGAATTCCCGCTGGTCTTCCTGCCCGGCTGGGAAGAAGGCGTCTTCCCCAGCCAGCGCAGCGTCGACGAGAAGGGCGAAAAGGGCCTCGAGGAAGAGCGCCGCCTCGCCTATGTCGGCATCACCCGCGCTCGCGAGCAGGCGAGGATCAGCTTTGCCGCCAATCGTCAGGTCTATGGTCGCTGGACCAGCCAGCTGCCCAGCCGCTTTGTCGACGAACTGCCCCCCGACAATGTCGATGCGGCCTCCGAGACCGGCTATTACGGCGGCGGCCCCGGCATGCAGCAGCCGACCACCAGCCGCTGGGACAACGACGCCAGCTTTGGCCAGGGCTATTCCTCCCCGGGCTGGAAACGCGCCCAGGCCCGCAGCTACCAGGGCAGCCACCCCGGCCGTTCCCCCGTCCTGGAAGGCGAAGGCCGGCTTGTGGCGGTTTCTGCGCCGTCAGCGACCAGCGCCTATGGCGTCGGCGAGCGGGTGTTCCACATCAAGTTCGGCTACGGCAAGGTCACGGCCGTGGAAGGCAACAAGCTGACCGTGGCCTTCGAACAGGCCGGCGAGAAGCGGGTGATCGACAGTTTCCTGGAGAAGGGGTGAGGCCTTAGGCCCAGGCGCCGAGCTGAGTCCCTGATCCAGCGGGACTTGGTAATTCCGGAGTAATTCCGGGCGGCCCGAAGGCATGACCCGAAACCCAGGGCCTCACACTCGATATGGCCGCTGCCGTTGCTCGGCCCACCCAGGATGACGAAGAGGGTGGTCGCCGCAACCCGCCCCGCCATCCGCTGCTCCACAAAAACCCCGTCACCCCGGCCGAAGCGCAGCGCAGAGCCGGGGCCCAGAGCCGCAGGGCAGGCCGGTCGCGGCGGCAGCATCGCAGCGGCTGCCCTGGATGCCGGATCGTGTCGTCGGCTGCGGCAAGGTCATGGCCGTGGAATGCGCCAAGCTGAACGTGGCCTTCTAACAGGCTCGGGAAAAAGGGGTAAGGACTTGGACGGGTCCAGCTCAATGGCAGATGGAAAGCCCGGCGAAGTCATCAGGAAGCGGCGGCGCCTTCACCCTGCGCTGAACCGGACCCGTTCCAGCCGTTGCGGACCGGACCCCTTGAAACTCGACCGTAAATTGTTTCTACTGAGCTGAGGCGGGAGGGGCAGGCCTTGAACGATACAGCGGACGAGCGGCCATTCTATGAAACACGGACCCAGCAAACAGCGCCTGCTGCTGCTGCTGCCGCCCCTGTGTCTGGCGACCTCTGGCCTGTCACCATTGCCGGTGCTGCCGCACTGGGAGTTGGCGTTCTGAGCCAACTCATGCTGGGCCTGCCGAAGGACTTGCCAATGAGCCCGGGCGAAGGGCTTGGTTTTGTCATCGGTTATCTTGGCCTGGCGTCGATTTTGATTTCCCCGGTGATCGGCGGTCTTGCAACCCTGGTTCTGATGTTTTCTCCGGCGCGGCGGTCCGGGCGAAGAAAAGCATTCGCTGATTTTCTGGCGTCTGCCGGGGCCACTGCGGTGGGCGGTATCATCGTTGCAATGATCCTCGGATTTTCCGTGACTTCGGATTTGGCAGCCTATGAAAAGGCCAATATTCTAATTCGAAAACATGTGGAGACCTTGGGTTCAGAGGTGGGTGTTTTCGGCAGGGAGATGGCAGTTGTTGCGTCAGATATGAACTCCATAAATCCTAACTCAATGAGAGAAGATCGCGGTTACAAGAAAGCCCTCGAAAACGTTGAAGAAATGAAATCACTCGTTGAGCATCACAAGGCTTTATACCTAAAGGAAAAGGCAAATACTCGGGCAAAAATTGTCGAGATAATATATTCAGTGAATAACGAACGATCCCGTTCTGATTACTTGACCAAATTTGATAATCTGGAACAACACAAGGAGCAGGATCAATTTTGGTCTCTTCAGGCAGATTATACTGAGAGCACTCGTCGCCTTTTAATGTTATTTAGAAATTCACGTAGTGAATTTCGGCAAGGCCAGCTTCTTTTCAGCAATAACAGAGAATTAGGCGATGTTGACAAAGTGGATTCCCAAATCGGCTGATCGCTGATTCAAGGCTGCTCTTTGGGGAGAGCAGCCTTGGTTCGTGGATTGATGTCGGATGAGGAGTGGGCTTTTTTCGAACCGTTCGTGGTTGAGAAGGGGCCGCGTCG
>CAMAVA010000046.1 GCA_945861515.1 Brevundimonas vancanneytii | reverse complement strand
GATCTGGGCGTCCGACGTCAAGCGCGACGCCGTGGCCCAGGGCCTGATCGGCGAGGGCGAACCTCTGGATATCCAGTCCGACCTGTTCCGTCAGGTGCTTGAAGAGGTCATTGACCGCGACCTGCTGGCGGCCGAGGCCATCAAGCGGGGCCTCAACAAGGACCCGTCGGTGCAGCGCCGTCTGGCGGCGGCCCGAAAGCGGATCCTGGGCGACATGCTGGTGGCCGGCGTGGTCGACAAGGGTGTGACCGAGGACAATATCCAGACGCTGTATCGCGAGCAGCAGAAGCTGTCGGCCCAGTCCGAAGAGATCAAGGCCCGCCAGATTGTCCTGCCCAGCGCCGCCGCCGCCGAGGACGTAAAGAAACTGCTGGCCGCAGGCGCCTCTTTCGACGCCCTGGCCATGGAGCGGTCCACCGACAGCGCCACCCGGTTCAGCGGCGGTGATTTCGGCGGCTTCTTCACCCTGGACGTCATGTCGCCGGCCTATCAGGCGGCGCTGAAGGCGGCCCAGCCCGGTCAGGTTGTCGGGCCTGTGGCGGTCGAGGGCGGCTGGGCGGTGATCCGGGTGGATGAGAAGCGGCCGGAACAGCCGATTTCCATCGAGGCGGCCCGGCCGCAGATCGTGCGATTCCTGACCTACGGACAGGTTCGCGACCTGCTGGAAAAACTGCGCGGCGGCGCCAAGGTGGAGAACCTGCTGCCCAAGGGGCCCGCCCTGCCCGGCGCGCCCAGCGAGCCGGCGGCGGCGCCGCCGGCCCCTGCCCCGTCATCCCCCACTCCGGCCAGCCCGACCTCCGCCACACCGACGGGACCTGCAAAGCCATGAACCGCAAGACCGGAAAGCCGCCATCGGCCCTGGACATACCGGCCCGGGCCCTGGAAGCCGCCGCCAAGCCGGCCGAAATGGTCGGCCAGGCCGTCGAACGCGCCCTGGACCCCCTGGCCTCGGTTCTCAAGCGGGCGGCCCTGAAGCGGGCCCAGAGGAGTGGCGAAGGTCACAGGTCGGAAGCACCGGCCGCAGTCCAGCCGCCCGCTGCGCCGGGCAAGCCAGGACTGCTGGTGTCCCCCCTGGCGGTTGCCTTTCCGCAGATCGCCCCGGTAGCCGGGGTCGAGATCGCCACGGCGCGGGCGGGATTCTACAGGCATGAGCGCGACGATCTGCTGATCATGACCTTTCCGCAAGGCGCCAGCTGCGCCGGGGTCTTCACGCGCCATGGGGTCGGCTCGGCGCCCGTGGACTGGTGCAAGCGCCAGCTGGCCGCGTCGCGCGGAGAGGACATCCGGGCCCTGGTAGTCAATGCCGGCTGCGCCAACAGCTTTACCGGAAAGCCCGGCGCCGATGCCGTGCGCCGGGTGGCGACGGCGGTAAGCAAGCGGTTCGACTGCCGTCAGCGGGACGTGATGATGGCCTCGACCGGGGTGATCGGCGTCATCCTGGACGAATCCAGGATCACGGCGCGCCTGGCCGAGGCCGAGGCGAAGCTGACGCCCGACGGCTGGACCGCTGCCGCCCAGGCCATCATGACCACCGACACCTTCGCCAAGGGATCGGTCGCCACCGCGACCATTGAGGGTCACCCGGTGCGGATCGCCGGGATCGCCAAGGGCTCGGGGATGATCGCCCCGGACATGGCCACCATGCTGTCCTTTGTGGTCACCGACGCCGACATCGCACCCGCCGCCCTGCAGACCCTGGTCAGCCTCTATACCCGCACAACCTTCAATGCGGTCACCGTGGACGGCGATCGGTCGACCAACGACACCCTTCTGTTGTTCGCCACGGGCCAGTCGGGCGCGCCAAGGATCAGCCGGGCCGGCGACCGGCGGCTGGCCGATTTCCGGGAGAAGCTGGAGGCCCTGTTGCTGGATCTGGCCCTGCAGCTGGTGCGGGACGGCGAAGGGGCCAGCAAGTTCGTCAAGATCACGGTGACGGGGGCCGAAAGCCATGCCTCGGCCCGCAAGATTGCCCGGACAGTCGCCGAAAGCCCCCTGGTCAAGACCGCCTTCGCCGGCGAGGACGCCAACTGGGGCCGGATCGTCATGGCGGTCGGACGAGCCGATGAGCCGGTCAACCGGGACAGGATGAGCGTGCGGTTCGGCGACCTGGTCGCCGCCCAGGACGGGCTGGTCTCGCCCACCTACTCGGAAGAGAAGATGAGCGCCTACATGAAGAACCAGGAGCTGGAGGTCGGGATCGATGTCGGGGTCGGGCGCGGCCATGCGGTGATCTGGACCTGCGACCTGACCAAGCAGTATGTGGCGATCAACGGCGATTATCGCAGCTGACGCGCAGACCAGCCCACAAGGCCGCTCCGGACCCTATCTGGAAAACTCGGTCGTCCATTAGAACTGCACGCGATTGGCCAGGTGCCTGGGCAGGGGCACATAGCCCAGGGCCGAGGCCTGCGGACCGCCATTGAACAGGGCCCATTCGAAGAGCCGGACAAGCGCTCGGCTCTTTGCGCCATCCCTGGGATGCTTGGGCGCCAGGACGAAGGTGGTGGCGGTGATGGGATAGGCCCCTGCCCCCGGGGCGTTTGTCACCACGAGGTTGAAATCCGTGGCTGCGTCCCAGTTCACATTCTCGACCGCCGCAGCGAAGCTGCCCGGGTTCGGGGCCACGAAGTTGCCGGCGCGGTTCTTGACCAGCGCCCATGCGAGACCGTCCCGATAGACATAGCTCAGTTCCACATAGCCGATACTGTTGTTGGTTCGTCTCACCAGAACCGACACGCCATCGTTGCCGGCTGCGCCCTTGCCAACCGGCCAGGCCACCCGGGTTCCTTCTCCGACCCGGGCTTTCCATTCCGGACTGACCTTGGAAAAGTAGTTGACCCAGTTGAAGGTGGTCCCTGATCCATCGGACCTGTGGACGACATGGATGCTGTCCTTCGGCAGTCTGACGCCAGGATTCAGGCGCTGGATGGCCGGGTGATTCCAGCGGGTGATCTTTTCCAGATAGATGTCGGCCAGGACAGGTCCGGTGAACCTCATCCGGCCCGGCGCCACGCCTGGAATATTCACCACCGGCACAACGCCGCCGATGACCACCGGAAACTGTCCCAGTCCGTGTTTGGCCAGCTCGGCAGAACTGAGTGGCCGGTCGGAAGCCGCGAAATCGACCTTCCGCGCCTTGATCATCTCCAGCCCGGCTCCCGACCCAACGGGCGCATAGGTGATCTTGACGCCAGTGCTCGCCAGATAGTCTGAAGCATAGTCCTCGACCCATCTGGACAGGATGGGATTGATGAAGGTGGACCCTGCGCCTTTCAGAGGCACAGGCTTGGCGGCGGCGATCAGCAGCAGGCCCAGCAGTGGGATGGCGACCACGGCCAGAAGTCTCTTGAGTCCCGATCAGTTCATCTTTGTGCCCCGTAGCTTTGGCGGGTTGCGGCTATTGCCGTTCAGTTTCCAGAATCGTCATGGCAAGAGATTGGGTTGGCGCGCTGTCGGCATGCTGAATCCGATGCCGGGACTGCAAGGAATCCTGTCGGTTTCCGGTCCCGACAGAGTTTCGTCACCAACTGCAATTCTATTATTCCACTATCTTCGAATTTTGGAATTTTAGCAAGCGTTCAGCCCCGGTATCGTCGGCGGCAACGGCAATGCGAATGGCCATCGGACCGGCCACCCGCCCCGCCCCTTGTGTTCACTCCGGGCGGAGCAGGAGTTCAGGCCGAGAGGCTGGACAGGGGAATCGCTTCAAGCAGCGTGGCGGGTCAGCATTGCAAGGCCGGCGATTTCTGGGTCCGGGCCAGCCTCTAGCGCGTCCAGATGAAATTCTGGACGCGCTCAAAAGGGGATGTCGGCCCTGTATGACAGGCCGCGCCCTACCCCGGCACACCAGGTCCTGGCCCTCAATGCCTCTTGTCATCGCGCCCCGACACGGCGAACAGGGGGCCATGAGCAAGCCCGCCCTCCTCCTCGTTGTCGCCGCCGCCCTGATCGATGTGGATGGCCGGGTGCTGATCTGCAAACGTCCGGCCGGCAAGCAGCTGGCCGGGCTATGGGAGTTTCCGGGCGGCAAGGTCGAGGCGGGGGAAACGCCGGAGGCCTGTCTGATCCGGGAGCTGAAGGAAGAGCTGGATATCGACGTCAAGGCCGCCTGCCTGGCGCCGTTCGTTTTTGCCAGCCACGGTTACGATTCGTTTCACCTGCTCATGCCATTGTACCTGTTGAGGCGCTGGGACGGTGTGGTCCGGGCGCTGGAGCATGAGGCGCTGGCGTGGGTGAAACCGGACAAACTGGCCGACTATCCGATGCCGCCGGCGGACGCGCCGCTGGTCGCCTGGCTGCGCGACCTGCTTTGATCCGGCAGTTCCTGGGCGATCAGCGCGGCACAACGGCCGTGGAATATGGCCTCATCGCCGGACTGATCTTCCTGGTGATCGTCACCTCGGTGACGGCCTTTGGCAACAAGACGACCGGGGTCATGAACGAAGTCGCCACGAAGATCGACGAAGCCATCAGATAGTGGGCTCCTCCCCCGGCCGGCCTTCCGGCAGGGGCTGCTCGGCAACACCCAGGGCGTCAGCCAGCCGCATGCGGGCGCTGCCCGGCTTCAAGGGCTTCTGCTGGCTTTCATGCGGCGCCCAGCCGGTCACGGTGATGATCTCGAAACTGGCCGGGACCTTGCCATCAGGGCCGGCGAACCGTTCCTGGTAGAGGGCCATGGCCCGCATCAGCACTGACCGGGTCAGGGGTTTCCGGGAACGATCCAGCAGGACATTGGTCTCCCCCATGGCCCGCAGGTCGGCCAATAGCCGCAGCGGATTGCCGTAGCGGACCGTCAGCCGGTCCACATCGCTGACCGGCAGGGCGAACCCCGCGCGCTGCAAGAGGCCGGCGCCGTCAAAGCCATCGGCAAAGGGCGAGACCCGCAGGGCCGCGCCGCCGGTCAGGGATGACTCGGCCTCCAGCAGGCACTGGCGAAGCTCGGTCAGGCTGGAGCCCCCCAGGAAGGCGCCGATGAACAGGCCATCGGGTTTCAAAGCCCGGCGGATCTGGATCAGGGCGCCGACCAGGTCATTGGTCCAGTGCAGGGCCAGGGTCGAGACGATCAGGTCCAGGCTTTCCGGGGCGAAGGTCAGACGCTCCTCGTCCACGACCAGCCGGGGTCCCGGCCGCCCGGCCAGCATGGCGGCGGAGAGGTCTGTCTCGATCAGATGGCCGACCCGCGCAGCCGCCGGGCTTTCGGCCAGGGCTGCGGCAAAGGCGCCGTTCCGGGCGCCAAGGTCCACAGCCAGGGGAAAATCCCGCAGGATCGGCTCCAGCCTGGCCGCCGCATCCTGGGCGGCCCGGACTTTCAGAAAATCGGCAGACCGGTAGCCGGCGGCGGCCCGGTCGAGGCGGCGGCGATGCAGGGCGCGATCAAAGAGCAGCGGTGGCGAGGACATGGACCCCTGTAGATGACTCGGGACGGGGGCGAAGGAAAGGGACTGCCTGGCCCGCCTTGCGGCTGGATGGAGCCGGGCGTCAGTCGTCCTCGTCCGTCCGGCTCTTGTGGCGCTGGACCGCATCGCTGAAGGCCGAGGCCAGGATGCCGGTCGGCAGGGCGATGAAGCCGATGCTGAAGATGGCGGTGATGGCCGCCAGGACCTTCCCCAGGGGGGTCACCGGATAGACGTCGCCATAGCCGATGGTCGTCATGGTCGCCACCGACCACCAGAGGGCGCGAAGGATACTGCCGAACTTGTCGGGCTGGATCGCGCCTTCGGCCAGGTAGAGAGCCGTCGCCGCGACCACCATCAAGAAGAAACCCGCCATCAGGCTGAGGAGCAGCTCCTCACGTCGGGACGAGACCGCCTCGGACAGATGTTCCAGGGCCCGGGACATGCGCCCCAGCTTGGCAAGCCGCAGGATGCGCCCCAGCCGGGCCATCCGCAGCAGCATGGCGCTGGACCCGCCGACCACGATCAGGGAGGCGACAATCGCCATGAGGTCGAGGATTGCGGCGGGCGATACCACAAACTTCAGCCGGGCCTTCCAGGGCGCCTCGCCGTCCCGGGCGAGGGGCGCCGTCCAGAGGCGCAGGGCGTATTCCAGGCTGAAGACGGCGGCGAACAGAAGTTCGGCGGCCGTGAACCAGGCGGAGAACCGCCGCTCGAGCAGGGGCTCGGTCTCGACAATCGCCAGGACCGTGGCCGCCAGGATCAGCCCGGCCAGGGCCCTGTTGACCGGAGACAGGCCGGCGCCGGGCCAGGCGCGGGGCTCGAGCTGCTGGTAGATCCGCGTGCGAACTGCCGTCATCCTGTCGCCCCTGCTGACTTGATCGTCCGGTGGATTGCCAGCGACGTAGCCGTTTTCGTGACGCCTTGCCCGGGCCTGCGTCAAGGCCGGACGCGGCTCGACAGGACTGGCGGTCTCCCCAACTTCAACCTGGGCCTGAGGCGCCTCCCATACACACTGGACGATGAGCGCCGGAGGGTTAGTCTGGCCTTGCAAGACTGGGGGAACCTAACGAGCCATGGCGTTTGATCACGACACCGCCTCCGGGCGCTGGAGGCCGGGACCCGGCTTGTTGTCCCTCGCCAGACGAACGCTAGACCTCATGCTGCCGCCCACGGACCTGGCCGGGGCCAGCGCCCAGTCGCCGGGCCTCAGCGCCCAGACCTGGGGCCGCATCACCTTCATCGACGATCCGGTCTGTGATGGCTGTGGGCAGCCGTTGGAATTTGCCCTGGTCGGCCGCTGTGCGGCCTGCGAGGCCAGGCCGCATGTGTTTTCCCGGGCCCGGGCCGCCTGTCTCTATGATGAGCACAGCCGCGAGCCGATCCTGCAGTTCAAGCATGCCGACCGCACCGACCTGGCGCCGCTGTTCGCTCGCTGGCTGTCGCGGGCCGGGGGCGACCTGGTGGCGGAAGCCGACATGATTGTCCCGGTTCCGCTGCATCGCTGGCGGCTGCTGTCGCGGCGCTACAACCAGGCCGCAGAAATGGCTCGCAGGCTGGCGGCAATCCGGGGCAAGACCTATGCGCCGCAGGTGCTGGTCAGGCCCAGGGCCACGGCGACGCAAGGGGGACGGTCGGCCTCCGGGAGGCGACGCAACATGGCCGGCGCCTTTGCGGTTCCGGCGGGCCAGAAGGCGAAGGTCGCCGGCAAGCGCCTGTTGCTGGTCGATGATGTCCTGACCACCGGCGCCACCGCCGATGCCTGCGCCAGGGCCCTGAAGGCGGCCGATGCGTCACAGGTGTGGCTTGTTGTCGTCGCCAGGGTGAAACAGAGCGCAAGAGGCCCTACTTAAAAGCGTCAAAAGTCCCTATGGAAGGCGTCATGTCCAAGGTCGAGATCTACACCCGCCCGTTCTGCGGCTATTGCGCCCGCGCCCTCAGCCTGCTGAACGCCAAGGGCGCCGATTTCACGGAAATCGAGGCCGGCATGGACCCGGCCCTGCGCAACGAGATGATCCGGAGGTCGGGCGGCCGGGCCACCTTCCCGCAGATCTTCATTGGCGGCGACCATATCGGCGGCTGTGATGACCTGATGGCCCTGGAAAGCCAGGGCAGGCTCGATCCGCTCCTCTCGGCATGACAGCTCTGGCAGCACCCTACAGGGCGGGACTTGTGCAGCTGCGCACGCCCGCCAGCCATGCCGCTGCTCTGGCCCAGGCCGAGCCGCTGATCCGGCAGGCCGCCGCAGAAGGCGCGCAGCTGATTGTCACGCCGGAAGGCACCAACATCCTGCAGCGCAAACGCGAGGCCCTGCTGCCGCAGCTTCGGTCCGTCGAGGACGACCCGGTGGTCCAGGGGCTTTGCGGCCTGGCCGCTGATCTCAAGGTCTGGCTGGCGATCGGCTCGGTGCTGGTGCGCCGGGACGATGGCCAGGCCGCCAATCGACAGCTGCTGGTCGGGCCGGACGGCGCCATCGTCGCCGGATACGACAAGCTGCACATGTTCGATGTCGACCTGCCGACCGGGGAAACGGCGCGGGAGTCCGAGGTCTATACCCCCGGAACCGAGGCGGTGGCGGCCGCGACCCCCTTTGGCCAGCTGGGGCTGACCATCTGTTACGACATGCGGTTTCCGGCCCTCTACCGGGCGCTCGCCCTGCATGGCGCGCAGGTGATCACCGTGCCGGCCGCCTTTACCCGGCCGACAGGCGAGGCCCATTGGGAAATCCTGCTGCGAGCCCGGGCCATCGAGACCGGCAGCTTCATCCTGGCGCCGGCCCAGGGCGGGTTTCACGAGGATGGCCGGGGCACCTGGGGCCACAGCCTCATCATCGGCCCCTGGGGCGAGGTGCTGGCGCAGATGGACGGCGATGAGCCCGGCGTGATCACGGCCATGATCGATCCGGCCCAGGCCGACAGGGCGCGGACCGCCATTCCGGCCCTGAAGAACGCCCGGAGCTTTACCGGGCCGGGCAGCAGGCCGGGCGGATGATCAAGTATGCCCTTGCCTGCCAGGCCGGCCACGGGTTCGAGGGCTGGTTTGGCGCCTCGGCCGACTATGACGACCAGGCGGCGCGGGGCCTGCTGTCCTGCCCGGTCTGCGGCTCCGCCGAGGTGCGCAAGCAGATCATGGCGCCGGCGGTGCGGGGCACCAAGGCCCAGGCCGCGCCCGATACAGGCGCGCAGCAGCACCAGATGATGATGGAGACATTGAGCGCCGTCCGGGCCCATGTGGAGGCCAATTTCGACTATGTGGGCGACAGCTTCGCCACAGAGGCCCGGGCCATTCACGAGGGCAAGAGCGAGGAACGCAGCATCTATGGCGAGGCGACCCCGGTCCAGGCCCGCGCCCTGATCGCCGACGGCATCCAGGTCGCCCCCCTGCCCCCGGCCCCGCCGAAGAAGGAAGAGATCAACTGACATGTTGGCAGGTTGCGTGCTTCGACACGCGACCTTCGGTCGCTACTCAGCATGACGAAGTATTTGAAGCGTTGAACTCATCGTCATCCTGAGTAGGCCGTGCAACGGCCGTGTCGAAGGACGCAAACTGACGGCGATGTTGTTGAGTCCCAGCTGAACCAGGTTGCGTGCTTCGACACGCGACCTTCAGCCGCTACTCAGCATGACGAATTTTTTGAGTTCGTTGTCGCTTTGACGAAGCTCTCACCGCGCCCTCGTCACTGTCATCATGTAGTTGATGTCGGTGTCGGCGGAGCGGTCCCAGCGGCCGGACAGGGGGCTGTAGGCGACGCCGAAGGGGCCCTCCATCTGGAAGGGCTGGCCGGCGATGAAGCCCTGGAGTTCGTCGGGCTTCAGGAACTTGTTCCAGTCATGGGTGCCGGGGGGTAGCCAGCGCAGGATGTATTCGGCGCCCACCTTGGCCAGGGCCAGGGACTTGATCGTGCGGTTCAGGGTGGCGACGATCATCAGGCCGTCAGGCGACAGCATGGCCGCGCAGGTGCGCAGGAAGTCGCCCGGATCGGCGACATGTTCGATCACTTCCATATTGAGGATCACATCGAAGGGGCCGGCCCCTTCCGACAGCAACTGCTCGGCGGTGGCCGCCCGATAGGTGATGTCCAGACCCTGTTCGGCGGCGTGGGTGGAGGCGGTGCCGATGTTGCGTTCGCTGGCGTCGACGCCGGTGACGTCGAAGCCCAGGCGGCTCATGGGTTCCGACAACAGGCCGCCGCCACAGCCGATATCCAGCAGTTTCAGCCCCTCGAAGGGGCGGCGGGCGGACGGGTCGCGGCGGAAGCGATTCAGGACCTCGTCGCGGATGAAGGCCAGGCGGACGGGATTGAACCTGTGAAGCGGGGCGAACTTGCCCTTCGGATCCCACCATTCGGCGGCGATGCGCGAGAAGCGGGCCACATCCTCGGGGTCGATGCTGCGGGTCAGGTCAGGGCTGGCGGTGCTCATGACAGACTATCTAGTGCGGCGAGGCCCGGTTGTCGCGCCCCCGGTCCGGTCTCGAATCCGGAAAGGGTCAGATCAGCGCAGAAGCCGAACTGCAAGGGCTGGATCCGCCCCCAGATCGAGGCGGGCCCAGGCCGGGTCGGCGGTCACCACCGGCAGGCCGAGCGTCTGGCCCAGCGCCAGACAGCATCGATCGCCCAGGGAGATGTTGCCGCCGCGGGTCCGGGCATGGATCTGGCCGGCGACAGCGCCCGCAGCAGGGTCGAAGGCGGCGATCTCGCAGCCAAGCGCGTCGACAATCTGCGTCGCTTCGACGGCCGAAAATCCCCAGTCCACCAGCTTGGCAATGACCTCGGCCTGGTTGACCGCGCCGAGCAGACCGCCGGGGATGAGGGCGGCGGCCTCCTCAGCCCCCGGCTCGCCGGCCAGAAAGGCCAGTATGACCGAAGCATCGAGCACGCAGTCAGCCAAGGTCCTGAGTCCCGTTTTCGCGGCGGCGGTCTGCCATCAGGTCTTCGGACAGACTTGCGCCAGCTGGAATCCGCGCCAGGACCCTGGCCTGGGCCTGAAGCATGGACTCCCGGGCGCTGATGATCGACAGCCCGCCATCACGGACATGGGCCACGACCGCCTCCCCGACGCCCAACGCCATTGCCGAGACAAGCTGAGCTGGCAGGGTCAGGGTCCCATCCGGTCCGACGACCAGGCGCAGATAGCCGCCGGTCAGGGCCGGATCGGACCGCACCGGCGTCCCGCCAGGGACTGGTGTGGTAGCCTCGGACGTCTCGGCCCGGGATGTCCTGGCGATCGCCTCGGCCCGGACCCTGTCCGCCTCCAGCACGTTGCGGACATGCTGATAGCGCTTGCCCAGAATCCGGGCGATTTCGGCCCGGGGCTGGCCCGCCCGGTCCAGCCGCCGGATCTTGTCGGAGATCGACAGGTTCGAGGTCACGATGGGGTCAAGATCACGGGAAGACATGACTATCTCCTGACAACAATGTTTTTTGATAGTTACTTCTTGTTGTTCTGGCAAGACGGCTTGAACCCTGCCCGCAACGGAGACCTCCGCGTCAAAACCCCGCCCCGTCCAATCCCTGCATTGCGGCGCCGGCGATCGGCCGTTAGAAGGCGGGTCCTTGCTCAGAACCGGAAAGATCGTCCCGGCGCGGGCATGAATCTGCTCTGGAGACGTCTGGGTCCGTGTCACGGCTGGTCATGAAGTTTGGCGGCACCTCGGTGGCTGACCTGGAGCGCATCCGCCGGGTCGGGCGGCTGGTGGCGGCGGAGGCCCAGGGGGCCCGGCCGATCGCCGTGGTGGTCTCGGCCATGGCCGGCAAGACCAACGAGCTTGTGGCCTGGACGGATGGCTGTGGTCCGGCCGCCGAGGGCCTGACCCCCTCCGATGACGAATATGACGTGGTGGTGGCCAGCGGCGAACAGGTGACCGCCGGACTGCTGGCCATGACCCTGCGCAACATGGGCCTGAAGGCCCGCTCCTGGATGGGCTGGCAGGTGCCGATCATCGCTGACGAGGCCCATGGCCGGGCCCGGATCGAGGAAATTCCCGCCGAGGCGCTGGGCGCCGCCATGGACAGCGGCGAGATCGCCGTGATCGCCGGGTTCCAGGGCGTCACCCGCGACGGCCGGATCGCCACCCTTGGCCGGGGCGGTTCCGACACCAGCGCCGTCGCCATTGCAGCGGCGCTCGGCGCCGCCTGCGACATCTATACGGACGTGGACGGGGTCTATACGACCGACCCCCGGATCGAGGCCAAGGCCCGGCGGCTGGCCCGCATCTCCTATGAGGAAATGCTGGAAATGGCCTCCCTGGGGGCCAAGGTGCTGCAGACCCGCTCTGTGGAAATGGCCATGGCCCACCGGGTGCCGGTCCGGGTCCTGTCGAGTTTTGTCGAGCCAGGCGAGGCGCCCGGTCAGGGCACCATCCTGTGCGACGAGGAGGATATCGTGGAAAAACGCATCGTGAGCGGCGTGGCCTACAGCCGCGACGAGGCCAAGATCACCCTGCTGGGCCTGCCCGACCATCCGGGCGTCTCCTCCCGCATCTTCGGGGCCCTGGCCGACGCCAATGTCAATGTCGACATGATCGTCCAGGCCCATGCCCGGCTGGCCTCGACCGCCAACATGGAATTCACCGTCGGCAAGCGCGACGCCCAGCGGGCGGTCAAGATCGCCGAGGACCTGCTGCCGGAACTGGGTTTCGAGGGCGTGGCCCTGGACGAGGACGTGGCCAAGGTCTCGGTCATCGGGGTGGGCATGCGCAGCCATGCCGGGGTGGCCAAGACCATGTTCAAGGCCCTGGCCGACAAGGGCGTCAATATCCAGGTCATCTCGACCTCGGAGATCAAGATCAGCGTCCTGATCGAGAGCGCCTATACAGAACTGGCCGTGCGGGCGTTGCATGCGGCCTATGGGCTGGATCAGCTGTAGGGGGCGACAGGGTCCTCCCCCAGGCCCGCAGGGCCGAATTGGGGGAGGTGGCGGCCGTCAATAGACGGTCGACGGAGGGGGTTATGCGCTGGCCGCTCGGACACTCCGGATAACCGCTGCCGCTGACCGGAGTGGAGGACCCCCTCCACCATCGCTTCGCGATGGTCCCCCTCCCCCGGAACGGCGCTGCGCGCCTGGGGGAGGATCTTCAAGCACGCACCCTGCCCCGACGACAGCATTGCCAAGCGGCGCGCTGCGGGGGACGTTGGCGGGACTATTCAAGGAGCCTGCCCATGTCGCGCCTGCCGCTTGTCGAGCCTGACGCCCTGCCGCCCTATATGAAGATGATCCATGATGCGACGCCGGAGGAGAACTGGCTGGGTCGCAACTTCGCCCGGGCCTTTGCGCCCAATCCGGACCTGGTCGAGGCCTACCAGGCCTTCTACCACCCCTGGCATACGGGCGGGGCGGGCCTGCTCGAGCCCCGGCTGAAGGAATTGATCCGCCTGCGGATCGCCACCCTGAACGGCTGCGTCCTCTGCAAGACCGTGCGGATGGCGCCCGAGGTGGTTGCCGAATCCGAGGCGGCCGCCGGGGTCGACAATGCCGACGCCGCCGACTTCACGCCCCGCGAACGGGCCGCCATCCATGTCGCCGAGAAGATGGCCGTGGACCACCACAATATCGGCGACGACGACGTGGCCGCCATGCGCCGGCATTTCAGCGATGCGGAATTCCTGGAACTGGCCATGATGGCCGGCCAGTACATCGGCTTTGGCCGGGTCCTGGCCATGCTGCAGCTGGAAGTGGCGAGCTGCCCGATCTGAAAATCCACCTCCAGGCGCTCCGCGCCTTGGGGGTGGCTCTCTATCCCACGATGGCGTGGGGGAGGTATCGGCTGAGGTCGCGGGTGACGCGGCCGCGGTCTTCGCGCAGGCCCATGCCGGCGGGTTCATCGCCGACGATCCAGGCGCCGATGACCGGGTAATGGCCGCCGAACCTGGGCAGGGGATGCAGGGCCTGGCGGATCCAGCCTTCGGCGCCATAGCCCTGGTCCTGGATGGGCGCGCGTCGGCCCCGGTCGACCAGCTCGATATTGGCCCCTTCGCGGGAGAACAGCGGCTTGCGGACATAGGACTTGCCAAGGCTCGCGGCCCCCGGATCATCCTCGAACCAGGCTTCCAGCAGGTTGGGATGGCCGGCATGGCGTGCCCACAGCATGGGCAGCAGGCCCTTGTTGGACAGCAGGCTCTTCCAGGCGGGTTCCAGGAAGAGGGTCTTCGAGGCCGCCAGGTTTGCCGCATAGGGCTCCCGCAGCATCATCTCCCAGGGATAGAGCTTGAAGATAGCCTGGATGATGAAATCCTCGGCATCGACAAACCGGCCGTCGGCGTCCAGGCCGATGGCCTCCATGCCGGTGAACTTCGGGTCCAGACCGGCCTGGACGGCGATGTTCTCCAGGAAGCGGACGGTCTGGCGGTCTTCCACCGTGTCCGGATCACTGGCGAAATGGACAAAGCCGCCGCCCGGGAAGATCGCCTTGAACCGGTCCCGCAGTTTTTCGAACAGGCTGTTGTACTGGTCGGCGCCGGCCGGCAGGGCGCCATCGGCCAGCCGCCCCTCGAGCCACAGCCACTGGAAGACGGCCGTCTCGAAGATGCTGGTCGGGGTGTCGGCGTTGTATTCATAGAGGCGGGGCGGCGTGACCCCGTCATAGGCAAAGTCGAACCGGCCATAGAGGCTGGGATCGGCCCGGGTCCAGGTCTCGGCCACATAGTCGCGGGCGGCCTCAGGGACCGCCATCCGCGCCATGATCCGCTCGCTCTTCACCGCCTCGGCGACGAAATCCAGGCACATGGCGTGGAGCTCGGCCGAGGCGGTTTCCACCGTCTCGGCCTGATCCAGCGTGAACTCATACCAGGCCCGTTCGTCCCAATAGAGCTGGCCGCCCATATGGTGGAAGGTGAAGCCGACCTGTTCGGCCTGGGCCTTCCAGTCGCGGCGGGGCCGGATGATGTGGCGTTTCATCGCTGGGCGATCACGCCTCGTCCCTGCGGACCGGAACCGCTTCCGGGCCCTCGATCTGCAGGCGCGGGGCCTCGATCATCGGCATGGGGGCGGCGGCCGGGGCGCTGAGCCGGGCCAGGATGTCCTGGGCGCCGGCTTCGCCGGGCAGGATGCCGGCCTGGCGGAGCTTGGCGTCCAGGTCGGCGCCGGTGCGGCGGTCTTCCAGCTCGCCATGGGCGCGGAACTTCTCCTCGCGGATGGCCTGGCGTTCCTTGATCCGCTTGAGGCTGTCGGCGGCCGAGCCCAGGGACGAACCAGCGCCGGAGGTGCGGGCGACCACGGCCGACTGTGCGCGCTGGACGCTTTCATTGACCTTCACCACCTCGATCTCGCGGCGCAGGGCCTCGATCTTGGTGTCGGTGGTGGCCACCACCTGGCGCAGCTTGTCCTCGGCGGCCCGCAGTTCGGCCACCTGGGTCGTGCGGGTGCCGGCATCCCGTTCAAGGTCGGCGATCCGCTGGGCCACTTCCAGGGCCAGGGCCTGGTCGCCCTTGGCCAGGGCGGCGCGGGCCGAGGCCTCGTACTTGCGGGCCTGTTCGGCGAAGCTGGCGCCTTCGGTTTCCAGCATGCGGCGGCGGGCCACCAGGCCCGCCATGTCGTCTCGGGCCTTGGCCTGGGCATTGTCGGCGTCGCGGATTTCCTGGTCGAGGATGCGCAGGGCGTTGGCGTCGACCACGGCCTGGGCGCCTTCATGGGCGCCGCCGCGGAACAGGGCGGAGAGTTTGAGCCAGATGGACATGGTTTTGGTCTCCTCAGGCCGCGGTCTGATGGGAGGCCTTGAAGGTCTCCCTAAGGTCGGAGGCGGCGTCGATGGCGTTTTCCGCCAGGGTGCGCAGTTCGATGATGATGGTCTGGAGGCTGGTCTTGGCGGCGATCTCGCCAAACAGCTCGTAATAGTCGCGGCCGGAGATGGTCGTGACCCCGAAATTGGAGAGGGGCACCAGCTTCTGGGCCTTGAGCAGGAACAGGTTGAACTCGGCCTGGTCCTCCTGTTCGTCGACGGGCCAGAGCACCACCGAGACCACGATCTGCAGGGGGCCGGCGCTGACATAGATGGGCAGGTCGCCATACTCCTGCATGGAAACCAGCAGCACCGGATCGGCGCCCTCGATCACCGTGGCGGTCAGTTCGCCCGGCCGCACGAGGGTGCTGTCATCCAGCTCCTTCTTCAGGGCGTGGATGCTCCACGCCGTATCTATCACCTGATCCATGGGCCTTGCTCTTGGCGTCTGTGCGGAGCCGGCAAGGGCCGGGCCGCGGGTTGAATCCATGACGATCGCCCGTACCGCGGACTGGATGTCCGAACGGCAGGCGGCCGGCGCCCAGATCTCCAGCTTCACGAAGCCCGCCTGTTTGCGGGCCTCGCGCCATTCCCGGGTGCGGGAAACGGCCTTGTCCGAACGGGTGGAAGATCTCGGCATTGCGTTCAGGGTATGCATAACATGAACGCTTGACAAGGGGCGGCGAACATCGCCCTATAGGGGATAATTGACGCGAAACTGCGTCACTTTTTCGACGCGCCGCCCAATGGCCTTTTCCGGCGCGGGGAGACGGGATAACCCATAAAGCCATGGCCCTGTTCGACCGCCTTCTCGGAAGATCGCCCAAGCCGCCGGCCAACGCCCTGGCCGTGGTGCGCAACATCACGCTGGGCCGCACGGTGGTGCTGGATCCCCTGGCCTGGCGACGGCTGGGGACCGAGGCCTCCTTCAAGATGGACCGTGATACGCTGGAAATCAGCGCCCAGGGCCGGATCAGCCTGGACGCGGGCGGCTATGTCCATCGCTTCTATACCGATGATCATCTGATGCTGCAGGCGGTGTCCGACGACCTGGCCGGACAGGAAGCCAATGACTTCACCCTGTTTGTGCCCTGGCGCAGCCGCTATCCCGACAGCGCCCAGGCCCGGCGGGTCTGGAACGACCGGCTGCAGGACCCGCTCTGGCTGGAGGATGACCTGCCGGCCTTCCAGCGGTTCTGGTTTTCCGAGGACGAGGGACGGCAAGCTCCGGTGAGCTTCTGGGAAGATGTCTGGGACGACCGGGCGGCGACCACGCCCTGCGCCCGCATCTTCCAGACCTGCATGCTCTACAGCCGCGAGCTGGGGGACGAGGGCCGGGAGCTGCTGCTGGCCATCACCCAGGAGCCGGCGGACGGCGACCTGACCCACGAAATCATGGTGGGGGTTCCCCTCGCCGTCGGTGAATTCTCGGCCTGACCGGCTGATCAGACCTGTTGTCCCTGAGAGGAACCCCTGAATGTTCGACCTGATGCACTTCCAGATCGGCGCCTTCTATTTCCTGGCCGCCTTCGCCCTGGCCTGCGTCTTCGCCCTGGTCTTCAAGGTCCTGTACCAGTGGGTCACGCCCTACAAGGAAACCGACCTGATCAAGCAGGGCAATGTGGCCGCAGCCGTGGCCCTGGCCGGCGCCATGCTGGGCTATGTCCTGGCCCTGGCCTCGGCGCTCAGCCACACCAGCAGCCTGGCCGAGTTCGCTGCCTGGGCGACGCTGGCCGGTGTGATCCAGATCGCCGCCTTCAGCCTGGTGCGGGTCCTGTTCCTGAAGGACGTCAAGACCCGGATCGAAGCCGGCGAACTGGCCCCGGCCCTCTATCTGGCCAGTATTTCCGTCTGCGTCGGCCTGATCAACGCCGCCAGCATGACCGACTAGGGGCGCGCGCCATGAAACGCTCAACCTCCCTCACCCTGACCAGCCTGATGGCTGGCGCCAGCCTGACCCTGACCGCCTGCGACAGCGGCGATGGCGGCCAGTGGAACCAGGCGTCCATCGCCAACAAGGATCCCGTCGAGGCCCTGGCCTACAAGACCCTGGATGAATGCAAGGCGGCCAATGAGGTCAGCGACGAGGTCTGCGACACCAACTTCCAGGCCGCCCAGAAGGATGACGCCACCAACGCCCCGCGCTATTCCGAGCGGGCGACCTGCGAGGACACCTACGGCGCCGGCAACTGCGTGCCCCGCAGCCAGGCTGGCGGCGGCAGCTTCTTCACCCCCCTGCTGGCCGGGTTCGTGATCGGCCGGATGCTGGATGGCGGCGGCTCGCCCTATTATCGCGGCACCGGCCTCTACCGGCAGGACGAGCGCTATGGCGGCGGATACCGGACCGGCTTTGGTGGAACCCTTGGACGTGACTACGCCACAGGTCGCACGACCATCGGCCGGCAGGGCGTTGATCCCTCCCCGGCCCTGCGTCAGGCGCCGGCCCGGGTGCAGACCCGCAGCGCCGTGGTGTCACGCGGCGGCTTTGGCGGCGGCAGCCGGTCCTACGGCGGCTGATCGGCGGCGGGCGGCGGGTTCAGGCCTGTCCCGAGAAGACCGCCGCCACATCGTCCGGGGTCATGATGCGGATGGCCCCGACCGCCAGATCGGGCGGCAGGCTAAGGCCGCCGATCCGGTCGCGGTGCAGGGCTTCCACATGGTTGCCGACGGCGGCGAACATCCGCCGGACCTGATGATAGCGGCCTTCGGTGATGGTCAGGTGGGCCGACTGCGGGCCAAGGACCTCCAGGGTCGCTGGCAGCAGGGGCTTGTCCTCGCCTTCCAGCAAGAGGTCGCCGGAGGCGAAGACGTCGGTCTCGGTCCCGCTCATGGGGCGGGCCAACGTCACAAGATAGCGTTTGGCCACATGGTTGCGCGGCGAGATGATCCGGTGCAGCAGGGCGCCGTCATCGGTCATCAGCAGCAGGCCGCTGGTGTCCTTGTCCAGCCGGCCCACCGTCGACAGGGCCGGATTGCGGGCCCGCCAGCGGGTGGGCAGCAGCTCATAGACCAGGGCGCCGGCCTCCTTGTGGCTGCAGGTGACGCCGAGCGGCTTGTGCAGCATCAGGGCCATGCCAGGCGGCGGGTCCACCGGCGCGCCCTGGACCGTCATCCGGCCCGGAAGGTCCGGCGTCAGGACAATCCGGCGGTCGGCGTCCCGGATCGCCTCGCCGTCCAGCACCACCCGGCCGCCGGCGGCCAGCTGCTGCACTTCCCGGCGGCTGCCATAGCCCAGATTGGCCAGCAGCCGGTCCAGCCGAAGGGTCGGGGCCTTGCTCAAGCGCGCATCCTCCGGTGAGGGGGCCTCATTTGCGGGTCTCGTAGACCTTGTAGCCGCCGCTCTCGCCCTTCAGGTCGACATGGCTGAAATGCTCCTTCAGCACCTTTTCGTAAGGCAGGTGCCGGTTGGCCACCAGCCAGCAGGTCCCGCCCTTCTTCAGGGCGCCGGCGGCGCGCCGGATGAAGACGGCGCCCAGGGCCCGGTCCTCGGCGCCCGCGTCATGGAAGGGCGGGTTCATGACCACGAAGTTCAGGTCGGCCAGGGGCGGCTCGACCCCGCGCAGATCGGCCCAGTAGAGGCTGGCCCGGGGATCGGTGACATTGCGGCTGGCCGCGTCGATGGCCCGGCGGTCGATGTCCACCATGGCAAGCTCGGTCACGCCGGGGCTGGCCAGCACGACCTGCGACAGGATCCCCAGGCCGCAGCCCAGGTCGGCGCCCTTGCCCGAAAGCTTCGGCAGGGCCCTGGCCAGCAGAGCGGTGCCGGCGTCCACCCGGTCCCAGCTGAAGACCCCCGGCTGGGTCCAGAGGCTCAGGGCCTCGTCAAGGCGCGGGGCGCCGTCCTCGATATCGGCCAGGGCGATGGTCAGGTCGGCCGGACGGCGGACCTGGCAGATGCGGTGATGGCGGCGGGCGCTTTCGGCGAAGGGCGCGCCCAGCCGCTCCAGGTCCCCGGCCAGGCGCGAGCCGCCGCGGTCCTTGGGGGCCATGACAAACAGGGTTCCATCGGCCTTCAGCACCCGCAGGGCCTGGGCCATGGCGTAGCGGCGCTCGACCGTTCCGGGGGGCGCCAGGACGGTGATCTCGGCGGCGCTGGCGTCCGGCAGGTCCGCAAACGGAGTCGATCCCGGGCTCAAGGGCGAGACCTGCAGGGCGCCGGCCGGCACATCGGCCAGGGCCAGGGGCGGGGCGCCATAGACAAGGGCTGCGGCGGCGGAAGAAGGGGTCTGGGTCAAGGCGGCGTCCGGTGTGGGGGCGCTTCCTATCGCGGGACGGGCTCCGGCGCAAAGGGCGGGGTTTGGGCGGGCTGGCCCATCCCTGTTGACTTGGTCCGTTTTCAATAAGAACTTACTTACCCGAACGGCCCGGACAACTGGCCCGACAAACCGGAGTGACTGTCATGAGCGAGCGCAAGGCCTGTCTGATCATCGGCGCCGGCCAGGGCGTGGGGGCCTCCGTCGCCCGGGCCTTTGCCGCAGAGGGCATGACCGTCTGCCTGACCCGCCGGCCGCGAAATCTGGACAGCCTGCAGGCCCTGGCCGACGAGATCGTCGCTGCGGGCGGCGAGGCCCGGGCCTATGGCGTCGACGCCCGGTCGGAAGAGGAGATGACCGCCCTGTTCAACCGCATCGAGGCCGAGGTCGGGCCCATCGAGGTGGTGGTCTTCAACATCGGGGCCAATGTGCGGTTCGAGGTCGTGGACACCACCACCCGGGTCTATACCAAGGTCTGGGAGATGGCCGCCCTGGCCGGGTTCCTCACCGGACGCGAGGCGGCCCGGGTCATGACGCCCCGGGGCCGGGGCACCATCCTGTTCACCGGCGCCACGGCCAGCGTCCGGGGCCGCGAGGGTTTCTCCGCCTTTGCCGGCGCCAAACACGCCCTGCGGGCCCTGGCCCAGAGCCTGGCGCGGGAGGTCGGCCCCAAGGGGGTGCATGTGGCCCATGTCATCGTCGACGGCGCCATCGACGGCAATTTCACCCGCGAGCGGATGACCGACGACCAGGCCGACGCCCTGCTGGCCCGGGGCGAGATCGTCGATCCGGCCGAGGTGGCCCGAAACTATGTCTGGCTCCACCACCAGGGCCGCTCCGCCTGGACCCACGAAATGGACCTGCGGCCCTGGACGGAGCGGTGGTGA
>CAMAVA010000045.1 GCA_945861515.1 Brevundimonas vancanneytii | reverse complement strand
GTCCTCCGTCACGTAGTCGTCCAGCGATTCCGGCAACAGAAACGACTGACGTCGGTCTCCACCCTCGACGAAACGCCCCATGACCGGCCCTCCGAATGACGAGCCGATTCTAGCAAATCTGCGGGCGTTTTTACACAGGCTGGACCCATTTGGCGCCAACTCGCAAGGTGTGTTTCGCCTCGCCGGTCATCACGAATCCCAGGCGGCCGAGCAGCGTCAGGGATGCGCCATTCCTCGGATCGGCCTCGGCGGTCAGGGCCATGATGGGCAGGCTTGCGAAAATGTGGTCGATGACGCCGCGCGACGCCTCTTCCGCCAGTCCCCTGCCCCAGAAATCGGGATGCAGGATGAAGCCGAAGTCCGGAAGCGGATTGGATCCGGCGAGTCCGATCACCTGCCCGGACAGTTCGATCAGATAGTCCTGGTTTTCCGGGCCCGTGACGGCCATCAGTCGCTGGAGCCAGGTCTGGCTATGGTCAAGGGTCGGATGGGGCGAGGTCGCCCAATAGCGCATGGCCCTGACATCGCTCATGAAACTGTTCACGGCCGTCAGGTCGTCCGGACGGGCGCGGCGCAGAACGAGGCGAGAAGTCTGGATCACAAGGTCGAGCGCTACAGCAACCGGGCGCCGCTGCCCACTCGACAATGGCAAAGGGGCCGTGAGAGGGTTGGCCACCAGCCCCCGGAGTTGCCTTCCATGCGCCGCACTGTCCTGTCCGCCGCCCTCGTTGCCGCTGCCTCCATCATGGCGATTTCAGGGGCCAGTGCGGCGGATCGCCGACTTTCGGTGACCATCTACAATTCCGGCCAGTCCCTGGTGGAGGACATCCGCACCGAGACCCTGACCGCAGGTCGGCAGAAGCTGGAATTCAAGGACGTGTCGCCCCAGATCCGCTCCGAGACGGTCAGCCTCTCGGCCCAGGGGATCAGCATCGTCGAACAGAATTTCGACTATGACCTGCTCAGCCCGGACACCCTGATGGAAAAGGCCGTGGGCGAGACGGTGAAGATCGTGCGCACCAATCCGGCGACCGGCGCGCAGATTACCGAGGTCGCCAAGGTACTCGCCGTCAATGGCGGGGTGGTGCTGCAGATCGGCGACCGGATCGAAGTCCTGCGGGACGACGGCCTCCCGACCCGGGTGATCTTCGACCGCGTTCCGGAGAACCTGCGGGCCAGGCCGACTTTGTCGGTGGTCGTCGACGCCGCCCAGGCTGGGGCCCGCCAGACAACACTCAATTATCTGACATCGGGCCTCGGCTGGAACGCCGACTATGTGGCCATGTTCGATGAAAAGAGCGGAAAGCTGGACCTTCAAGGCTGGGTGACCCTGACCAATACTTCGGGAACCAGTTTCGACTCGGCAGAGGTGCAGCTGGTCGCCGGCAATGTCTCGGGCGGCGGATTCAACTCAGGCCGGCCCGGCGGCGGGGTCGTCTCAGCCGGCATGGCGTCCGGTCAGGGAGCCCTGGCTGACTACTATCTCTATCCCCTGGCCGAACGAACGACGATCGCCCAGAACCAGACCAAGCAGGTCAGCTTCCTCGACATCCTTGGCGCGCCGGCCAGCAAGATCTACCGGGTCGATCGCTATGGGTTCCAGAGCGAAGAACAGCCGGTCTCGGCAGACGTCCTGCTGCAGTTCAGCGCCGCCAATGCCGCAAGGACCGCCTCCCCCATGCCGGCGGGAACGGTGAGGGTCTATATGCGAGACGCGACCGGCGATCCCAAGTTCATCGGCGAGAACAGCATTCCCCACAGCCCGGCCGGTTCCACCCTGGCGATCCAGACCGGTCAGGCGTTCGACGTCACGCTTCAGCCGACCATCCTGTCCACCGACAAGGTGTTTGGCAGGACGCGCTATACGGTCAGCTATCTCGTACGAAACGCCCGCCCCGAGCCGGTGGTGGTCAATGTCCGGCAGGGCGGACTTTGGGTCGAGGGCAAGGTGATCACCGAGAGCCTGCCGAGCAAGCGCCTGAACGCCCAGTTCCTGTCCTGGGACGTGGCGGCGCCCGCGAATGGTGAAGCCACCCTGACCTTTACCGTCGACGTCGGCCGTTAACATCATGGTCGCTGCCCGCCCCCTGCTCGGGCTGCTGCTGGCAGCCGGGCTTGCCTTGCCGGCGCCCGCCATGAGCCCGGCCGACGGTTCGTTGCCCGGCATGGTGCAGGTCGTCTCGCCGGGACCAGAACAGCTTTCGATCGCCGTTTATCAGGACCCTTCCCTGGGAACCGGCCGTCTGGCTGATTTTCAGGACGTCTATTTCGATGGGGAGTCGGGGCTGGCCCTGGTCACCGAATGGCGGACCCTCGATGTGCCCGCCGGTGAAAGCCGGATCAGCTTCAAGGGGGTCGCCGAAGGCATTGTGGCCCAGACGGCGGCTGTGGATGGTCTTCCGGCGCAACTGATCGAGCGGAACCAGGATTTCGACCTGTTGAGCCCCGGCTCCCTGGTCGCCCGGTCCCTGGGCGAGACGGTCAGCTGGGTCCGTACCGATCCTGCGACAGGGAAGGAAACTACCGAGCGCGCCGTGATCCGCTCGGGCCCCGACGGGGTCGTGCTGGATGTCGGCGGCCGGATCGAGACCCTGAAATGCAGCGGCGGCGCGGAGCGACTGGTCTTTGACCGCATGCCTTCGGGGCTTTCGGATCGCCCGACCCTGTCGCTCCGCGTCAGGGCGCCTCAAGCCGGGCGATACAAGGTGCGGCTGACCTATCTGTCGGTGGGCGTGCTCTGGGCCGCCAACTATGTCGCCAACCTCAGTTCCGATGGCCAGACCCTGGACCTGTCGGGCTGGATCACCCTTAAAAACACCGGCCGCACAGGCTTTGCCAATGCCCTGACCCAAGTCGTGGCCGGCGAGGTCGAGCGGGGCGACGACACTCGAGCGGTCGTCACAAACACCGTGCCGCTTTCGCCTCGATGCTGGCCGATGGACACCACGACTTTCGGAGCGAGACGCTGGCGCGGGGTGCCGTCTCCCCCACCGCCGCCACCGCCGCCGCCTGCGATGGCCATGGCGCCGATGGCAGATGCGGCCAGCGAGATCGTTGTGACAGCCCAGAAGGCCGTGCAGACGGACCTTGGCGACTATAAGCTCTATACCTTGGCTTCCCCGACCACGATCGCAGCCCTACAGACCAAGCAGGTCATGATGCTGCAGAAGTCCGGCGTCCGGTATGACCGGGTCTATGTCTACCGCCTGTCGCCGGACGACAGCGTGGAGGCCGATGATCCCCCAAGGCCGACGGTCGTCATGTTCCGGACCGAGAACCGCGAGCGCAACAATCTGGGACTGCCCCTGCCGGGCGGAGACATCTCCATCATGGAGCCGAACGCCAGGGGCGGCCGACTTCTCGTCGGAGAGGGTCGGTTCCGAAATACGGGAGTCGGGGCGCCGCTCGAGATCGACACGGCCGAGTCTGTCGAGGTCCAGGTCACGCCCCGGGTCATCAGGGAACAGGAGGTCGGCAGGAACCGGGTTCGGCATACGGTCGAGGTTGAGGCGCACAACAACAAGGCCGTTCCGGCGATGTTCGAGCTTCGGATGCCCTCCTATGAGGGGCTGCGGGTCATCCGGTCTGCGCCGCGTCATCAGATGAAGCCGTCAGGAGCCGTCTGGGCCATGACCCTGAAACCTGGCGAACGCCGCATCGTGACCCTCACCGTCGAGACCGATTGGTAGGGCCCTTGCCGGCGGTTGTGGGCTGAACAGTCACAAGGGCCTTACTGGAAGCCGCCGGCCGGGCTATCCAGAGGCAATGGCCAAGTTCAAACCGACCAAGACTGTCCGCCCGCCTCAGGGCCTGCCTGATCGGGAGACCCTGATCGCCTTCCTGCGCGACGCGGGCGAAGCCGACAAGGCCGATATTGCCAAGGCCTTCGGACTGAAGGGCGCCGACCGCCGGGCCCTGCGCGAGATGCTGAAAGGTCTTCAGACCGAGGGGGCCCTGGGCAAGCGGGGTCGCAAGGGCTTCGCCGAGGCTGGCGCCCTACCCCCTGTGGGCGTGGCCGAGGTGGTCGAGCGCGACACGGACGGCGACCTGTTCGTGCGGCTGACCAAGGGCGGCGATGACGCCCCCCTTGCGCGGCTGGCGCCGGATCGGCAGGAAGCCAGCGCGGGCGCTCCCGGCATGGGCGACAAGCTTCTGGTCCGGTTCGAGCGCCTGGAAAACGGCGAGGTCGAGGCCCGGGTGATCAAGCGTCTGGGCCAGAGCGCGCACCGGGTGCTGGGCGTGGTGCGCAAGGTCCGCCGCGAGATCCGGGTTGAGCCGGTCGATCGGCGTAGCAAGGACAGCCTGCTGCTGCCCGAATTCGAGGGCCGCGACCTGAAGGATGGCGATCTGGTCCTTGCCCAGGTGCAGCCCGGGTCCAGCCGGTTTGGGCCCAAGCAGGGCAAGCTTCTGGAGGTTGTCGGACGGGAGGACGAACCCCGGGCCGCTTCGCTGATCGCCATCCATACACACGGCATCCCGACCGGGTTCACCCCGGCGGCGGAAGCCGAAGCGGAAGCCGCGCTACCGCCGACGCTTTCAGGGCGTGAGGACCTTCGGGACCTGCCGCTGATCACCATCGACCCGGTGGATGCCCGGGATCACGATGACGCCGTGTTCGCCCATCCGGACCCTGACGCCCGCAATGTCGGTGGCTGGATTGTCTGGGTCGCGATTGCCGATGTGGCCGCCTATGTCCGCACCGGTTCGGCCCTGGACAGCGTGGCCCGGGACAAGGGCAACAGCACCTATTTCCCGGACCGGGTAGAGCCGATGCTACCTGAGCGGTTGTCAGCCGGCCTCTGCTCCCTTCGCGAAGGCGAGAATCGCGCCTGTCTCGCCGTACGGATGGTGTTCGACGCCGATGGCCGCAAGCGCAGCCACCGGTTCGTCCGGGGTCTGATGCGGTCGGCAGCCAAGCTGTCCTATGAACAGGCCCAGGCGGCTATTGACGGACTGGCCGATGACAAGGCCGGAACCCTGCTGGAAGGCGTGCTGAAGCCGCTCTGGGCGGCCTATCACGTCATGCTGAAAGGCAGGCTCGCCCGCTCACCCCTCGCCATCGAGAGCGACGAGCGACGGATCCGCATCGGCGAGGACGGCAACGTTGTGTCCATCGAGCGCCGCCGGTCGCTCGAGGCTCACCGGCTGATCGAAGAGATGATGATCCAGGCCAATGTCTCGGCCGCCGAGACCCTGGAGACGCGCCGTACCCCGCTGATCTACCGCGTCCACGACACGCCCAGTCAGGAGAAGGTCCAGTCGCTGGCCGAGTTCCTCGACAGCCTGGGCCTGCCCTGGAACAAGGGGGAAGCGCCCCGCACGGACCGGTTCAACCGTCTTCTGGACGAAACCCGCGGGGGGCCGCATGCCGAGATTGTCAATGAGGTGGTGCTGCGCACCCAGATGCAGGCCCATTACAGCCCCGACAATATCGGCCACTTCGGCCTGAACCTGGCCAAGTATGCCCACTTCACCAGCCCCATCCGCCGCTATGCCGACCTGATCGTGCATCGCGCCCTGGTCCGGGCCCTGGGGCTTGGCGAGGACGGGCTGACCGATGGCGACATCGCCCAGCTGCGGGACACCGCCGAACGCATCACCTATGCCGAACGCCGCTCGATGGCCGCCGAGCGCGACGCCACGGACCGCTATGTCGCCGCCTTCCTGTCAGACCGGGTGGGCGCCGAGTTCGCCGGGCGGATCACCGGGGTGACCCGTTTTGGCCTTTTCATCCGGCTGGAGGAGACCGGTGCGGACGGTCTGATTCCGGTTTCTACCCTGGGTGAGGAGTATTTCGTCCATGACGAGAGCCTTCACGCTCTGGTCGGTGAACGAACCGGGGCGAGATGGCCCCTGGGACTGCGGGTTGAGGTCCGGCTTCGCGAGGCGACGCCGGTCACCGGCGGCCTGCTGTTCGAGATGCTCAGCGAACCGGTGAAGGGCGTTCCCGGGGCGGCTAGGCCGAGCCTGGGCGTCCGAAGGCGCTTCAAGGATGCTGGACCTGCCAGTCGCGGCGGCCCCCCTCGAAAGGGTGGCCCCGGCATGGCCAGACCGCCGGCCAAACCGGGCAAGGGCAAGGGAAAGAAGCGATGAAATGGCGCGGCCTGAGTTCCGTTCTGGCGATGACCGGGCTGCTGTTGGGCCTGCCGGCTGCGGCCAATGATTCCACGGCGGAACTGGCGGCCGGCGGCCTGATCCTGACCCGATCCGACAGCGTCGAGATGCGCAGCGAGGATCTGTTCATTTCTCAGGAGCAGGTGATCGTTCGCTACCGGTTCCTCAACACCACGCCAGAGCCGGTCCGCACCGTCGTGGCCTTTCCGATGCCGGACATCGGGGGCGAGGGCTTTTTCGAAAGTGACGTCGGGATTCCTTCCAGCGACCCCGCGAACCTGCTGGACTTCAGCACCCGCGTTCAGGGAATTCTGGTCAGTCCCCGGGTCGAACAGAAAGCCATGGCCGGCGGCATCGACCGGACGGCATGGCTGTCGTCCAGAGGCGTGCCGCTGGCGTCGCATCTTTCCGGGGCAGGCGAAGCCCTCGATCGCCTCGGCGCCGGCGACAAGGCCGAAGCCTTGAAGCTGGGGCTGGCGACGCAGCAGGATTTTGACGCCGGCAAGGGATGGGAGCATCATCTGGCGCCGGCCTGGGTGCTGAAGACCACCTTCCATTGGGAGCAGATATTCCCCGCCGGGCGCGAAATCGCCGTCGAGCACCGCTACAGGCCGGCTGTGGGATCCAGCATCGACACCATGGTTGGCGGCCCTGGCTGGACCGAGGCTGACAACGATTGGGCGCGTGGGATGCAGGAGAAATACTGCATTGATGAGGATTTCGTCGCAGCGGTTGTCCGCGGTCGAAAGGCCATGAGGGGTGTGGGCGGCTATCAGGAGCGCCGGATCAGCTATGTGCTCAAGACCGGGGCCAACTGGGCGCGACCGATCGGCGACTTCCGCCTGGTGGTCGACAAGGGCGCGCCGGAAAACCTCGTCAGTTTCTGCGCCAATGGGGTGACAAAAATCAGTTCCACACAGTTTGAAGTGCGGGCGACCGACTTTACCCCGAACCGGGACCTGGACATCCTGATTCTGGCGCCCTTCAAGGCTCCCTAGGAATTGACGCTGGTTCACCTTGGGTCAGGCTTTCCCGCAGACGGGATGATCCTAAAATGATGCGATGACCGGCCCAATCCTCGATCCGAACTATGATCCCCGCAGCGACGGCGCCATGCGGGACCAGGGACCGGCGGTCACGCCCCGCCATGCCGCCACCCTGATCGTCGTGAGACGCGACGGGCCAATGCCTCGGCTGCTGATGGGACGACGGGCCAAGGGTCACAGCTTCATGCCCTCCAAATGGGTGTTTCCCGGCGGCCGGGTGGACCGGAGCGACTTTTCCGCGCCCGTCGCCACCAAGCTTGGCGCCGAGGTGGAGGCCAGGCTTCGGCTTCAGGCGCGGCATACCAGTCCCAAACTGCCACGCGCCCTGGCCATGGCGGCTGTGCGAGAAACCTTTGAAGAGGTCGGCCTGCTTCTGGCTCGCCCCGCCGAGCCGCGACCCGGTGTCGGACCCTGGCGACCGTTCCTGGAGATTGGCGCCCTGCCCGATCTTGCCGCCTTGAAGTTCGTGGCGCGGGCCATCACGCCGCCCTACCGCCACAAGCGGTTCGATGCGCGATTCTTCATGGCGGATGCAGAAGCCCTCCTCAGCCTGGAGCGCAGACCCGATTGCGGCGAACTGGATGAAATCGCCTGGGTCGATCTGGACGAGGCCTTGGCCCTGGACCTGCCCAACATCACGCGGTTCGTGATTCAGGAGATCGCCCTTCGACTGGAAGACGAGGCTCGGCCGGCGCCGTTCATGCGCTTTGTGAAGGGCGCTCGCCGTCTGGAGCATCTGTGAGCGACCTGTCAGCCAAGCCGGCAAAGCCGCGTCACGCCGCGAGTCTGGTTCTGCTGCGCGGGACAGGGCCGAGTGCCGAAGTCCTCATGGGACGCAGACCCCGCAAGTCGCGCTTTGCACCCGATGTCTTCGTCTTTCCTGGCGGCGGTGTTGAGCCTGGCGATCTGGAGCATCCTCGCGTCCTGTCGCCGGTCTGTGCCCGACTGACCCATGCCTCGCTGAGGCTGGCCGGCGCCCTGGCGGCTGCGGCTGTTCGGGAGACCCGCGAGGAGACGGGCCTGCAACTGTCTGACCACGCCCCCCTGCGGCTCACGGCGCGGGCCATCACCCCGACCAACAGCCCGATTCGCTTTCATGCCCGGTTCTTTCAGGCTGACGCCGCTGACGCTTCTGGAACCCTGGCGGACAGCGATGAACTGACCGAGTTGGCCTATCGTCCGATGAGAGAAGCATTGAATTTGCCGCTCATGGACATCACGGAGGCCGTTGTCAGAGCAGCAGCAGCCGAAGACCCGCCATTTTTGTTCACCTATCGCTATGGCAAGGCGCGATTGAAGCAGCTGATCTGATTGCGGCCGGATCCGGCCGTTGACTTCCGGCCAACCATGCGTATGTTCCGCGCCTCGCGAGAATTCGGCCCTGCGGCCATGAGGATAGAGTTATGGCCAAACCGGCATCCATCAAGATCCGCCTCAACTCCACGGCGGACACCGGCTTCTTCTATGTGACCAAGAAGAATGCCCGCACCAAGACCGACAAGATGGTCCTGAAGAAGTATGACCCGGTCGTGCGCAAGCACGTCGAGTTCAAGGAAGGCAAGATCAAGTAGGCTTTCCAGACTTCTGGATTTCGGGACGCCCGGCCTCACGGCCGGGCGTTTTTCTTTGGCCCGAGATCAGCAACAAAGCCTCTGGTTCTCAGGCGGCCTTCGAGATCACCCGGTTGCGACCAGCGTGCTTGGCCTCGTAGACGGCGCTGTCTGCGCGCTTGAGCAGGGTCTCGGGAGTGTCCGTCGTGCCGATGGTCGCGGCGACCCCGACAGAGATCGTCACCGTCAGAAGCTCACCGCCGGCAACCCGGAAGGGCGAACCAGCGACATGCAGCCGGATGCGTTCAGCGATCCGCTCCGCGTCCTCGATCTGTGTATCCGGCATGATCACGGTGAACTCTTCGCCGCCGTAACGACAGGGCAGGTCGACGGCCCGGACGTTGGAGGCCAGTCGTACGGCAAACTCCCTCAGCACTTCATCGCCCACGTCATGGCCGAAGTTGTCATTGATCTTCTTGAAATGGTCGATGTCGATCATCAGGGCTGCAACCGGATCGCCCCCCATGGCGGCGCGTCTTGCCAAGGCTGACAGCTGCCCTTCCATGTAGCGGCGGTTGTGAAGACCGGTGAGCTGGTCGGTTACCGCCAGTTCGAGGGAATGATCCAGATTCTGGCGCAGGAAATCGGTGTAGCGCTTGCGCTTGATCTGTGTCCTGGCCCGGGCGGACAGTTCCTGCGGATCGATGGGCCGGGTCAGGATGTCGTTGACCCCGATCTCCAGGGCTTTGACCAGCCTTGGCCGATCGTCGGGATCCACGATGACCAGCACAGGCAGATGGCGCGATACCTCGTCCGATCGAAGATTTGCGCAGAAGCGAAGGCCATCAAAGTTCTTCGCAGAGGCATTGACGATGACGATGTCGACAGGGCCGCGGGCCGTCGCCAGGGCCTTTTCCGGGTCGGTCTCGACCACGGGTCGATGATCCACGGCCAGTTCGGTCGCGACACGCTGGCTCTGGCGTTCATTGTCATCGACGATGAGGATGCGACCGCCGGTTCCGCCCAGCCTGGAGGCCGCGCCAGCAATAACCCCCATTCGTCTGCCGGACTCCTCACGCTGCCGCAGTTCGTCAATCACCAGTTTCAGCCGGGTCAGGCTTCGAACCCTGGCGAAGAGCAGGACATCGTCGATCGGCTTGGTAAGGAACTCGTCGGCGCCGGCCTCAAGGCCCTCGATCCGGTCGGACCGTCCATCCAGCGCCGTCACCAGCACCACCGGGATATGGCGGGTCGCAGGGTCTTCCTTGAGCCGGCGGCAGACCTCGAAACCATCCATGCCGGGCATCATCACATCCAGCAGGACGATGTCCGGCTGTTCCGAGGATGCAATGGCAAGCGCGGACGGGCCGTCACTGGCCGTAAGCACATCATAATATTCGGCGGCCAGCTTGGCCTCCAGCAGCCGCACGTTGGCCTCGATATCGTCGACAACAAGGATGCGCGCACTCATCGGCCTACCCCAGCAAGCGTCGAATGGTGTCCAGGAAATGGACCACCGATATCGGCTTCGAAATATAGGCCTCGCAGCCGCCTTCGCGAATACGTTCTTCGTCGCCCTTCATGGCGAAGGCGGTAACAGCCACAACCGGAATGTGGGCGAGATCGTCGTCTTCCTTCAGCCACTTGGTGACTTCCAGTCCGGAAATCTCCGGCAGCTGGATATCCATGAGGATGAGGTCCGGACGGTGCTCCCGGGCGAGCGCAAGGGCAGACAGACCCTCGCGCGTCTGAAGGGTTTCATACCCCTGCGCGTCGAGCAGGTCGTGGAAGAGCTTCATGTTGAGCTCGTTATCCTCGACAATGAGGACCTTCTTCGCCATCAACCGATTGACCTCGACCCTTGCGGTCCGCTGAAAAAAGACTCAGCCGTTCCTGTTTCTGGAAGCCAGTAGCCACGAATATCCTTAAGCCTGCGCTAATCGTGATCCAGCCTCCCTCACAAACCCCGCTCGAAATCGCCCGGACGATCGATATCGATTCCGGACGCCCCCTGCTCATCGTCGATGTTGACGAGGTGCTCGCTCATTTCATGAGAGGGTTCGAGCGGTTTGTCGGACGGCACGGCTTTGAGATGCGGGTCGATCGGTTCGCTCTGTTCCAGAACGTTTATCGCCCTGGAGACGACCAGCATATCGACATGGAGACAGGCAAGTCCCTGTTCGACGACTTCTTCAGGGACGGCGATGGCGACCTTGACCCTGTCGAAGGCGCGGCGGAGGCGCTTTCCGGACTGTCGGCGGAGGCCGGAATCATCATTCTGACCAATGCGCCCGACCATGGTCGAACCGCTCGGAGCCGCTGGCTCAAGACCCACGGGCTGGACTACCCGATGATCATCAATTCAGGACTCAAGGGGCCGGTCGTCGCCGCCCTTTCCGCCCGAACCCGGGGCCCTTCAGGCTTCATCGACGACCTGTTGCCCAATCTGGAGTCGGTGGCGGACTCGGCGCCGCAGGTCGCCCGGTTCCAGATCGTGGCGGATGCGCGGCTGCGCCCCTTCGCCCCGACGGCTCCAGATCGGCATCACTGGGCCGACGACTGGACCCAGCTTGAACCTGCCCTGCGCCGGCGACTTTTCGAGTAGGGTCGGCGAAGGGCCCTGCGGCTATGGCCCTTCCAACCTTGCCACCAGGCTGGATGTGTCCCAACGCTGGCCGCCCAGGGCCTGGACCTCGGCATAGTAGCTGTCCACCAGGGCGGTCATGTCGAGGCGGGCGCCGCGTTCGTGAGCCTCGTCCAGCACCAGCCCCAGGTCCTTGCGCATCCAGTCGACGGCAAAGCCGAAGTCGAACCGCCCCTCGACCATGGTGGCCCAGCGATTGTCCATCTGCCAGGACTGGGCAGCCCCCTTGCTGATGGCCTCGAACACGATCATCGGATCCACCCCGGCGCGCTTGCTGAAGTGCACAGCCTCGGCGAGCCCCTGGACCACACCGGCAATGGCGATCTGGTTGGCCATCTTGGCCAACTGCCCTGCCCCAGGGCCGCCAATCCGCCGAATGGCTTTGGCATAGGCGCCGATAACCGGTGTTGCGCGTTCAAAAGCGGCCTCTTCACAGCCGACCATGATTGTCAGTTGGCCGTTCTCAGCCCCTGCCTGTCCGCCGCTGACCGGCGCATCGAGGAACCAGCGGCCGCTTCGGGCGCAGAGATCCGCCATGTCCCTGGCCAGAACGGCCGAGGTGGTGGTGTGGTCGACGATCAGACCGCCCGGCGACATGGCCGGAAGCACGGCGTCCACCACTGATCGCACATCGTCATCGTTGCCCACGCAAAGGGCGACCAACTCGGCGCCGTCAGCAGCCTCGCCGAGGGTAGAGCGCAGGTCTCCGGCATGGGCCTGCACCCAGCGCTGGGCCTTGTCCGGCGAGCGGTTGTAGACGGTCACGTCGTGGCCCGCCCCGGCGAGATGGCCGGCCATGGGAAAGCCCATGACTCCAAGTCCGACAAACGCAATTCTCATTCCGATACTCCCGTTCCGGCGCGACCGAAACGTCATCTTAACGTCCAGCACCGAGGTTGCGGATATTACGGTTAAGCGGGGTTGGCCATGGCGATCGGAAGCGAACGACCGATCCTCATCAAGAAGGTG
The DNA here is from genome assembly GCA_945861515.1 of Brevundimonas vancanneytii. Taxonomy (GTDB): domain Bacteria; phylum Pseudomonadota; class Alphaproteobacteria; order Caulobacterales; family Caulobacteraceae; genus Caulobacter; species Caulobacter vancanneytii_A. The sequence continues at coordinate 8,135 of CAMAVA010000045.1, read as the reverse complement.
AAGAAGGTGTCCGGCGGCGGGCATCACGGCGGCGCCTGGAAGGTGGCCTATGCCGACTTCGTCACTGCAATGATGGCCTTCTTCCTGCTGATGTGGCTGATCAACACCACCAGCCCGGAACAGAAGCGCGGTATCGCCGACTATTTCGCGCCAGCCAGCGTCTCGGAGACCACCAGCGGTTCAGGCGGCATCCTGGGTGGCACGAGCCTGGGCGACGATGGCGCCAAATCCAATGGCGCGGTGGCGATTGTCGAGCAGTTGGCGCCGGAATCTCCTCCGGAAACGCCCAAGGATGGCTTGAGCGAAACGACTCCCACCAGCAAGCTGGAAAGCGCCAGTGAAGAAGCCCTTCGGGAGGAACTTCAGAAGCGCGAGGAAGATTCGTTCGCTTCCGCCGCCCAGTCACTGCGCCAGGCCCTCCAGGACATGCCCGAGCTCGCGGAACTCTCGAAGCAGATCCAGATCGACCAGACTCCCGAAGGACTTCGTATCCAGCTCATCGATCAGGAAGGACGGTCCATGTTCCGCGATGGAGCATCAGCGCCCAATGACCGCGCCCGGATCCTGCTTCGAGCGATCAGCAAGGTGATCAACCAGCTTCCCAACCGCATCACCATTTCCGGCCATACCAGCGCCAATGCCGACGGGACGAAGTCTGCGTCAGACTGGAGCCTGTCCTCGGCGCGGGCCGATGCCTCGCGGCAGATCCTGCAATCGGCAGGGGTGGACGCAGACAGAATCTATCAGGTCTCCGGGAAAGCCAATTCTGATCCGCTCTATCCAGACGACCCGACCCTGGCTGGAAACCGGCGAATTGCGATCATTCTGCTGCGGGAAGCGCCGGTTCTGCCGCCGGATCGATGAACAGCGAACGCCCTCTTGCGGAGTGGGAAGCCATAGGCCCTAATCACTTCGGTGCAAGATGCACCCGCGACGGGCAGTTTTAAGTGACACAGCAGTTTACGACGTCCGGCCGGTTGCGGTTCTTCCTGACCGCAGGCTCGCCCTGTCCGTATCTGCCAGGCCATGAGGAACGGAAGGTCTTTACGCACCTGCCCCAGGGCGAGGGGTCCATCATCAACGACAGCCTGACCCAGTCAGGTTTCCGGCGGTCCCAGAACATCGCCTATCGTCCGGCCTGTGAGGCCTGCAGCGCCTGCACCTCGGCCCGGATTCCCATAGAGGACTATGTTTTCTCGCGCTCGGAACGGCGTGTCCTCGCCAGGAATGCAGATCTTCAGCGTCATATCGTCGAAGCTGAGGCCACGATCGAGCAGTTTGACCTGTTACGACGCTATCTGATGGCCCGGCATGCCGACGGTGGCATGGCCGAAATGGCCTGGCCTGATTTCGTGGCCATGGTCGAGGACACGACGGTTCGAACCCATATAGTCGAATACAGAACCCGTTCGGAGGACCAGGGTCCAGGCGACCTTGTCGCCTGTATTCTGGTCGACCTGATGCAAGACGGCCTGTCCTTGGTCTACAGCTTCTTCGACCCTGATCTGGCGCGTCGGAGCCTTGGCGTCTTCATCGTTCTCGATCATGTGGTGCAGGCAACACTGAACGCCCTGCCCCGGGTCTATCTGGGCTACTGGGTCTCGGGCAGCGAAAAGATGGCCTACAAGGCGCGTTTCCAGCCGCTCGAAATCTTGCGGCCAAGCGGTTGGGGACTGATTTCCGCCCGCGAGATTGCAAAGGCGGAACAGGCTCTTTCGGAAACACGGGCGCTCAAAGGCGCCGACTCGCTTCCCCTTGGGCGGAAATAGCCGATAGCCCGCCGACAGCTGGTTCGGGGACGAGCGCGCACCGCGACCGCCTGATGTCGGCGCGCAAAGTCATCGGACAGGTCGATCAGTTTGTCTTGGGACGAAACCGCTTGGTGACCGGAAAGCCCCGTGGCGCCGCTTTGCCGGAACCCGCTCGCTTGCCCATCCACTCACGCCAGTCGGGCCAGTCACGGTTGCGACCACCCGCATCGATCCATCCAGCGCCGGCTTCAGCCTTGAAGACCATGGCGTCCCGCAAACCGCCCTCACGATAGGACTGCAGCTTGACGCCCTTGCCGCGGGGCATTTCCGGAAGCTCATCTATCGGAAAGACCAGGATCTTGCCGTTGTCTCCGACGACGGCCAGGTGATCCCCCGTCAATTCGAGACAGGCTTGAGCCGCGCCATTGAGCACCTGCTTCCCCGCACGGCGGAAGGCGAGCGCTTCGTCCTCGGGCAGGACAAAGCCATAGCCCTCGGCTGAAGCCAGAAGGCGTCGTCGCCCGGGCTTGTGGGGGAAGACGTCGGCGATCTTCACCTTGTCGTCCAGATCGACCATCAACCGAAGGGGTTCGCCATGCCCCCTCGCAGAGGGCAGCTTGCTGCATTCCAGGGTGAAGAAGCGTCCATCCGAAGCAAAGATCAGCAGCTTGTCTGTTGTTTCTGCAGGAACAAGGAAGCCCAGCCTGTCGCCCTCCTTGAACTTGAGTTCGGAGGGATCGTCGACCTTGCCCTTGGCGGCCCGTATCCAACCCTTGTCGGACAGAATGATCGTGATCGGCTCACGCGGGATAAAGGCCTCCGAGGCAGCTTCCACATCGATGGCAGGAGGCTCGGCAAAATCACTTCGGCGGCGCCCCACAGCCGTTCCCGTTCCGATCACATCCCGCATGGCCGCCAATCCGGCGCCGACCAGCTTCCACTGCCTTGCTTCCGATGCCAGCATGGACTGAATGCCGTCCCTTTCCTCAGCCAGTTCAGCATGTTCCCGGCGGATCTCCATCTCTTCCAGCCTCGCCAGCTGGCGCAGGCGAGTATTGAGAATGGCGTCGGCCTGAATTTCGGTGAGATCGAAGGCGGCGATCAGTTTCGCCCTGGGCTCGTCCTCGTAGCGAACGATCCGGATCACCTCATCGAGGTTAAGATAGGCGATCAGCAGGCCGTCCAGGATATGCAGCCTGGCCTCGATCTTCTCGAGGCGGAACCGCGCCCGCCGGATCAAGACCTCGCGCCGATGATCCAGGAAAGCCTTCAGGATCGCCTTCAGCCCCAGGACACCCGGCGCGCCGCGGGCATCCAGGACGTTCATGTTGACCGGGAAACGGGTCTCCAAATCCGAAAGCCGGAAGAGGCTCTCCATCAGAACCTCGGGCTCGACATTTCGTGACTTAGGCTCAATCACCAACCGGACGTCTTCTGCAGATTCGTCGCGGACATCCCCCAACAGGGGCGCTTTCTTGGCCTCGATCAATTCGGCCAGCTGTTCGACCAGTTCGGCCTTCTTCACCTGATAGGGAATTTCGGTGACGACGATCACGTAACCGCCGCGGGTCGTTTCCTCCCGGCTCCAGCGCGCCCGGACCCGGACGCCGCCACGCCCGGTCTCGAAGGTTTCCAAAAGAGAGTGGCGGGGTTCGACGATGATTCCGCCTGTCGGGAAATCTGGTCCCTGGACCCGTTCCATCAAATCTGCGGTGGTCGCCTCAGGCCGTTGCAGCAGCAGCAGACAGGCATCGATCAGTTCGCCGGCATTGTGGGGCGGAATGGACGTCGCCATTCCGACGGCGATGCCGCTGGAGCCATTCGCCAGAAGGTTTGGAAACCCGGCGGGCAGCACCACCGGCTCTTCGTCCTGGCCGTCATAGGTTGGCTTGAAGTCGACGGCGTTCTCGTCGATGCCATCCAGCAGCAGCGCAGCCGCCTCGGTCATCCGGCATTCGGTGTACCGCATGGCGGCGGCGTTATCGCCGTCGATATTGCCGAAGTTTCCCTGGCCGTCGACCAGAGGGATGCGTTGGGAAAAGGACTGCGCCAGGCGCACCAGGGCGTCATAGATGGCCTGGTCGCCGTGGGGGTGGAAGTTACCCATGACCTCCCCGACCACCTTGGCGCACTTCCTCGCCGAGGCCGCCGGATTGAGACGCATCTCATGAAGGGCATAGAGGATTCGCCGATGAACCGGCTTCAGGCCATCGCGCACATCGGGCAGGGCCCGGCCCGTGATCGTGGACAGGGCGTAGGCAAGGTAGCGGCGAGCGAGCGCCTCGGTCAGAGGCTCATCGAGTATGCGGTCGCCGTCACCGGGGCCAGGCGGAGGAGAAAGCAGGGTCATGGGTGTCCAGAATCAACTGGTCCCACTGTAGGGCTCCGACTGCGGAATAGGGAGCGCAGGATGCGCGCGAGGCTGGATTGTGGGGCCCGCCTACAGCCGCCCGGCATCAGCGAGCTTGTCCAGCAGCCAGGTCCGGGCCGGCGGCAGCGGTCGATTGAGCGGCCCGAAGACAAACTGCTCCAGAAAATGTCCGGTCAGGTTGAAACCCGCGCGGACATCGCCTTCCGCCAGGCCGCCCCGAGCGGACATCATGAAGGGCGGCAGGGGCAGAAGGCGATCGGCATAGGGCTCGCCAGCCAGGCGGCTGACTGCGCGACCGGTGCGAGGACTGACCCAGACCAGATCCTCCATCGCTCCGGTCGAGGCGCATTTGCTGAGATCGAGCCCAAAGCCAAGCGCCTGCAGCAGCCCCGCCTCGAATCGCACGAAAAGGGCCGGCCAGATGTCCGTGGCGTCCAGAGCACCAATCAGGGCGTCGAGGGCGTAAAACGCTCCTGAATGCGGCTCACGCTCCGGAAGGGCGCCCGCCGCCACAGCGGCCGCCGCAGCCAGGCCCGAGAGCGCCAGGGGATCGTCGAACAATTCAGCGGGCCCCTCGCCCATCGCCTCCAGGCTGGCGGAGCCCATCTGGCCCTCGATGCGGGCGCGATAGCGGGCGATCACCCGACTGCCAGGCTGCAAGACCGGACGCATACGGCGCGCTGCGCCGCCGGCGACATGGACAAGATAGCGCCCCTGGTTTTCTGCCAGCAGTTCCACGAGCGCACCGGACTCGCCATGAGGCCGCGCCGAAAGGATGTAGGCCTCGTCTTCCCATTCCATGGTCGCCAGATACGCTGCCTCGCGTTCACAGGCGAGGTTTCTTGCGAGGAAGGATCAGTGAACCTTCTCGCCGGCCTCGAACCGCTTGATCTCGTCCGTCATGTGCTTGGCCAGATCATTGGGGATGGGGAATGTGAGGGCGTATTGGGAGACCTTCCACACGCCGTCCCTGAGCACCATCACCCCCGTTCCCCGGCTTGTGCCATAGGACTTGCTGTCGAGCAGCTCATCGAACCAGGCCACGCATCGACAGGGCAAGGCCGCGATCACGACATGACGTTCACGGGGCCGGTAGGTCCAGCCCTGTCCTCTGGAAAAATAGGGCGTCGCATAGGCGCGGAACTCGGTCAGGGTCCAGCGCTCGGCGGCGTCCGTGCCGATGTAGATGGCGTCATCGGCATAGAGGGCGAAGTACCGCGGCCCGTCGGCCTTGGAGGCAGCGTCATGCAGGGCGTCCAGGGTGGTGTTGATCGCTACGACCGGGTCGGCTGGGGCCCTCGCCAGGGCGGCGCCGGGGATGAACAGAAGGGTCAGGATCAGGAACAGGGTGCGCATGAAGGCCTCGGGCTGCTGGAGCGGACAGGCTGTCCAGTCAACAGAGTCGCGAGGCTGAAGCAGTGCGGGGATTCTGACAACCTGGCCCGTACGGGGCCAACCGTCCCGATCAGACCTCGAAATCGAGGCCCATGGCGGAATAGGCCTCACGTTCCTCGGCCCAGTTTTCTCGCACCCTTACATGAAGGAACAGGTGGACCTTGCGTTCAAACAGTTCAGTCAGCTCTTCGCGGGACTTCTGGCCAATCCATTTCAGGGTCTGGCCATTGGCGCCGATGATGATGGCCCGCTGACCTTCGCGCTCTACCAGAATGGTCTGTTCGATCCGGACGGAGCCATCCTTCTTTTCCTCGAAGGCGGTGGTCTCGACACTGGCGGCATAGGGCAGTTCCTCATGGACCCGCAGATAGATTTTTTCGCGGGTCAGTTCGGCTGCCAGGAGCCTCGCGGGAATGTCGGCCGTCTGGTCTTCGGGATACAGCCAGGGCCCCTCCGGCATCAGGTCCGCCAACCGGGCGCGCAGGTCTTCCACCCCGGACCCGTCGGCCGCGCTGATCATGAAGACCTCGCTATAGACACCGGTCTCGAACAGGGTCTGTGCAATGGCCAACAATCGATCGCGCTTCACCCCGTCGATCTTGTTGATGGCCAGGATGACCTGTTTGCCGGTGCTCTTCAGGGCTGTGATGATGGACTGGACATCCTCGACGCCGCGCTTGTCGGCGCCGGTGGCGGAACCGCTCTGCACGGCCAGTTCGGCCTGGACATCAACCAGATGGACCACGCAGTCCGCATCTTCCGCGCCGGCCCAGGCCGAGCGAACCATGGCCCGGTCCAGACGCCGGCGCGGCTTGAAAATGCCGGGCGTGTCGACCAGTACGATCTGGGCCTCGCCGGCCATGGCGACCCCGCGAACCGGGAACCGCGTGGTCTGGACCTTCTGGGTGACGATCGAGACCTTGGCTCCGACCAGACGATTGGTCAGGGTGGATTTCCCCGCATTAGGAGCGCCGATAACTGCGGCAAAGCCTGCCCGGGTCATGTCTTGCCTTCCTGTTTCAGCAACATCACCAATGCTGCCGCCTTTTCGGCCTCGCGACGGGAGGCGCCCTCCCCCCGTTCCGGCTCAAATCCCCGCACCTGCACCTCGACGGTAAATCTGGGCGCATGGTCCGGACCCACCTGGCCCACCACGGAATAGGTTGGAACAGCCAACTTCAGACCCATGGCCCATTCCTGCAGTCGTGTCTTCGCATCCTTTGATCTGGGGCTGTCGAGGAGCGAAAATTCCTCATCCCAGGCCGAAAGAAAGAAGGCGCGGGCCGTCTCCAGGCCGCCGTCAACATAGATGGCGGCCATCAGGGCTTCGACCGCGTCGCCCAGCACCCCGTCATTGTTGCGCACGCCCATGCGGTGGGCCGAAGCGCTCATCCGCATGATCTCGCCAAGACCCAGCAGCCGTGCGACCCGGGCACAGGCCCTGCCATTGACCAGGTTGGCAAGGCGCGGTGACAATTCGCCCTCCCGGCTGTCCGGAAACAGCGCCAGAAGCCGTTCGGTCGCGAGGAGCCCAAGCACCCGGTCACCCAGGAACTCCAGTCGCTCATTGTGGCGCACCTTGACCGCGCCATCACCGACGCTGGAATGGGTCATGGCGCGCTCAAGCAAGGCGCGGTCGGCGAAGCTGTGACCGATCTTCTGCTCAAGGGCGACCAGCGCGTCTGCCCAGGCGGTCATTTCAGAATATTGAAGAACCGGCTGGGACGGGCCTCGGTAAACCAGGTCCAGGGTTTGAACAGCGAGGCGCCTTCATGGCCCTGATCGATGTCATAGGGCCCGGCCGGCGGATACCAGGACAGAAGGATGATTTCCGCTTTGCCCACCAGATTCTCGGCCGGCACGAAGCCGACGCCCCCTTGACGGGGATTGGCGTAGTTGGGCTCCACGCGGCTATCGAGACTGTTGTCTCGATTGTCGCCCATGAAGAAATAGTGGCCCTGCGGAACGAGGAAGACGCCGGTATTGTTCACGTATCCATAGGGCGCGCCGCCGTAGGTCACGTAGGTCTTGTTGTCGAGCGAGGATTCCTGCTGGCGCAGGCGATCCATGTCGAGCAGGTCGTTGCGCGTCATCTGAACCCGAGGCACGGGTTTTTCATTGACGTAGAGCACCCCGCCGCGGACCTGAACGCGGTCGCCCGGCAGACCGATCAGACGCTTGATGTAGTCCGTCTTTGCGTCAGCCGGCAGCTTGAAGACGATGATGTCGCCACGCTTGGGCTGACCGCCGAGAATTCGGCCCTTGAAGAGCGGAGGACTGAGCGGAATGGAGTGGCGCGAATAGCCGTAAGGCCACTTGGAGACGATAATGTAGTCACCATGAAGCAGGTTCGGCTCCATCGAGTCCGACGGGATGGTGAAGGGCTGGAACAGGAATACCCGCAGAACAAGCGCAATCAGCAGGGCATAGGCGACCGTCTTGCCGATCTCTATGATTTCCTGGACGAAGGTCGGCCGTTCAGCCTCCCCTGACGTCTGGACGTCCTTGGCCTCTGTGCGGACGGCGTCTGTCATGGCGGCGCAGATCTCTCTAGGGGCGCGAGCGAAACGCCCGGATGGTGCTGGTTAGCCCCGGAATAACCCATGGGCAAGGGTTTG
>CAMAVA010000044.1 GCA_945861515.1 Brevundimonas vancanneytii | reverse complement strand
TGGCGGCGGACCTCGCCAAACGGTTTCGCGGGGTGGTGGACGGGGTCTTTCTTGAGTCCCGGTTCATGAACGATGTGATGGCCGCCCAGGTGCAGGCCTATCTGGCGCCGGCCGAGATCGACGCCCTGATCCAGGATCACGCCAAGGGGGTCGCGGTTGCCGCAGAGACGGCCCGGGCGAGCTTCGAAGCTGCGGCCTCTGCCGCCGGGGTCCAGTCCACCTGGCGGACCATTCCGGGGGAGGACCATCGCACCTTCACCGCCTGCGCGCGGCGCTGCGACCTGACGGTCGTTCCGCCCCGTATCCAGGTCAGCAGTTCGCAGATGACCATTTCGGCAGGCGACCTGGGGATGGAGACCGGCGGACCGCTGATGGTCGTTCCGGACGGAGCGGCGGCGAGCTGTGGTCATCGCGTCATCGTCGCCTGGAATGGCTCCCGGGAATCGGCTCGCGCCCTGCGCGACGCCTGGCCGATCCTGTCCGTGGCGACGGACGTGCATATTCTGGTCGTTTCGCCCGAGGGCGAGGGGGGCCCCGACGGTCTGCTACAGCGTCTTTTCGAACGTCACGGCCGCAAGGCCAACCTGATCCTTGACCGCTCGAAGGATGGATCGGTGGCCGATATCCTGCGGAGTCAGGTCAAGGCCCTGGGAGCCGATCTGGTGGTCATGGGCCTTTATGGCCGACCCAGGCTCCAGGAACTTGTCCTTGGCGGCCTCAGCCGTGACCTGTTGTCCGATCCGCCGACAGCGATCCTGGTCTCGCACTGACCGAAACGGCCGTAACGGCCGACCCTGCAGTCGTCGCAACCGACAGCGGATCTATTCGGCCGCCATGGCCAGACCCGCCGTCTGCGGTCCCCGGATCAGCTTGCCCGGCATGGCGCCGGTGGCTTCGCCGTTCTCGAAGGTCACCTCGCCGCTGACGATCGTCGCCACATAGCCCCTCGCCCTCTGGATCATCCGCCGGCCCTGGGCCGGGAGGTCAAAGGCCATTTCGGGGGCCTCGATGGCCAGACGGTCATAGTCGATCAGGTTGAGGTCGGCCTTCATGCCGGGCGCCAGGACGCCCCGGTCATTGAGGCCATAGAGGCGGGCGGTGTCGCGGGTCTGCATCGACACCACCTTTTCCAGCGGCAGGCGGGGTCCCCGCGCCCGGTCCCGGGCCCAGTGGGTCAGCATGTAGGTCGGGAAGCTGGCGTCGCAGATCACGCCGCAATGGGCGCCGCCGTCCGACAGGCTGAGCACCGTGTTGGGATGGTTCATCATGGTATGGATGTGGTCGAAGTTGAACTCGGCATAGTTCAGCAGCGGCAGGTAGATGTAGCCGCGCCCGTCCTTCTCCATCAGCATGTCATAGACGATCTCGTCCGGGCTCCGGCCGCTGGACCGGGCCAGGGCAGCGATGGAGTCCTCCGCCGCAGGTTCGTAGTCTAGGCCCTCCGGCTGCTCCAGGCGGAACATCCGGTCAAAGCCCTGGGTCAGGATCATGCCCAGGGGGCCCATGGAGCGCGAGGTCTCCGACAGGATGGCGGCCCTGACAGCCGGATCCTTCAGATGCGTCAGCCGCTCCTCGAAGGGAAGGTCGGCGATCTTTCGATAGCTGTCGCGCGCGATGAAGGGATGCACCGTGCTCTGCCAGCCCAGCACCATGCCGGTGGGCCGGCAGGCGATCTGGGCGGTGATCTGCGCGCCTTCAGCCCGCGCCTCTTCGGTCAGGGTCAGAAGCCGCTTCCAGTTGTCGGCCTTGACCGGGGACTGCAGCAGGCCAAACGTGACCGGCACGCCCGTCTCCGCCGACAGGGCCTTCATCCACAGGAACTCGTCCTCGGCCGGGGCCATGTCGGACGCCATCTCGAACACGCCATGGCCGACGGCGCCCATGGCCCGGCCGATGCCCAGAAGTTCGTCCGCACCTGCGAAGGTGCCCGGCACGGGAACCCCGTCCTTGGCCACATGAAGCACAGTTCGGGAGGTCGAGAAGCCCAGGGCCCCGGCCGCGACGCCCTCGGCGACAATCTGTGACATCGCGGCGATGTCCTCGGCATTGGCTTCTTCGTTGCGGGCCCCGCGCTCGCCCATGACATAGGCCCGCACCGCGCCGTGGGGCACCTGGGTCGCCACATCCATCACCCGGGGCTGGCCGTCCAGGCTGTCGAGATATTCCGGGAAGGTCTCCCAGGTCCATTTGATGCCCTCGGACAGGGCGGCCCCGGGGATATCCTCGACCCCCTCCATCAGGGCGATCAGCCAGTCGTGCCGGTCAGGCCGCACCGGGGCAAACCCGACCCCGCAGTTGCCCATCACGGCCGTGGTCACGCCATGCCAGCTGGACGGCGCCAGATAGGGGTCCCAGGTAACCTGGCCATCATAGTGGGTGTGGATGTCGACCCAGCCGGGGGTGACCAGCAGGCCGCCGGCGTCGATCTCGCGCCGGCCCTGGCCTGCCACGATCCCGACCGCGGTGATGATGCCGCCATCGATGGCGATGTCTGCGGCAAAGCCCGGCGCCCCGGTCCCATCGACCACCCGCCCGTTACGGATCACCAGATCATGCATCATCGTTTCCATCCCGTTGTCGCCTGTCCGGCCGGCTCGGAGAGCGGCGGGCTACAGTCTTCAAGGCTTGAAGGGTAACGCAGTTACAGGACAGGAAAAGTGTGACGTTGCGGCAGGGGGCCCAATAGTCCTTGATCGTTCATGCTGCATCCCTTGGCGATCTCACAAGTGACCAGGCCTGGAGCAATGACAGGACGAAGGTCGCGGCCAGCAGGGCCAATGATATCGGCAATCTGAAGGCCTGGTCGCCGCGCAACAGGTGAACGACATGGAAGCCCACGGCAAACAGACCGGCCGCCACCAGCATCCAGGCGATGACTTTGCCACTGGACTGTCCCAGAGCCAGGGATCTCTGGCCATGTAGCACCAGGGCGATGATCGGCAGGTTCAGGATAACAAACAGCTGAATGCCGCCCGGCATCGCGAACAAAGTCCATTCCTTCCAGTAGGCCGCGTCGATCTGATGGGCCAAAAGGACGACGGCATTGGCGATATAAGGGATTTCGAGCCGTCCATACGTCGTCATAGTCGTGGTCCCTCCGTTCAGAACAGGCGCGAGTCTGGACGAAATGAGGGCGGCGGCAACGACCTCGGACGTCATTCGAACCCGGCCATCTTCGCTTGCCTCCCCTGGCGGAGCGGCCTGTCTGTCCTGCGGTGATGGTCTGCCCAATCCCAGGGTTGATGGCGGCATATTCGCCTCGCAAGGGAGTTTTACTGTCGCGGATTCAACCCATCTCGAAATTCGTTAACCGATAGGTGGATTCCGCCTCGCCAAGTTCTCCAGAGCGTGAGCCTATACCCTCCGGCAGGGGGCAATCACATGACACAGATTGACCATGGGATGACCTATGGCTCCCGCAGGAGTCGTGTTGAACGTCTCTCCCGGCTGGCCGATGGGCTGGAGCAGCTTTCCGCGACCTGGCGACAGGAAGCCAGAGATCCCGCGGTGGCGCGAGCGCTTCAGGACCGCTTCCAGTCGTCCGCCCCAGAGCTTGTGGCGACCCAGGCGACGGTGGCCAGCCTTCTGGTGTCTTCCTTCGGAACACCGAACGCCCTGCCACCCCGGCTGTTGCTGCGGCTGCATGATTCCCTTGCGTCACTGGCCTTCCTGGCAAGCGCGCCCGTTCCAGTGTTGCGGCCCCAGGCCGACGCGCCGATCGATCTTCAGGTCGAGGCGCGGGCCGTCAAGCTGGAGGGAACGGCACGCCGGCTGTTGCGCGGCCTGGCCCAGGCCCTGGCGGCTGGCGCCGTGGGCGCCGCTCTGCTGGCCGGCCTGCCCGCCGCTGCGGCCACAAGCGCCGTGACGGTCGAAACGACGGCCTCGTATGCACCCTTGCTGCCGCCTCCTGTATCGACTCCAGCCTCCGCTGCCGAACCTGCCAGTGGGCCGTCCGAAGCCATTCCTGTTGTTGCGGTCGGGGATCTGATCCTCAACCCCGAAACCGGACTGATGGAGAAGGTCGTCGAGGTGCTGGGCGGCGGCGCCTATGTCACCACCGACAAGGATCACATCATCCTGCTGGCCACCACGGTCGGCGACACCTTCGTCAGCGAGGAAGATGGCGAGACCTACGAAATCGAATCCGTCATCACCAACGCCGACGGTGTGGTCATCAGTATCACTGTCGTGGGCGGGACAGATGTCATCCAGATCGTCAATGACGCCACACCGGACCCGGATGGCACGGGCGGCACCGGTAGCAGCGACTTCACCTTCCTGTCCGGCCCCGACGATGTGAACGAATTCTCGGACGCCCGCCGCGGCAACAATGGCAGCAACGGCAGTGACGGCGGCGGCATCCGGATTTGCGTGCCGTTCTTCGGTTGCGCGACGATCGGCAAGGGACCCAGCGCCGGCGGCGCCGGCGCCGCAGGTCCGTCCTTCACGACCGATATCGGCGCGATAACCATCCATACGGCGACGGACAACCTGTCCGGAGTCATTGTTTCCAGCGTCGGCGGCGACGGAGGCTTGGGCGGCAACTTCTACGGAAACTACCAGGGCGCCCGGGGCGGCGCCGCCGGCGCGGGCGGCAATATCGTCGTGACCAGTGCGGCGACCATCTCGACCTCTGGCTTCAATGCCCATGGCATCTTCGCCCAGAGCCGCAGTGGCTCGGGCGGCGACGGCGGTAGCGGATATGTTTTCAGCAGCGGCGGGGCCGGCGGCGGGGCCGGCCAAGGCGGGTCGGTCACCGTCTATAATCTGGGCGGAATCCTGACGACCAATAGCGGGTCGATGGGCATCCTTGCCCAGAGCCTGGGTGGTTCGGCGGGCGATGGCGGCTCCAGCTATGGCCTGGTCGCCTTGCCCGGCTATGGCAGCACTGGCGGCAATGGCGGCGCGGTGTATGTCGAGCACAGCGGCGAGATCGAGACCCGGGGCCAGGATGCCCATGGCATTCTGGCCCAGTCCATCGGGGGCTCCGGCGGCAGCTCCGGAGCCGGGGTTGGCCTGTTCACGGCCGGCGCGGACGGCGAGGCCGGGGGTAACGGCTCGACCGCAGAGATCATGCTGCTTGGCGGCTCACGGGTCATTACCGGCGGTGAGGCGGCCTTTGGCGTGTTCGCCCAGTCGGTCGGCGGCGGCGGCGGCAATGGCGGCGTCGGCGCTGGTGTCGTCACCCTGGGATCCTCCGGCGGGTCCGGCGGTGTCGGCGGCGCTGTCCGGATCACGCTTGAGGGTCTGGCCTTTGTCTCTACGGCGGGCGAGGGCTCGAACGCCGTGGTCGCCCAGTCCGTCGGCGGCGGCGGCGGCAATGCCGGGCTAAGCGCAGGCCTGATCTCTCTCGGAAGCTCGGGCGATGCCGGCGGGGCGGGTGGGCAGGTCACCGTGAACTCTGCCGGGACCATCGTGACGACCGGCAAGGACGCCCGCGGCATCTTTGCCCAGAGCGTGGGCGGCGGTGGCGGTTCCGGCCGGTCGACCGGCGGCCTTGTGGCCCTCGGCGGCGCGGGTTCGGTCGGCGGCGATGGCGGCCTGGTTACCGTCAATCTGCTCGACGGCAGCGAAATCACCACCCTGAAGGCCGGGTCTGACGCTGTGTTCGCTCAGTCCGTCGGCGGCGGCGGCGGTTCGGGTTCGAATACGGCAGGGATCCTGTCCCTCGGCGGCGCCGGCGGTCCCGGCGGCCTTGGCGGCCAGGTGACGGTCGAGAATGCCGGCCTGATCCATACCTATGGCGACCTGGCCCGGGGCATCGTGGCCCAAAGCGTTGGCGGCGGCGGCGGCTCAGGCGGCGATTCTGCAGCCCTGGGTCCCTTTGTCAGCCTGTCCCTGGGTGGGGCCGGCGGCGCGGGCACCCATGGCGGCCAGGTCACCGTCGTCCATAGCGGCGGCATCATCACCGAAGGCGACATCGCTTCGGCCATCTATGCCCAGAGCGTCGGCGGCGGCGGCGGCAGCGGCGGGGCCGTGGCCAGCGCCAGCGTTGGCGCCTTCGCGTCGGTCAATGTGGCGGTCGGCGGCCAGGGCGGCGCAGGCGGCCTGGGCGGCGTGGTCAACGTCACGGTCGACGGGATCATCAGCACCTCGGGCACGGACTCCCGCGGCGTCCATGCCCAGAGTGTCGGCGGCGGTGGCGGCGACGGCGGCTTTGCGGCCAGCCTGTCCATTGCCGGCGGCCCTGCGGCCGGGTCCGGCGCGGTGACGGTGGGTGGCACCGGCGGCCTGGGCGGCGACGGCGGCGACGTGACGATCCTGACCCTGACCGGGGCGGATGTTTCCACGACGGGGGATCGGTCGATCGGCCTGTTTGCCCAGTCGGTGGGCGGCGGCGGCGGCAATGGCGGCTGGAGCGGCGCGGTGTCGGTCGCGGGCGGTGTCGGCGGGGCCGGGGCCATCGGCGTCAGCGTTGGCGGGACCGGCGGCGGCGGCGGCGATGGCGGCCTTGTGGTGGTCCAAACCAAGGGGACGGTCCATACCGAGGGCCTGGATTCCGCCGGTATCTTCGCCCAGAGCATCGGTGGCGGCGGCGGCACAGGCGGCGCAGCCCTGACGGGCGCCATTGCCGTGGGTGAGGGCGCCATTGCGGCCAGCGTCACGCTAGGCGGGGCTGGCGGCGGGGCCGGCAATGCCGGGGACGTCACGGTCAACATGGATGGCCTGGTGGTCACCGAGGGCGACCGATCGGCGGGGGTCTTTGCCCAGGCCGTGGGCGGCAGCGGCGGGACCGGCGGCTTCACCGGTAACCTGGCCGGCGCGGCCGGGGCGTCGGCCGGGGCCATTGCGGTCAGTATCGGCGGGTCCGGCGGATCGGCCGGCGACGGCGGCATCGTCTTTGCCGAGAATGCCGGCGAGATCTACACCTATGGCGAGGACTCCTCGGGCGTGTTCGCCCAGAGCATCGGCGGCGGGGGCGGGGCCGGCGGCTTTTCGCTAAGCGCCGGAGCGGCGGGCGGATCATCGGCCGGCGCTGTCTCCATCGGCGGCGGCGGGACAGGCGGCGCCGGCGGTTCGGGCAAGCTGGTGACGGTCCGCAACATCGGCCGGATTGAAACCACAGGCAGTCGGGCCTCGGGCATCTTCGCCCAGAGTGTTGGCGGCGGTGGCGGTTCGGGCGGCTGGAGCGGCGCCATATCCTTGGCGGGCGGTTCAACGGCCGGGGCCGCAGCCCTGACCCTGGGCGGTTCAGGCGGGGTTGGCGGCGACGGCGGCGCGGTGGATGTCATCAACAAGGGCATCATTGTCACGCAGGGCGACGACGCCTTTGGTGTCCTGGCCCAGAGTGTTGGCGGCGGCGGCGGCACGGGCGGGTTCGCCATCTCGGCCGCTGGATCGGGTGGCTCGACCTCGGGCTCGGTGACCGTTGGCGGCGGCGGCTCGGGCGGAACAGCCGGCCTGGGCGCCCTTGTCACGGTCGATAACCAGGGGGTCATCAACACCTATGGCGACCGGGCAGCCGGCGTCTTCGCCCAGAGCGTTGGCGGCGGCGGCGGGGCGGGCGGCTGGTCCGGGGCCCTGTCGGCAGCGGCCGGCAGCACCACCGGGGCCATCGCGATCTCGCTGGGCGGTTCGGGCGGCGCAGGCGGAGACGGCGGCGAGGTCCGGGTGGTCAATTCCGGCCAGATCCTGACCGATGGCCAGGATGCGGCCGGGGTTCTGGCCCAGTCGGTTGGCGGCGGCGGCGGCACGGGCGGCGCGTCCTTGGCGGGCTCGGTGGCGGTCGGCCAGACGGCCGGGGCGGCAGTCCTGACCATCGGCGGTTCCGGCGGGCCGGGCGGCAACGGCAAGCTGACCAGCGTCAAGAACAGTGAAGCGATCGAGACCCACGGTGATCGGTCCTATGCCATCCAGGCCCAGTCGGTCGGCGGCGGCGGCGGGGCCGGCGGCTTTACCGGCGGGGTTTCGGCGGCCCTGGGCAGCGGCAGCATCACGCCTGCGCTTTCGGTCGGCATCGGCGGTTCGGGCGGCGGCGGCGGGGACGGCGGCGAAGTTCTGGTCGAAAACCTCGGCGATGCCCTGACCCTTGGCGACGGCGCCCATGGTCTGTTCGCCCAGAGCGTCGGCGGCGGCGGCGGCTCCGGCGGTCTGTCGGTCAGCGGCGCCCTGACCTCCGGCTCGAAGACGGTCAATATCAGCGCCAGCCTGGGCGGTTCGGGCGGCGTTGGCGGCATCGGCGGCGACGTCACGGTCACGAACGAGGGAACCGCCGTGACGCGGGGCGACCGCGCCTATGTGGTCTTTGCCCAGTCAGTTGGCGGCGGCGGCGGCGACGGCGGCATGGCGGGTTCCCTGTCTGGCGGCCTGAGCGCCCAGGACAGCATCTCGGTGGCCCTGTCCCTCGGCGGCTCGGCCGGTTCCGGCGGCGCAGCCGGCGACGTCAGCGTTTTGAACCAGGGCGATATCGGCTCGAGCGGCGCCGACTCCTACGGCATCTTCGCCCAGAGCGTGGGCGGCGGCGGTGGAACCGGCGGGATGGCCCTGTCGGCGACCCTCGGTGATTCCAAGTCCAAGAACATCTCCGTCGCCATTGGCGGAACTGGCGGTTCCGGTGGCCTGGGCGGCAATGTCGAGGTGATCACCCGGGGGACCATCGTAACTTCGGGCGCTGGCGCGACGGCGATCTTTGCCCAGAGCGTGGGCGGCGGCGGCGGGGCCGGCGGTTCGGCCGGGGCCCTGTCGGTGTCGGGCGGCGAGTCCGTCAACCTGTCCATGACCGTCGGCGGCGAGGGCGGAGACGCTTCCCGTGGCGGCTCGGTGCGGGTGGACAATACCGGCCTGATCCAGACCTCGGGCGAGGGCGCCTTTGGCGTCTTCGCGCAAAGCGTCGGCGGCAGCGGCGGCCATGGCGGCATGGCAGGCATCGATGAGACTGCGTGGTCAGACTATCTGGCCGGCGGCTCCGGTTCGGTCAGTTTCGGCTCCAAGAGCCAGAACATCTCCGTGGCGCTGGGCGGCTTCGGCGGCTCCGGCAATATCGGCGGCGATGTCGAGGTCATCAACAAGGGCGCCATCACCACAACCGGCGCCATGGCCCATGTGATCTATGCCCAGAGCGTTGGCGGCAGCGGCGGCGATGCCGGGGTTGCGACGGCGGCCTCGGGCGCCTTCGGGGCCAGCCAGAACGGCACCTACGCCATCGGTATCGGCGGTCAGGGCGGCACGGGCAATGATGGCGGCAGGGTCACGGTCGAAAACCGCGTCACCGGCCTGCTGCATGCGGTCGGCGACGGCTCTGTCGGCATCTTCGCCCAGAGCGTCGGCGGCGGCGGCGGGGCGGGTGGCGACGCCCGGGGTTTCTCGCTCAGCTTCTCGACCAAGGCTTCGGAGACCGCCAAGCTCACCTCGGTCAATGTCTCCATCGGGGGCCAGGGTGGCGCGGCCGGCGATGGCGGCGAGGTCTATGTCTTCAATGACGGCGAGATCCTGACCGAGGGCGGCCAGGCCTATGGCATCTTCGCCCAGTCTGTGGGCGGCGGCGGCGGCCGGGGCGGACTGGTCTCGACCCAGGGCGAGGAGATCATCACCTTCCTGGAACTGGCCAACAAGGGCGAGGCCAGGGGCGGCCAGATCGCCATCGGCGGTTCGGGCGCGGGCGGCGGCGATGGCGACCTGGTCAAGGTGGTCAATACCGGACTGGTGAGGACGCTCGGCTCCGGCTCTCACGGCGTCTTCGCCCAGAGCATCGGCGGCGGCGGCGGCGACGGCGGCTCCGGCCTGGCCGGGGATGTCAGCGTTGGCGGCCAGGGCGGCGTGGCCGGCAATGGCGGCGGGGTGCAGGTCAACAACAAGGGTGTGATCATCACCAGGGGTGATATCGCCCGGGGCATCTTCGCCCAGAGCATCGGCGGCGGCGGCGGAACCGGCGGCGCGACCGACTATGATGGTCCCGACAACTACGGCTACCATCAGGGCCTGGCAGACACCCTGACGGTGGCTGGCAATATCCTGGCGGCCAAGGACCTGGTCGAGTCGTTCGGCGAGCCGGCCTATGGCATCGGCATCGGCGGCATGGGCGGATCGGCCGGCAATGGCGGCCTGGTCACGGTGACCAATTCGGGTGGCATCTACACCCGGGGCGACCTGTCCCACGGCATCTTCGCGCAGAGTGTGGGCGGCGGCGGCGGCACGGGCGGCGAGGGCGTCATCACGGCGGTCGGCCAGATCGTGTTTTCCGGGGCCGGCGGCGCGGCGGGCGACGGCGGCGACGTGGTGGTGACCAACAGCGGCGTGATCCAGACCGAGGGCTTCGGCGCCTATGGCATCTTCGCCCAGAGCGTCGGCGGCGGCGGCGGTGTGGCCGGGGACATGTCCCTGGGCATCGCCTCCTGGGGCGACCTCGGCGTTTATGGCGGCGAGGACTATTCCGACTATGGCAGCTTCACCGCCAATCCGCTGGACGGCTATGGCGGCGACGGCGGCGATGTGACGGTGACCAATACCGGCGACATCATCCTGCTGGGCGACGGCGCCGTGGGCATCTTCGCCCAGAGCGTCGGCGGCGGCGGCGGGCTGTTCGGCAGTTCGCTGGGCCTGTCCTTCGCCGGCTCCCTCGGGGGCTGGGGCGATGCCGGCAAGGTCACCGTGATCCAGAACGGCAATGTCTATGCCGGGGGAAAGAACGGCATCGGCGCCTTCTTCCAGAGCCAGGCTGGCGATGTTCTGGGCGGTTCTGCCGGACCGGCTGCCGCCGGGGCGCCGGTCTATGAGGCGGCCGACATCATCGTCACCCTCAATGGCGACGTCCGGGGCGGCTCTGTCTATGGCAAGGGCGTGCTGGTCGATGGCGGGCGGGACAATGTGATCACCCTGCTGGGCGTCACCTCGGCCGAGTCCAACCTGGCTGTCGTCGCCACCTCGGGCAATGACCGGATCATCAGCAGGAAGGGCGTGATCGGCAACATCGACCTGGGTCTCGGGACCAACGCCTTCGAGAACTGGTCCTCATCGACCCTGGCCTCGCTGGACTATATCCGGCTCAACGGCGGCCTGCTGACCAATGACGGAACCTTCACCCCCGGCGGCGCCGGCAAGGTCCAGACCACATTTGTGGATGGCTCCCTGACCCAGGGCGCCACGGGCTCGTTCCTGGCGGACCTGGACCTGGCGCGGACGGGCCGTAACGGCGAGATCGACCATCTCGACATCACCGGCGGCCTGAGAGCCCAGGGCAAGGTGGTGCTGAAGATCGCCAATGCCGGCTATGTGCTGCCCGGCGACCATACGGTCTCGGTCATGCATGCCGAGGGTCCGGTCGAGTCCGCAGGCCTGATGCTGGTGGCCCCGCCCTCTGCGGTGGCCAGCTTCGCCCTGCGCACGACGGCGCGGGACGTGAACCTCAACTATGTTGTGGATTTCTCACCGGCAGGGTTCAACCAGAATCTCACGGCCATCGGCGACCACATCAACGCCATCCAGACGGCTGGCAGTTCGGCGGCCTTTGCGCCGGTCACCGAGCAACTGTTCTTCGAGCCGTCCCAGGCCAACCTGGCCAACTACTATTCCAGCTTCAGCCAGGAGGCCTATGCTGACCAGTCGGCGGCCCAGACCTTTGCAATCGAGCGGTTTGGCGATGCCCTGATGTCCTGCCCCGCTTCGCCGGGACAGGAGGTCGCCGACCTGGGCTGCGTCTGGTTCAAGGCCGGGGTCCGCAACGTGACCCTGGCGGCCACCAAGGAGGACATGGCGTTCGATGAGGCCAGCTTTGGTCTCTCCGGCGGGGTCGAGCGGGTAGTGTCGGAACATTGGCGGCTGGGCCTGGCGGCCTCGGCCGAACAGGTCAGCGCCGACATTCCGTTGCGGGTCTCCAGCACCGGAGGCCGGTTCCAGTTCGGCGGCGTCGCCAAATACGCCAACGGGCCCTGGACCGCCGGCATCATCGTGACCGGCGGCGCCAGCAGCCTGGACACCGAGCGGGTGGTCATCCTGCCCGCCAAGGTCCAGACCGCCGCCGGAACCCAGCAGCAATCCTTTGCCGCCATCACCCTGAGGGCCGGCTATCGGTGGGGCAGCGACGCCCTCCATGTCCGGCCGATGCTGGAGCTTTCGCAGACGGCCATCAGGACCGATGGCTTCAGCGAGACCGGCGCCGGCGCGCTCAATCTGGTCGTTCCGGACCAGACCGACCAGACCAGCCGGGCCAGCGCCCGGATCGAACTGGGCGGCGAGTTCCTGACGCAGGACGGCGGCGCCATCCGGCCCTTCGCCCGGCTGGGGGCCAGCCAGACTCTGTCCGGCAACCCGTCTGTCTATAGCGCGAGCTTCTCGGGGGCCCCGGCCACGGTCAATCCGTTCGGGGTTCGCGCCCGGCTGGACGACACCACCCTGGACAGCGAACTGGGCGTCGCGGCGGTCGGCAAGCTGGGCAGCGCCCAGCTGAAATGGGCGGGCCAGTTCGGTGACCGGACGGATAACCAGAGCCTGTCGATGAAGTTCACCGTGAAGTTCTGAAGCCGGCGCCCCAAGGACAAACCCGGCCAGCGCCTTCAGGCGCGCAAGGCGTCATCGCCGACCCTGTCGGATGTGAGGCTCATGGTCTGTCGGAGGGGGCGTGAACAACGCCGAAACCCCTGGGGCGCCCGGACGGCATGCCCCAGCGGAACCGCGAAAAAAGCGCAGACGCCCGCAAAATCAGGGGCTTGAAGCCATTTCCCCGGGCCCGATAAGTCACTAGCGTCGCGCCAAATCGAATGGGAGCACGCCATGAAGGTCGCCGCAGTCAAATCGCCCGGTGGGCTGGACAAACTGGTCATCGAGACCCGCCCTGATCCCGTCGCCGGGCCGGGCCAGATCCTGGTCCGGGTCCGGGCCAGTTCGCTCAACTTCCATGACTTTGCCGTGGTGGGGGGCATGATCCGCACGCCCGATGGCCGCATCCCCATGTCGGATGGCGCAGGCGAGGTGGTTGCCGTCGGCGAGGGGGTCAACAGGTTTGCGGTCGGCGACCATGTGCTGTCCGCCTTCTTCCCCAACTGGCCGGCCGGCCGGCCGATGCTGGAACGGATCATCGGGGTGCCGGGCGACCATGCCGATGGCTTTGCCGCCGAACTGGTGGCCATGCCGGCCTCCGCCTTCACCCGGATTCCGAAAGGTTGGAGTTTCAGCGAGGCGGCGACCCTGCCCTGTGCGGCCCTGACCGCCTGGCGGGCCCTGATGGTCGAGGCCCGGATCAAGCCCGGCGATATCGTCCTGACCCAGGGCACCGGTGGGGTGTCGATCTTCGCCGTCCAGATGGCCAAGGCCGCGGGCGCCACGGTGATCGCCACCTCGTCCTCGGAGGAAAAGCTGGAGCGGCTGAAGGCCCTGGGGGCCGATCACCTCATCAATTACAAGGAACACGCCAATTGGGGCGAGGTCGCCAACAAGCTGGCCGGCGGCCGCGGCGTTGACGCCGTGGTCGAGATCGGCGGCGCCGGCACCATGGCGCAGTCGATCCAGGCCTGCCGCATCGGCGGCCATATCTCGCTGATCGGGGTCCTGGCCGGCATTTCCGGCGAGGTGCCGACAGCCCTGGCCATGTCGAAGAATGTCGCCATCAAGGGGATCACAGTCGGGTCCATCGAGGACCAGGCCGACATGATCGCGGCTCTGGAGGCCAATGGGTTGAGACCAGTGATCGATTCTGTCTATCCGCTGGACCAGATCGCGGCGGCCTTTGCCCACCAGCTGTCCCAAAAGCACTTCGGCAAGATCTGTCTGGAAATCTGACGGAAGGTGGCCGTCACACGGCGCAGCCCCCGGTCCCTTGCCAGACCTGGACTGCGCCGCGTGACGGCGGCTGAAACCGGCAATCCCTGGCCGGCCTGAACGACAGGATCAGGCCGGCCAGGGACGCCAGGTCACAGCCTTGCTGGCTGTTCCGAAGCGAAAGCAGAGCAGACGGCGTCGGAGCATGGCCATGTCCCTAGGGTCTCCTGGCGCAGGCGGCCTGACGCTGTTCGATGTCGCACGGGACCAAGCAGTCCGGGGCCGAAAGCGCGGGGCCGACCGACAGGGCCGAAACAACGGGCGTCTTGATCACAAGAGGGTCCTGACCTGCGACTTTGAGTGACATCCGGTCGCGGCATGGGCCCTTTCCGACCTGGCCGCGCACAGTTCAACAACGTCAGGCGTCGAGGTTTATTCGGCGGGTCGGAAAAATTCTCCACGCCCGGTCGGGAGGGGTCGGCTTGACCCAGGTCAAGGACCGCACCTGAAAGCCCCGGCTATGACCCGCAAGGTTCAGCCTGCCGGGAGTCTGCGATCATGGACGACGTCATTCGGGTTTTTGTCGGGGCAGACCGGTCCCAGGCCCTGGCGGTCGAGACCCTGGCCCGGTCGATCCACCGCCATACGGACAGGAAGGTCGAGGTCAGGACCCTGCTGGGCGTCGACCTGCCGGAGCCCAGGGACCCGCGCCAGGGTTCGCGCACCAACTTTTCCTTTGCCCGGTTCGCCATTCCCGAACTGACCGGCTGGCAGGGCCGGGCCATCTATCTGGACGCCGACATGCAGGTGTTCCGCGACATCGGCGAGCTGTGGGACATTCCCATGAACGGCGCCAAGATCCTGATCCAGGAAGAGATCCCCGAGGCCCTGGCCGAGCCGAACAAGGTCGGCGCCCCCAGCCGGCGGATCAAGCAATGTTCGGTCATGGTCATCGACTGCGCCGCCACCGGCTGGAACGTGCGTGACATCGTGGCGGGGCTGGACGGCCAGTACACATACGAAGAGCTGATGTATCACATGTGCATCCTCAAGGAGGATGAGGTCGGCTACCGCGTGCCCTTTCACTGGAACAGCCTGGAGCATTTCGATGAGACCACCGGCCTGATCCACTATACCGACATGAACACCCAGCCCTGGGTGTCGCCGGACAATGTGCTGGGGCCGATCTGGCTTCGGCTGGTCAACGAGATGCTGGCCGAAGGGGCCCTGGCCCGGTCCACCCTGCAGACCGAAATCGACCTGGGCTATTTCCGGCCCTCGCTGATCGATGAACTCCGGGAAATGCCCCACGAGCAGGGTTTTGATCCGGAGGCAGCCGCCCGGTATGCGGCCCTGGATCGCAAGGCCGGTTTCATCAAGCACGCAGAGGTCTATACCCGCAAACGCGAGCGGGAGAGGCTGGTCAAGGCGGCGCTGGCCGCCGCAGCCGAGCCCGGTCTTCTTGTCATCTAGGCTGCAAGCCGGCTCTTGGGAAATCCGGCCAGACCGCCTAGATTGGCGCCATGAGCCAGGACCATACCCATATCCGCCCGTGGCGACATATCGAGCGCCGCAAGAGCCGCCAGATCTTTGTCGGCAAGGTGCCGGTGGGAGGAGACGCGCCGATCAGCGTCCAGTCCATGACCAATACCCTGACGGCGGATGCCGCTGCGACCATCGACCAGGTGCGTCAACTGGAAGAGGCCGGGGCCGACATCGTCCGGGTCAGCTGTCCTGATGTGGAATCGACCGCCGCCCTGTCGACCATCGTCCGCGAGTCCAAGGTCCCGATCGTCGCCGACATCCATTTCCACTACAGGCGCGGCATCGAGGCGGCCAAGGCCGGCGCCGCCTGCCTGAGGATCAATCCCGGCAATATCGGCTCGGCGGCGCGGGTCAAGGATGTGATCCAGGCGGCCCGGGACCATGGCTGTTCCATGCGGATCGGCGTCAATGCCGGGTCACTGGAAAAGGAACTGCTGGAAAAATACGGCGAGCCCTGTCCCGACGCCATGGTCGAGAGCGCCCTCAGCCATGCCCGCATCCTTCAGGACCACGACTTCCACAACTTCAAGATCTCGGTGAAGGCCTCCGACATCTTCATGACCGTGGCCGCCTATAACCAGCTGGCCGACGCCATCGATTGTCCGCTGCATCTGGGCATCACCGAGGCCGGCGCCCTGCGCACCGGCACGGTCAAGTCGGCCATCGGCATGGGCAACCTGCTCTGGGCGGGGATCGGCGACACCATCCGGGTCAGCCTGGCCGCCGATCCGGTGGAAGAGATCAAGGTCGGGTTCGACCTGCTCAAGTCCCTGGGCCTGCGTCACCGGGGCGTCAATATCATCGCCTGCCCCAGCTGCGCCCGGCAGGGCTTCAATGTCATCAAGACGGTGGAGGCGCTGGAAGAGCGGCTGGCCCATATCGCCACCCCCATGTCCCTGTCGATCATCGGCTGTGTGGTCAATGGCCCGGGCGAGGCCCTGATGACGGACCTCGGCTTTACCGGCGGCGGCAAGGGCTCCGGCATGGTCTATATGGCCGGCAAGCCGGACCACAAGCTGGCCAATGAAGACATGGTCGAGCATATCGTCGGCCTTGTCGAACAGCGGGCGGCCGAACTGAAGGCTGCCGAACTGCAGGCCCAGGCGGCGGAATAGGCCCACCGGGGCGCTCTGGCCTCCGCAACCTTTCAGACTATTGCCGAGTCCATCAGCTTTTGCGCCCATAATTCAGGCGCCGACGGCAGCAGGGACGGGTGTGCAGGAAGCGGTTGTCGGATCTGGAGTGCCCTTAACATCCTGAATTGTCACCCGTTTTCGGCTTCAACCGGGTCGTCCCACGATGAGGAGACGCCGTCGCGCGCCCAAAAAGACGCTCCATGACTGTTTACAACCTTCCCTAACTATACTCATTTCGTGCATATGAATCGTCTGAAGTATCCGGCTTGCGAAATGCGGGGTCGGGGCGATCCGGGGTGCAAACATGGGATCCGTCAACAATCCGTCCGTCCATAGCCCAAGACTGGCGGCCTATCAGGCCGGCGGCCGGATGATCCGCGCCGTACTGGCCGTGGCCCGGGCGACAGAGGGCGACATCATGCATGGCGTCATCTATGCGGCCATACAGCAGGTCAGCCTGGAGCCCCTGGAGCCCAATCCAGACCTCGCTGACCGCCACGGCGGCACGGACAACGCCCTGCCCGATGGCCTGCGCAAGGCCATCAGCGTCCATGC
The DNA here is from genome assembly GCA_945861515.1 of Brevundimonas vancanneytii. Lineage (GTDB taxonomy): Bacteria > Pseudomonadota > Alphaproteobacteria > Caulobacterales > Caulobacteraceae > Caulobacter > Caulobacter vancanneytii_A. The sequence continues at coordinate 3,969 of CAMAVA010000044.1, read as the reverse complement.
CCTGGCCGGTTCCCTTGGCATGCCCTACGAGACCACCCGAAGGGCCGTCGAGCGGCTGATGGCCAGGGGCCTGGTGCGGAGGGTCAGCCGCAATGGCGTTATCGCCACCGCTGCGGGCGAAGCGGGTCCAAGAACGCGTGAGGCCATGGACCAGCTGAGTCACGCCTGACCCGGTTCGCAGCTCCTGGCGCCAGAATGGTCGCAGACCCCGGCTAACCGGCCTATATCGGGGGGGTGAGCGACTCGTCCGAAACCCCTGACCTGCCCCCGACCGGGGCCGCCCTGATCAAGGACCAGGCCAGCCGCCTGCCCGATGCGCCGGGCGTCTACCGGATGTATGGCGAGGGCGGCGAATGCCTCTATGTCGGCAAGGCCCGGTCGCTGAAGAAGCGCGTCATCCAGTATGCCCAGGGTCGGTTCCATACCAACCGAATCGCCACCATGGTCGACCTGACACGGTCGATGGAGTTTGCCAGCACCCGCACCGAAACAGACGCGCTGCTGCTGGAAATCAACCTGATCAAGCAGCTGAAGCCCCGCTTCAATGTCCTGCTGCGGGACGACAAGTCCTTCCCCGAGATCGTCATCCGACGCGACCATGCAGCGCCGCAACTGCGCAAGCATCGCGGCGCCCACACGATCAAGGGCGACTATTTCGGCCCCTTCGCCAGCGCCAACGCCGTCAACCGCACCCTGAGCACCCTGCAGAAGGCCTTTCTCCTGCGGTCCTGTTCCGACAGCATCTATGACAGCCGCACCCGACCCTGCATGCTGCACCAGATCCGTCGCTGCGCCGCCCCCTGCACCGGCCTGATCGCGCCGGACGAGTATGGCGCCCTGGTCTCCCAGGCCGAACTGTTCCTGCGCGGCAAGAGCCGGGCCGTGATGGCCAGCCTGTCCGACCAGATGCAGGCCGCCTCCGATGACCTGGAGTTCGAGACTGCCGCGCGGCTGCGCGACCGCATCCGCGCCCTGGCGGCCGTGGCCCAGGAAACCACGGTCAATCCGGAGACCGTTGAGGAGGCCGATATCTTCGCCCTGCATTCGGAGGGCGGCCAGGCCTGTGTGCAGGTGTTCTTCTTCCGGGCCGGCCAGAACTGGGGCAACCGCGCCTATTTCCCGAGGATCGACAAGTCCGACAGCGACGCTGAAGTGATGGGCGCCTTCATCGGCCAGTTCTACGACGACAAGCCGATCCCGAAACTGGTGCTGGTCAGTCATGAGCCGTTCGAGATCGAACTGCTGGCCGAAGCCTTCTCCATGAAGGGCGGCCGCCGGATGGAGATCGTGCGGCCAAGGCGCGGCGAAAAGCGCGGCCTGGTGGACGAGGCCCTGACCAATGCGCGGGAGGCCCTTGGCCGGCGTATGGCCGAGGGCTCGGCCCAGGCCCGGCTGCTCACCGGTGTGGCCGAGGCTTTTGGCCTGGACGGCCCGCCGGAGCGGATCGAGGTCTATGACAACAGCCACATCATGGGGACCAACGCTGTCGGCGGCATGATTGTCGCCGGCCCCGAAGGTTTCCAGAAGAGCCAGTACCGCAAGTTCAACATCAAGGGGACCGACCTGACCCCCGGCGACGACTTCGGGATGATGAAGGAGGTGCTGCGCCGCCGGTTCTCCCGCCTGGTCAAGGAAGAGGAGGCCGGGGAGGCCGCCATCCGCCCGGACCTGGTGCTGATCGACGGCGGCGCCGGCCAGATCGGGGTGGTGCGCGAGGTCATGGCCGACCTGGGGGTCGATGACATCCCCGTGGTCGGGGTGGCCAAGGGGCCCGACCGGGACGCGGGGCTTGAGCGGTTCTTTGTCGCGGACAAGCCGCCCTTCATGCTGGAGCCGAAATCCCCGGTCCTCTACTACCTGCAGCGTCTGAGGGACGAGGCCCACCGCTTTGCCATCGGCACCCACCGGGCCAAGCGCTCCGTCGAGATGGTCAAGAACCCTCTGGACGAGATCGACGGCGTCGGGCCCGGCCGCAAGAAAGCCCTGCTCCACGCCTTCGGCAGCGCCCGGGGCGTCAGCCGGGCCAGCGTCGAGGACCTGGTCAAGGTGGAGGGCGTCAGCGAGGCCCTGGCGCAGCGGGTGTTTGACTATTTCCGGAAGTAGGGGGCTCCGATCCGCCGATCGGAGCCTGCCCTAATCCATGGCCGCAGGAAACGCCGGCATGGCTTCGAAGTCTTCCTTCACATGCTGCCGCACGACCCGGGCCCCGGTCTCCTTTGCCAGGGCCTCCAGCCGGTCCATGGACACCAGGGTCTGTTTGCGGTCGACATTGAAGCGGGGGACGCGGCGTCCGGCGCGGCTTTCGGCCAGGTGGAACATGTCGCCGGTCAGCAGGACGGGACCCGTCCGGGCCAGTCGCACCAGCAGCAGCCGGTGGCCGGGGGTGTGGCCCGGGGCGGCGATGATCGTGACCGTGCCGTCGCCAAACACGTCATGCGTCGACTTGTCCTTCAGCAGCAGTGTCGGGGCGGTTTCGAGCGCGGCATAGGCGGAAAATGTCTGTGAATCGGCCCGCGCTTCAGGCCGGAAGGCGTGGGCGCGCTCGTCGGCGTCGACGATCCAGGTGGATGCAGCGAACAGGCCGCCATTGCCGATATGGTCGAAATGGCTGTGGGAGACCGACAGGTACTCGATATCGGCGGGGGTCAGGCCAAGGTCTGCGAGCTGGTCCGTCAGCTTGCGGCGCATGACGATGCCCTGCGGCCCGACCCCGCCCGGCAGATCGGCAATCGCCTGGGGCAGGCCGGCGTCCCAGACCAGATCACCCTTGGGGTGGCGGATCAGATAGCAGGGCACCACCAGGGTGCGGGAAACGCCCCTGTAGGCGCCATCGTCCGCGAAGGGATCCGCGTCCGGGACGGTCAGGGTTCCGCAATCCATGGCGTAGAGCCGCAGGGTCGCGGTCTCGGGCGCCCGGAACGGGGCCGCTGCAGCAAAGGGCGCGGAGGCCAAGAGGGTGACGGCGGCGGCGATCGGCAGGAACTTCATGGGGAGCGGCCTCGGCTGGTCAGGCGGTCATCATGGAAGGGCGCTCGAGTTTCGTCCAGTGTCGGAGCCAGCCCCTTCCATCCCCTCACCGAACCCGCTTGAGGGCGGCGCATCAATCGAGTTTTCCGAGCGACCTGCTCCGGCTTCGGCAGGGCGATTTGACCTTGGTGAATTGAGGCTATGGAAGGTCGGGAAGGGCCAGTGAGGCCGCCCGGGATTTCTTCCGCCATGTCCGCTCAGGCCGAGTTTCCAGATTCGATGCAGGACGGCGGGCTTCCCCAGAGGGAGGGGCGCCGTCCTCGGCCCGGCGCCGCCTCCCTTGGGCGTGCGATTTAGGTGTCGACGGCCTGGCGGCGGCCGGGGACCGGGCGTCCTTCAGCTCTTCGATGAGGCCGGACAGGCGCCCGCCACTCTTGTCCGGACCGGGCGCCTTGTCCTTTGTCGCCGGAGGAGCCTATCCTGACCCGCGGGCTGGCGAAGATCAGGCAGAGGATGGCATGGGCGCTTCAGGGGGATTGCCGGCCGTCCGATCCATCGGGCCTTCCGCACCCGTCGAATGGCTGGCCGGCGGCTGGTCTGACCTCTGGAAGGCGCCCGGGCCCCTGTTGGTCTATGGCTTGGCCGTGGCCATTCTCAGCGCCGCACTCTGTTACGGTATCTACCAGACCAACGGGGCCTACTGGGTGCTGGCCCTGTCCTTGGGCTTTGTCATCATCGCCCCGATCCTGGCCATGGGCCCCTATGAGGCTGGCCGGCGGCTGGAACTGGGCCAGCCCGTCAGGCTGGGTCAGATCGTCCTGGTCCGCACGGCCCTGCGGCAGGACAGCCTTTATCTCAGCCTGGCCCTGGCGCTGCTCTACATGTTCTGGGGCCAGACGGCGCAGATCGTCTATGGCCTGTCGACGTATCAGTCCCACGGCTCCATCCAGGCCCTGGTCGCCTTCGCCCTGGAAACCCCGGATGGCCATGCCATGTTGATCG
>CAMAVA010000043.1 GCA_945861515.1 Brevundimonas vancanneytii | reverse complement strand
TGTCAAGGACCCTAGACATCCAGTGTGTCTGCATGGACTTGGCGGCTGACTAACCTGTCCAACCCAGATGATTCAGGTTGCAGACGAAGCCGGAGTCAAACGATTGCGATGGCATCGGAACGGGAGCCTATCCCCAGGCCCGGAAGTGTTTGGACAGCTTCAGTCCCTGTCGAAGGTAGTGGGAACCGCCCTCGCCATAGAACCGGGTCGGCCGGGCTGAAAGCGGTTCGTAGACCAGACGCGCGACGATCTGGCCGTCCTCCAGCAAGAACGGCGTCTCGTGGCTTCGCACCTCAAGCACGCCCTTGGATCCGACGGAGTCCGTTTCCAGGGTCCCGAATCCCGGATCGAAGAAGCCGGCATAATGGACGCGGAACTCTCCGACAGAGGGATCTATGGGCGTCATCTCGGCCGCCTGAAGCACCGGGATCTCGATGTCGCCCTTCGATGCAAGAATATAGAATTCGTTGGGGTCCAGAAGGAGTTCCCCCCTCCGCGCCTCCAGCGGCTCCCAGAAGTCGCGAGGATCATGTCCGTCGACCCGGTCCAGATCGATGACACCGGCGTGGCGACGGCCGCGATATCCCGCCATCCCGGTGGAAAGATCCACGCCGACGCTACGGGTTTCCAGGGCGGGCGGACTGCCCTGTTTCAGCCGCAACTGGTTCAGCCGGGTTCCGGTGCGGACAAGCACCGAAAACGTCTGCGGGGCGATCTCCACATACAGAGGCCCTTGATACCCCTCGGCGACATTGTCGAAGGCCGGACCGTAGTCGGTCAGTAGGCGGACGAATACGTCTACGCGACCTGTAGAGCTTTTCGGATTGCCGCGGGCTGAAACCCCGGGCGGCAGAAACAATCGCTCCTGAACCTCCGCTATGTAGACGCATCCGCGCTCGAGAACCGCGCCGTTGCGCATGTCCAGCTGGTGCATGGACACGTCGGGCAGACGATCCAGCACCCTGCGCTTGAGACCAGGCAGAAACGACGCCCTGACCCGCCAGACGCGCTCGCCCAGTCGCAGGTCCAGACTGGCAGGTTGCACCTGGTTGGCGTCAAATGGCGTCAGGGAACCGATGGCCTCACGGGCAATCAGATCCTCGATGGACTGGCAGGGGAGAATCCCGTCGGTGGCGGTATTGATCATCGGACAGGACAGTCGCCGCCCGGGCAGCGCCTTGCAAGGGCGGGTTTGGCTAATGCGCTTTCCTGGCGGGCGCCGTGACGGCCCAGACTCCAGCACCGACGCCGAATAGCAGGATCGCGTCGGTCAGGGTGACGGTCGGCGTCAAGGTGACGGGTGAATACCGGTTGATCGGATCGGCCAGAACCACCAGCAACACATTAACCATCCCGAACAGACCGAGCAGAGCGGCGAAAGCGCGGAAGACAAGGGTCAGGGACAAGCCAACCTCTCCTGTGGTGCCTTAATCGCCGGAAAGGCTAACATGACGCGATCGTTGCCCAAAGCCGCTTCTTGATTGCGGGCGACGGCCCTGCCCGACCTTGACCAGCCCCCGGTCGATGGCGTTGATGCGGCCCTCAAGGATACAATGGACGCGAGGCGGACGACCCCTGTTGCTCACCGTCCTTGCCGGACAAGGAATGCGACATGGCCGAAGATCCCAAGACCTGGCGCCCAGCCACGCGGCTCATCCGGGGCGGACTTAACCGCAGCGGCTTCGGCGAGACCTCCGAGCCCATCTATCTGACCCAGAGCTTTGTCTATGACAGCGCCGCCGCAGCGGACGCCCGGTTTGCCGGGGACCAGCCGGGCTATGTCTACAGCCGCTATGGCAACCCCACGACGCAGATGTTTGAAGAGCGTCTCGCCCTTCTTGAGGGCGCGGAATTCTGCCGGGCCGTGGCCTCAGGGATGGCTGCGGTACATGTCGCCCTCACAGGCCTGCTCCGCGCCGGCGACCATCTGGTCGCCGGTCGGGCCCTGTTTGGCTCCTGCAACTGGATCGTCAGCAACTGGCTGCCCCGGTTCGGGGTCGAGACCACCCTGGTGGACGCCACAGACCTGAAGGCCTGGGAAGCGGCCATGCGCCCCAACACCAAGGTCGTGCTTGTTGAGACACCGGCCAATCCGCTGCTGGAAATCACCGATATCGCCGCCGTGGCCCGGATTGCCCATGCGGCTGGCGCCAGGGTGGTGGTCGACAACGTTTTCGCCACGCCAATCTTTCAACAGCCCCTGACGCTGGGCGCAGACATCGTCGTCTATTCGGCCACCAAGCACATCGATGGACAGGGCCGGGTGTTGGGCGGGGCCATTCTCGGGGATCACGCCCTCATGGAGGAGTCCTATCGCGACATCCTGCGGCATACAGGTCCATCCCTCAGTCCGTTCAATGCCTGGGTGCTTCTGAAGGGCCTTGAGACCCTGGACCTTAGGGTCCGCCGCCAGACCGAGACCGCTGCTGTGCTGGCAGACCAGATCGGGGACCACGCCAAGGTCAGATCGGTGCGCTATCCCGGCAGGGCGGACCATCCCCAGGCTGCTGTTGCGCGGGCCCAGATGAGCGGATTTGGCAATCTGGTGGCCTTCGATCTTGGCTCGCGTGAGGCGGCATGGCGATTCCTCGATCAGTTGAAGATTATCGACATCTCCAACAATCTGGGCGACGCCAAGTCCATGGCAACCCACCCTTCCACGACCACCCATCGCGCCATGCCGGAAGAAAAGCGCCTCGAGATCGGCTTGACCGAAGGCTATGTCCGTATGAGCGTCGGCCTGGAGGATGTTGTCGACCTGCAACGTGATATCGGTCAGGCGCTGGATCAGGCATGAGACCCATTCGGAAACGCGGGACGCCAGACAGCCCGGTCTATGAGGCGCGAACCCGGGACGTCGTTGTCCGGGTCAAGGCAAACTATGAGCCCGGCCAGTCCGACCCATCGGAAAACCGCTACTTCTGGAACTATACCGTCGAGATTGAAAATCATGGTCAAGAGACCGTACAGCTGGTCTCGCGACGTTGGGTGATTACGGACGCCCGCAATCATTCAGAGATTGTCAGCGGGCGCGGCGTGGTCGGGGAGCAGCCGACCCTCAAAGGCCGAGAAGCCTTTCGATATGTGTCCGGCTGCCCGCTGGAAACGCCATCCGGCGCCATGAGCGGCGTCTATCAGATGATCACGGACGGAGGCGACGCCTTCGAGGCGGAGATTCCACACTTCTCGCTGCACATGCCCGGCGCGTCGAAGAAGCTCAATTGACAGTGTCTTCCGGCAGGCCTGCCGGCAGTGCATAGACCCGGCTGCAGTATTCACATGTCACGCGGATCCGACCGTCTGGCTCGACCATGTCGGCGCGCTCTTCCGCCGTAAAGCTGTCCAGCACCACCGCAATGCGCTCTTCGGAACACCGGCAGGCGGCCTTGAGCGCCAGGGGCTCGAACAGCCGGACCCCGTCTTCATTGAACAGGCGCCAAAGCAGGGTTTCGGCCGCGATCTGGGGATCGATCAGTTCATCTTCGCCGGTGGTCTGGAACAGGGCCTGCGCCCGGAACCAGGCGTCTTCGGTTGAACCGCGCGCTTCATCAGCGGCGATGTTCTGGATCATCATGCCGCCTGCGCGCCACTGGGGTCCCTGACCGATATCCACCTGGCCGACGGCCAACCTGACCCGCGTCGGCACCTGCTCGGACTGGGCGAAATACTGCTCTGCGCAAAGCGCCAGGGTTTCGCCCTCGATCTGGGTGATGCCCTGATAGCGGTCCATGTCAGCGCCCTGATCCACCGTCATGATGAACAGCCCGTCTCCGAGAAGAGTTCGGGCCCCAGGACGGGCGAATCCCTGACTGACGGCAGCGACTCTCTCGGCATCGAACCGGCAGTAACCCCGAAAGGCGCCGCTGGTGTCGTAGTCGCACACCACGAAGGTCACTGGTCCATCGCCCTGGGCCTGCACAATCAGCCGGCCTTCGAATTTGAGACTTGAGCCGACCAGGGCCGCCAGGGCACAGGCCTCCCCCAGCAGGTTGGCGACGGGCTCGGGATAGTCATGCCGGGTCAGGACGTCATGAATGGCCGGCCCCAGCCGGGCCAGGCGGCCACGGACGGGCCACCCTTCGATCTGAAAGGTCGCCACAAGATCGTCGGTGAGAGAAATCTGGGTCATGCGGGCGTCTAGATAGGCGCCAGCAGCGCCTTTGCGAACCCCTCAGATTGCCGGCAAGGGAGTTATCGTCCCTTCCAGGCCGGGGCCCGCTTCTGGGCGAAGGCCATGGGTCCCTCGATGAAGTCCTCGGACTTGAACAGGGCAGCCACCGCCGGGACCTTGAACTGCTCTGCAATAGCAGCCTGGAGCGAGGGCGCGTCGAGGCCCGACATGACCGCTTCCTTGGAGGCCCGGATAGACATCGGGCTGCATTCGCTGATCAGGGCGGCCCAGCGGCGGGCCTCTGTCATCAGATCGGCGGCAGGAACCACAGCGTTCACGAAGCCAAGCGTTTCGCCCTCGGCCGCACTCACGCGCCGCGCCGTCAGGATCATGCCCATGGCCCGCTTCAGTCCGATCTGGCGCGGCAGGCGGTGCAGACCGCCGGCCAGGGCGGCAAGGCCGACCTTGGGCTCCGGAAGGGCGAACACTGCCGAGTCTGCCGCAATGATCAGGTCGCAGGCCAGGGCGATCTCGAAACCGCCGCCCATGGCCACGCCGTTCACCGCAGCGATGAGTGGCTTGTTGAGGTCGAACCGGCTGGTCAGGCCGGCAAAGCCGGAAGGCGGGCTGCCCATCTTTCCGCCGCCGGCCTGATGCTTCAGGTCATTACCGGCCGAAAAGGCGCGCTCGCCGGCGCCGGTGACAATGCCGACCCACTGGTCAGGATCTGCTGCAAAGCTGTTGAAGGCCTCATCCAGCTCGAAATGCATCGGCGAATGCAGGGCGTTCATCACTTCGGGCCGGTTGAGGGTGAAAACCGTAACCGGACCTTCGCGATCCACCTTGATAAACTCGTAGGCCATGGCGGCTCTCCCGGATGAATTGATGCGGGAGACGATCCGCTCCCTTCCCCACGGTCCGTCAATCCATGATGGTCAGACCATGGGCATAGCGCTTCCAGTTTTCGACATAGTGCAGCGCCGAGGCTTCCAGAACCCGTGCCTGGTCCGGGGTCACCTCGCGAACCACCTTGCCCGGAGCCCCCATGACCACGCTGTTGTCCGGTATCTCCTTGCCTTCGGTGATCAGGCAATTGGCGCCGATCAGGCAGTTTCGGCCAATTTTTGCGCCGTTGAGGATGATCGACCCGATACCCACGAGCGTTCCGTCCCCGATGGTGCAGCCATGCAGCATGACCAGATGGCCGACGGTGACATTGGCGCCAATGTTAAGCGGCATCCCGAAGTCGGCGTGCAAGACCGATCCATCCTGGATATTGCTGTTTTCACCAATTGTAATGGTATCTGTATCGCCCCTCGCCGTCGCGCTCCACCAGACACTGGCGTTTTTCTTTAGAACAACGCTTCCCATGACAGCCGCGTTTGGCGCTATCCAGTATTCGTCGATTCCGGGCAACGCCGGAACACAATCGCCCAAAGCATAAACAGTCATCCGTAGACCCCCTATATTCGAGAAAGGCGCTTGCTTAACCGCTCATAAACCAAGTTAGCATCAATCTAGTCAGGCGATTCGAGCGGCGATCCAAAGCCGCCCTGAACCGGCCGGGGTCGACTTTTCGACCCCGGACTCCTGATGATGGAGAACCGAGTGTTGCGTTCGGTGTTTCGGCGCTTTCCGCCGCCGCCTGTCGTCTCTTGCGGTTGTCGCCCGCCGGGCGCCGCTTCCGCCATCTTCATTCCTGTTGATACCCGGGGGCGCGCCATTGTGGCGACGCCCTTTTTTCTTGCCCCCACGGAGGCTGTCCCATGACCAAGCGAGCCCTGAAGCGTACGGTGCGTGAAGGCGCACTTGACCACGGCCAGTTTGCCGATGACTCGAAAATCCGCCGCCTGCCGGTCGGGGCTGGCTGGTCGCCGCTGGGAGGCCATGGCGAAGAGGATCGGGACCAGGGCTACCTCAAGACCATAAAGCCCAAATCCAGTGGTCAGGCGGCCCTGATCGAGGCCATTGACCGCAGCAACCTGGTCATGGCCCTGGGCCCGGCCGGCACCGGCAAGACCTATCTGGCCATTGCCAAGGCTGTCGAGGCCCTCGAGGCCGGCAAGGTGGGGAGAATCGTCCTGTCCAGGCCGGCGGTCGAGGCGGGAGAATCGCTCGGATATCTGCCCGGCGACATGGAAGACAAGCTCGCCCCCTATCTGCGGCCGCTCTATGACGCCCTGTCAGACCGGCTGTCCATGAAGCGGGTGCGGGCCCTGATGGCCGAGGGCCTGATCGAGATCGCCCCGGTCGGCTACATGCGCGGCCGCACTCTGAACAACGCCTTTGTGGTGATCGACGAGGCGCAGAACTGTACCTATGTGCAACTCAAGATGCTGCTGACGCGGCTGGGCTGGCATTCGACCATGGTGGTCACCGGCGACCCGAACCAGTCTGACCTGCTGCCGGAACTGTCTGGTCTGGCGAACGTATCCGCGCGGCTGGAGGCTGTCGGCAACATCGCTGTTGTCCGGCTGGCCGATACGGATATCGTCCGACATCCGCTGGTCGCTGAAATGCTCGGCGTGCTCTGACCCCCTGAAGGCTTGAGGTCAACGCTCCCCGGAAGACGATCCGGGGGGCGTAACCCGCGCACTTTCCGGGGACCGAAGTCGGCCCTGGTATCCAAGAACAAGAGCGCCGCCAGGGGCGCAGATCTCGACTTCGAAATGAAAGAGCCCGTCCGCCTGCCATTCTCGGGCATGGATCCTGGGCCCGAGGAGACGCGGCAAGGCGATCCCCAGAAGACTCCAGCCGCGGGAAAAAAGATGCAGTTCCCCGCTTTCGACCACCAGCGCCAAGGGGATGGTGATCGCGCCGAAGGACTCGAGCAATAAGCCTTGGCGGCTGCCTGCGCCCTCCGCCTGCTGGCTTGCGAGGGATCGGTCTCCAAACTTCCGGATCCAGTGCTCTTTTTCTCCGGAGCGGTGAAAGCCAACCGACAGGGATCGCATCGGGCCGGAGAGAGGGAGCTTCAGGATTGTCGCAAGCAGTCGCGCCAGCAAGCTTGTGCCCCGCCGGACCTCTACTGCTCCGTCGGCCTTGTGGTCCTCGTCGGACAGATCATGCATCGCACGGACCGCAGGAGCCAGGTCCGACCAGGCCGGGCCAAGCAGACGACGATAGAGGGGCTCTTCCGGAGCGGGATGAACCCTGCGGCCCGTGCGGATACGCCGGGCAGAAAAGAAGGGCTCATAGTCCGACAGTTCCAGGGCCTCGGCCCCTGACCTGGCGCCAAAGGCCGGCCATTCGCCGGAAAGGACCTTGGTCAGCACCGAAGCGGCCGCCATGGACGGGATGAAGGGTCCATCCTCGCCTTCAGTGATCAGGGACCACGTGCCGGCGCAGGGCCCCCCTTCCGGTCCGAGCCCCTCGACCGTGACGAACATTCCGCCCCGATCCTCACCCCATTTCAACCGGCTCTTGACCTGATGGAACAGGGCCGAAAGCGGGACGAGCGGTATCGGCCAGCCCCAGGAGACCATCCGGGCCAGCAGATTGAGCATTCGGTGGAGGATTTCCGGCCGGGGGCCTGCGCCAAACCAGATTGACTGCAGGCCAGGCCAGATTGTGGGCAGCAAGACCAGGTCCGGCACATCGACCAGCGAAAACAGGGTCCGCTTCATCGGCGGGCGTCCAGGCGGCGCGATGGTCTCCTGGCGGGTTTCCACCAGTCCGGCGCCTTCGGAGACCCTGCCGTCCCGGAGCAGACGGACCGGACGTCCAGCGTAGCTGGTCAGGGCGCGGATGACGTTCAGCCCGACATCGGCATGAGGGGATGGCGCAATTCCGGCGCTGATGGAGTCAAGCCGCCGCCAACCAAGGGTAATGGCCCGGACCGCTGCCCCGGTCAGGGCGGGACAGGTGCTGACCCCCGACAGGACAAAGATGCCTGCCTTGCGGGCCGCATCATCATAAGCGCCTATGCCAAGGACGAAATCAGTGCCGTCGGCCAGGTCGAGATAGTGAACCCTGGCCGCGATACAGGCTTCCACCAGCCGCCAGGGCGCCTTGCCATAGACCTGAAACGGACCGCTGCAATCGACGAGAACCTGCGGCCTCAAGGCTGAAAGCTGCTCAACGAGGTCGCCGTCGCGATCAAAGACGCAGGGCTCGAACCGGGCCGCCCCGTCAAGGTCCCTTGCCGCCTGTTCCGAACGGGTTCTGGACCGCCCCCCCAGAAGGATCGTCAGTTCAGCCCTATCCGCCAGCAAGGTCGCCAGACGAAGGCCGAAAACGCCATAACCGCCAACGATGAGAACCCTCATGGCCGGCAAGGCCGATCGCTATTCGAGATCTTCGGCCAGGATGGCCATTTCAAACATGTAGGACCCGTCTTCGTCCTCATCGACATAGATGACTCCGATGAACTCACCCTTCATCTCAACCTCGGCAGAATCCTTCTGCTTGCGCGCCTTGACTGCAATATGGGGGTTGCCGAAGGTGCGCTTCAGGTGGGCTTCAAGCTTCTTGATCGCGACGTCGTCCACGGGGGCGCTCCAGTCGAAAGAGGGGTAACGGTTCGGGCGGAACCTAGTCAGCCACGCGACCGGCGCAACCCCCAAATGACAGCCTGTCCCCAGGCTAGATCACGTAGTCATAGACGGCATCCGAAAGGGTCTGGTCCATGGTCCGGGCCGGCTCATCGCAGGTTGGACAATTCATCAGGCGTGCAGGCACCCCGGCCGCAGTGCAATGGGCCGGGACGGGCTTCAGCACCACAGACCCTGACGCCACCTTGGCATAGTCGCCCACCGTGATGTTCCCGAGAACCTTGGCTCCGGCCCCCAGCAATACGCCGCGGCCGATCTTGGGATGCCGGTCCCCCAGTTCTGCACCGGTTCCGCCGAGGGTCACGCCATGAAGCATAGAGACATCGTCGCCCACGACCGCAGTCTCGCCGATGACAATGCCGGTGCCGTGATCAACAAAAATGCCCGAGCCCAGCTGCGCAGCAGGATGGATATCTACTTGAAATACCTCGCTGACCCGGCTTTGCAGATAGAAGGCCAGGGTATGGCGACCGTGAGTCCACATCCAGTGTCCCACACGGAATGTCTGAAGCGCCATGAAACCCTTGAAGAACAGGAAGGGTTGCACATAGCCCTTGCAGGCCGGGTCACGCTCGAAAACTGCCTTCAGGTCCGCCTCGGCGGCAGCGACGATTCCGGGGTCTGCAGCAAAAGCCTCCTGGGCGAACTCCCGTGCGCTCATGGCGCGCAGTTCCTGATCCCCCAGCTTTCGGGCCATCTGATAAGACAGGGCATCGGCAAGCCCGTCATGAGCCAGGATGACCGAATTGAGCAGGCTGGCCAGCGCAGGTTCTTCCCTGGAAGCGCGCTCGGCCTCATTGCGCAAGGCTGCCCAGACGGGCGGCGGATTGGCCGGTTCAACGACTTCAAGACGTGTGGCCATCGTGGCCTCCCTGAAAGATCGACTCTATCCTAGCACAAGACGCGCCAGTTCGTCCGAAAGCTCGCCCTTGCTGGCCAAGTGGTAGGTCCGGAGCAACATCGCAACAGTCAGGGCATCTTCGATATGGCCTTCCGTTGCTGCCGTCAGGACTTCCTGGAACGGCGCCCGGACAATGGCGAAGTCTTCCGTTGGATCGGGCTCTGTCCGGGTCTGGCTAAGCCCCGTCGCCAGGTATCCAAACGCGCGTTCGTCCGTGACGGAGTTGGACATCTGCATCCGCAGAATCAAACGCCAATCTGCGGCCAGCAATCCAGCCTCCTCCCGAAGTTCCCTTCGACCACTGTCCATGGGATCAGTATCGAGCGCGCCGCCGCCCTCCGGAATTTCCCAGCTGTATCCCAGGGGAAAACGGTTCTGTCCGACCAGCGTGACGGTTCCATCGTCATGGAGTGGAAGCACGGCGATCGCGTAGTTCTTCATCTCGACCAGGCCGTACGGCGCCCTGGCTCCGGTCGGAGCCTGCGCGTCAAACTCACTCACCCTGATCCAGGGGTTATCGTACAGGACTCTCTCGGCGCCCCGTTGCCAGGGTCGACCATGGGCCTTCATCCAGCCGGGTTTGGAAGTCATGGCTTTGAACCGTTGCCTGTTGCAGGCTCCGGTCTTAGACCTTTCAGGCTGCGCACAGAAAGCCCCTCATGATGAAGGCACTTGCCCCTATCGTTCTGGCTGCCTCGCTGGGCTGGTCTTTCGCCGGACTGGCACAGGCCTCCGAAGCCAATCTCGGGCGGGACGGCCTGGTCGCCTTGGCCCGCAGCAACGGCATGCTCTGCAACCAATGGCGCGCCAGGGACGGAAGCTGCGAGGATGTCGGGTTTCTGGAAATGATCAGCGACGCTGAAGTTCGACAGACATACCGATTTCGCCTATCCCTTGAACCCGATCTGGAAGTTGTGGTCCGCGAAACGGCGCAGCTTGACGGCGACGCGCTTTGCTCGGTCTTCAGTCTGGACGACATCGAGGTGACGGTGCTGGCCGACGGCAGCCCGGCGTCGGAAGAGCAGGCGACGGCCATTACGCTGCTCTATCGGGAAGCCCTGGCAGAGTTCGAAGGCAAGAAGGCCTGCGAGACCTATTTCCGGAACAGTGCGACCCAGGAACTCAGAACCGTCGTCACCGTGGATGGAGAACTGACCCCGACCCTGGACAATGTCTATCGGCTTCTGGGGCCGGACGATCGGATCCATTTGCGTCCCATGGACACCGGTGAAGATCCAGCCAGGCAGGACATCTGATCGGCCGTGACAATCAACACACCCCCTTCGCCAGAGTTTGGCCATCCCCTGCCTCAGGCCGCATCTCAATCGGTCATCGATGCGATGGCGCGCCGAAGGTCAACCTCGGCCGCAAGTCTGACCCCGCCGGCTCCGTCGGATCTGGAACTGGCGGACCTTTTGCGACTGGCTGCGAGGGTGCCAGATCATGGCAAACTTGCGCCCTGGCGTTTCGTGGTCCTGCAGGGCGCGGAGAAGGATGGCTTTGTCGGTCGGCTTGAGGCCATTGCCGCTGCCGACGCTCAAGCCGGCAAACTGACCGCCAAACTGGGAAAACTGAAGGCGCCGCCGCTGGCGATCGTGGTTGTGTCTTCACCGCGTTCCAGCGACATCCCGGTTTGGGAACAGACCCTTTCGGCCGGCGCCGTCTGCTATGCCTTGCTGCTGGCGGCCAATGCGATGGGGTTCGGCGCCAACTGGATCACAGACTGGTACTCCTATGACCCGTCGGCCCAGACGCTGTTGGGGTTGGGTCCCGATGAAAAGGTGGCGGGCTTTGTCCTGATCGGGACGACGAGCGAACCGCCTTCGGAACGCGCAAGGCCGGATGTGACGCAGCTGACGACCCACTGGAAACCTGCAGCATGAACGGGGTTTAACTGGTCCCAGTGACCCGGGGCAGTTACCTAGGTCCGCTCCTCAAGTTTACGGATCCTGCCATGCGCCTGCCCGTCGCCGCCTTGATCGCCCCGTCAGTCGTCCTCTGTTCGGCGGCTGTCGCCGCTGCCCCGCTTCCCACCTATGATCAGGTCGGCCTACGCTGGAAAAACCCGCCGAACGTGGTCGATATGGCCAAGCAGTATCCGACCCGGGCAAAGGTCAAGAACATTGGCCGAGGATTCGCCGAGGTTTCCTGCACCGCACGGGGCAACGGACGCCTGGACTGCCGGACGATCAACGAATACCCGGCCAATGTTGGATTCGGTGACGCCGCCCTGAATGTCATGCGTCGAGCCAGCGTTGAAGCCGTGGATGGGCGCACGCCTGCAGGCCGTATCTTTGGCTTCCGGCTTCGATTTGGAGCCTGGTCGGCAAAGTCCCTGCCTGACCAGTTTCAGCCCGGACCGGGTCTTCGCTGGGCGGCCTTCCCGACCATGACCGAATGGAACATGACCGGACAGGACCGATACGAGACCTGGAAGGCAAGCTTCGACTGCCTGGGCCAGGCAGATGGACGGGTAGACTGTCGTCCGACCGGGTCGGCCCCCGAAGCCCCCGCGTTTCTGAGCGCTGCAAGCCAGGCCATGTCCAAGGCCCGTATCGAAAGAGCGGACGGCCAGTCACCGGAAGGTGCGCGCTTCAGCTGGACGGTCAGCGTCATGCGCCAGAACTGGTGCAATCCAGGCAAGGAAGACATCTTCCAGGGCGACGGGACGCCCGCTTCATCTGCGCGCTGCATCCCGGGGCAGGTTCAGACCCGATAGCGGGTTCGCCCTCATCGGAACATGCACTAGCCGCGTCCCCGATAGGGCGCGACACCCTGGTCAGGCAGCCAAAGTCCATCCGGGGCGGGGCCGCTCTGCCAGAATACGTCAATCGGAATGCCGCCGCGCGGGTACCAGTAACCGCCGATCCTCAACCAGCGAGGCTGGGCCGTTTCGAACAGTCTTCGGCCGACCGCCACCGTGCAGTCCTCATGGAAGGCGCCGTGATTGCGGAACGAGACGAGAAAGAGTTTCAGGGACTTGGATTCGACGAGCCAGTCAGCCGGCGCGTAATCGATTACCAGGTGGGCGAAGTCGGGCTGACCGGTCACGGGACAGAGCGACGTGAACTCGGGCGCCGTGAACCTGGCCAGGTACAGGGTGTCGGCCTGGGGGTTGGGGACCCGTTCGAGCACCGCAGCGTCCGGGCTATCGGGCGTCGTTGATATGCGGCCAAGCTGGGTCAGGTGAGTTTCTTGCATTGGCGGCGCTTTAGACGTCCTGCAGGAAGGGGACAAGTCCGCCTGCAGGCGCTATCTGGTCCCCTCACGCACAAAAACAGGACCAGGGAGCGACAGAATGGCAGGCAGGGATTTCAACGACTATGTCGTGCTGGTGACGGGCGCCTCCACGGGGCTGGGTCGCGCCATTGCCGTAGAGGTAGCGGAACGCGGCGCCAGCGTGGTAATCATCAACTATGCCCGCAGCGAGGAAGAGGCGGCAGAAACAGCCCGGCTGGTCGAGGCGCACGGGGCCAAGGCGGTTCTCGCGCAGGGCGATGTCGCTGACGATGCGGCCTGCAGGGCTATTGCGGCCGCAGCAGAACCCTATGGCCGGATCGACGCCCTGTTCAACAATGCAGGCATGACCAAGTTCGCCCCCAATCATGCAGACCTCGACGCAGTCAACAGCGAAGACTTTCTGCGGCTCTATGCCGTCAATGTCGTCGGCGCCTTTCAGATGATCCGCGCCTGCCGCACCTTGCTGGAAGCGGCGCCGGCGCCGGGCGCTGTGGTCAATACATCGTCGATTGCCGCCGTAACGGGCATAGGGTCTTCGGTGCCCTACGCAGCGTCCAAGGGCGCCATGACAACCATGACCCTTTCGCTCGCGCGCTCTCTGGCGCCGCACATCCGGGTAAACGCCGTGTGTCCCGGATTCATCGATACGCCCTGGTTCGGCAAATCCATGCCCGCCCAATCCGTCGAACGACTTCGTCAGGGAACAGCCAACGCAACCCCCCTCAAGGTCGCCTCCAATGCGGAAGACATAGCCGGAGCTGCGGTTTTCCTTGCGGCGCCAGCATCGAGACATGTGACCGGTGAGACTTTGCTGGTCGATGCCGGGACTCACCTCGGCTTCGCCTCGCTGTCCATGCGATGAGTCGAAACCCTCGGTTACAAGAGTTTAAGCAACCTGCTCTTGCTTCCTGAAGGTGTTTCATGGTCTTTTGAATCGCCCAAATGATGGGCGAGGGGTTTTCAGGCCGCTTATTTTTGTATCAATGGCGCGTCTGATTGGATTGCAACGTCTCTCCCGGTTCGAGTCTGGACCGCTCCACGCTCATTCTGGCTGAGACTTCCGATCGAAGAGACGGGGGCGACGCGGGGCGCCGATCAAAGCGCGTTTTGCGCCAAACAAAAGGGGATAGTGATGAAATTCTGGAAACTGGCTCTCTGTGGCGCTGCGGCGTCCCTGGCCATCGCGGGCGCTGCGGCGGCCCAGGACGATAGCGGCGTTTCGTTTTCCTACAACGCCGGTATCGCCACCGACTATGTGTTCCGTGGCATCAGCCAGACCGACAGCGAGCAGCTGTTCGGCGGCATCGACCTGTCGGCCGACAAGTTCTACGCCGGCGCCTGGCTCTCGAATGTCGATTTCGGCGACGGCACCGACGCTGAACTGGATCTGTATGTCGGCGTGAAGCCGGAACTGGGTCCGGTGACCCTCGACCTGGCCGCGATCTATTACGGCTACATCGGCGAAGCCAAGAACGCTGACTACGAGTACGCCGAACTGAAGGCCGCGGGCTCCATTCCGGTCGGTCCGGCCACCCTCGGTATCGCCAGCTACTACTCGCCGGAGTTCTTCGGAAACACCGGACAGGCGACCTATGTCGAAGGCAACGGCGCCTGGACAATCAACGACCAGTGGTCTGTCGGCGGCGCGGTCGGCAAGCAGTACATCGAAAATGCGGCCGACTACACCACCTGGAACCTGGGCGTGGGCTGGGCTCCGATCGAGCATGTCGCCTTCGACCTTCGCTACAGCGACAGCGATCTGGACTGCGCTATCTACTGCGGCGAAAAGGTTGTCCTGACGCTCAAGACCGTTTGGCCGTAGGCTGAATCGTTCTTTTGAACACCAGCCCGCTTCCTCCCCGGGCTGATGTACGGAAAGCCGTTGCGGCGTGACCGCAGCGGCTTTTTCGTTTTGGCCCTCCCCTTGCCGCAAGACGGCCTTGGCCCTTATCGGTAAGCGATGGACAGTTTCTCCAGCCTGATCGCGCCCATCACTCCGGAGCAGTTCTTTTCGGACTACTATGGGAAAAAGCCGCTGCATGTGGCGGCCACGGCCGAAACTCGACGGAGCCTGCTGGACTGGCCAGGGCTTAACGCCCTTCTGTCCGTGTCATCCGCCTGGACAGAAGCTCGCCTGAAGCTGTTCATCGAGGGCCGTCAGATAGCTCCTGAACACTATTGCGACCGGATCCAGACGATCGATGGCGAACAGAGTCGGGTCAACCCGCGCAAGGTCCAGGTCTTTCTCTCCATGGGCGCCAGCCTGGTCGCCAATCTTGTCGAGACCCTGACCCCTGAACTCAGGGCCGTGGCCCGGACGCTGGAGCGGGAACTGGTCGGCCTGACTGCTGCCAATATCTACTGTTCGTTCGGCGGCAGGCGCGCCTTCAACAGTCACTATGATTCCCATGAAGTGTTCGCGATCCACACGGAAGGTGAGAAGGTCTGGAATCTGTACCAGGGCCGAGCCGACAACCCGGTCGTCGCTCCCGCCGATCATCCGGACCTGCAACGGTCTCTCGACCAGCAGAAGGGCCGCTTGCTGCAGTCGGTCATCATGCGGCCTGGCGACCTGCTCTACATTCCACGGGGCCAGTTTCACGATGCTCTGGCCAGCAGTGACGCGTCTCTGCATGTCACCTTCTCCGTAGAGCCCCGCAACGGACGGGTGCTGCTACGCCTGCTGGAACAGGAGTGCCTCAATGACAGCGCCTTTCGCGCCTATCTTCCGCGCGCTGAAGCAGACGACCGAGCAGGCCTGAAGACGCATCTGGCTGACCTGGCGGAGCGACTGAAGGCCATGGTGACGGCCCCGGCCTTTCTTTCCGAGGTCATGGAGATGCAGCAGGCGATCCGGGGCGAACTCACCGAATACGACCTCCCCAGCACCAGGCCCCTGACGGCCTATTCCGTGGCGCCGGGACAGCCTGCAGAAATCATCCGGTCCGTAGAGGGCTGGATTCTGAGAACCCGCGCCGGCGTGATTCCCCTGGACGGCGTCCAGAAGGCGGCGGCCTGGCTGATCGGACGACCTGCCTTCACGACCGAAGAGCTGTCAGCCTGGTTCCCCATGACAGACCCTGCACAGTTGAATGTCCTGCTCCAGCGGTTGGTCCGGGTCGGACTGATCGTCCCTCGAGGGCAGTGACCCCGTCTGGAACGACTGGCCGCCGGATACAGCCAAGATGGGCCGTCAACCTGCAAGCTTGCTCCAACAAGCCTTATTTGGTTCTGTCCCCAGCCTTTAAAGAAACCCCGGGGACCTCCATATGGCCAGCTTGGCCGACAGGCAGCTCGGCGCCGCGCGCGCCATAATTCCGCTTATTGCGGAGCATCTGAAGGGCGACCTGTCTATCCGTCTCTGGAACGGCGAAGTCCTGCCGTTGGGCGAAGGCGCCCGCAGCGATCTGTGCATCACGATCAAATCCCCCAATACGGCCAGGCGGCTGATGACCAAACCGGGACTGATGACGGTCTTCGAACTGTTTGCCAGCGGCGATATCGGCGTTGTGGGCGGCAGTCCCGTCGATGCCGCCGACCGACTTGAGCATCAGAATGTCGTTCGGCTGGCCAAACGGGTCGACAAATGGAAGCTGGCCCGCCTGGCCTGGCCCTTTCTGCTGGCGCGCGAGCCCACGGCAGAGCAGCTGGCGGCCTATGACACCTCCCGGGTCGCCCATGCCTTCGAGGGGGGCCGGGACGACAAGGCCCTGATCGACTTTCACTACAACGTATCCAACGCCTTCTATGCGATGTTTCTCGACAGGGAGATGGTCTATTCGACCGGCTACTTCCCCCAGCCGGACGCCAGCCTGGACGAGGCGCAGCGCGTCAAGTTGGACCTGATATGTCGCAAGCTGCAGTTGGCTCCCGGCCATCATCTGCTGGATATCGGCTGTGGCTGGGGCGGTCTGGCGGTGCATGCCGCCGTTCATTTCGGCGCGACCGTTCACGGGGTGACCCTGTCCCAGGCCCAGCATGACTATGCCACCGAAAAGGTTGCGCGGCTCGGCCTGCAGGATCGCATAAGGATCGAGCTGCGCGACTATCGTTCGGTCACAGGGTCTGCGGTCTATGACGCCATCGCCCAGGTCGAAATGTTCGAGCATGTCGGAATCGACAATCACGAAGTGCATTTCGACCACATCCGGAGGCTGTTGAAGCCCCAGGGCATGCACTTCCACCAGGCGACCGTCCGACGGGTCGACCGGGATATCGCCGAGTTCCGCCGGGTCCGGCCGACCATGGAAGTCATCACGCGCTACATCTTCCCGGGCGGCGAACTGGACTATATCGGCCTGACAGTCACCAACCTGGGACGCCTCGGGTTCGAGGTGCAGGATGTTGAAAACATGCGGGAACACTATCGCCTGACCCTGAGGCAATGGGCCCATAGGCTCTATGCAAACATGGAGCCGGCTTCGAAGGAGATCGGCGTTTCCAGGGCCCGCATGTGGTTACTGTACCTGACCCTGTTCGCCCACGGCTTCAAACTGGGCTACGTGCTTTGCTATCAGGTCGTGGCCTCGCGAGGCGATCTCACCCAGTCGCGAATGCCCCTGACCCGCGACCATCTGAAGGTCACGGCAAGCGCCTGAGCGCCTCTATCTGGACATCCAGGGTTTGGACTTTGACGAGGAATGGGCCGCAGCGGCCTGCTCCCTCTGGAAGCGGCCGCCCCTCGGCGGCTTGGGCTTGGCGTCAATGGCGGCGTTCTTCAGGCGCAGGGCCCGCTGGATCGGGGTTTCATCCGGCGACGGTTCGGATGCGGTATTCGGCCCCTTGGTGTCCTCGGTCATGGTCCTGATCCTCTCCGGCCGCATAGCGGCCCGTTACCGCCTCGATCTGGTAGGGACGGTGGGACTCGAACCCACACGGATTGCTCCAACGGATTTTAAGTCCGCTGCGTCTACCATTCCGCCACGTCCCCTCCCCCCCTGTAGACGCGGGGTAGGGCGCAAATTCAAGCGGAACCGCAAGGATCCCAGCCGTTCTGTTTCAGCCGCCGATGCCGCCCTGGCTGGCGCGAATGGCTTCCCGGTTATCCAGGGTTCTGCGGGTCGGGTCCATGAACTGGTCGGCGTTGTCCTTCAAACGCTGGCGTTCGGCGGCAGTCATGCAGATCTTCTGGGGTCGATTGGAACCAACGACATGCTCCCTTTTGCAGACCATCCGGTTGGGATCGTCTTGCCCGCCCTTTGCGGGCGTCGGGGCAGGCGCTTGCTGGACGGCAGGTGCGGGTGGAAGCTCCGTCGCGGCCTGGACCGTGGACGCCAGAAGACAAAGACAGGCCGAAGAGGCCAGGATCATGCGCATGGGCACTCGCGACAAACATGGGTCGTGAAGACCAAAGAGGGGTCAGGCCCCTTCGCTGTCAAGTAGGGTGATGGCATTGACCCCAGCCGCTTCCAGGGCGGTGATCAGATCGACCTGCGCCGCCTCGATCATGGCCCGGTCACGCCCGCGGATGACCAGCTGGCTGCCATAGCCGGCGGGCGAAAAGAACGGATAGCTGCCCATGGAAAGATCCGGATAGGCCTTGGCCGTGGTCTCCAGCGGCAGGGCCATGACCCCTTCGCCAAAGCCCTCGACCCGCAGGGTGCGGGAGATGACGACAACGCCGCTGCGCAGACGATGGCCGATATCCTCCAGCATGCCACGCATGATGGTCGGCACCCCTGCCAGGACAAAGACGTTGCCGATCTGGAAGCCGGGGGGCCCCTGGACCGGGTTCTTCACCAGGCTGCCACCCTCCGGCACCCGGGCCATGCGACGGCGGGCGGCGTTCAGCTCGCCGCTCCAGCGGGACTGCATCATCTCGATGATTTCGGGATGCTCGTAGAGGGGAAGATCGAAGGCCTTGGCCACGCAGTCGGCGGTGATGTCGTCATGTGTGGGGCCAATGCCGCCGGTGGTGAAGAGGTAGTCGTAGCGCGCCCGTAGGCTGTTCACAGCCGCCACGATCTCTGCCTCCACATCGCCCACCACCCGGGCTTCGGCCAGGTCGACCCCGTGCGTCCCCAGGAACTTGGCGATGGAGTTCAGGTTGGTGTCCTGGGTGCGGCCCGAGAGGATCTCGTCGCCGATGATCAGCACGGCCGCCGTCACGGGGGTGGGGTTGGCCATGGCGAAGATCTTTCCTTGCTTTGGGATGCTCCCCGGACTTAGAGCGGCCATGCGCCTGCCTCAACCCCTTGTGAAGGGCACCCTCGCCCGCCGCTACAAACGCTTCCTTGCCGATGTGGTTCTGGAGGACGGCCGCACCGTCACAGCTCATTGCCCCAACCCCGGCGCCATGCTGGGCCTCAACCAGCCCGGGATGACAGTCTGGCTGTCATCTTCAAGCGACCCCAAGCGAAAACTGGCCTTCAGCCTGGAACTGGTCGAGGCGGACGGCGGCCTGGTCGGGATCAATACCCAGCACCCCAACCGCCTGGTCGCCGAGGCCCTGGCGGCAGGGGGCATCCCCGAACTGGCCGGCTATGAAACGGTCCGGCCGGAGGTGGCCTATGGCCTGGCCAGCCGGGTCGACTTTCTGCTGAGCGGACCAGATCGTTCAGACTGCTGGCTGGAGGTCAAGAACTGTCACCTGATGCGAAGGCCCGGGCTGGCGGAATTTCCAGATTGCGTCGCGGCGCGTTCCACCAAGCATCTGCGTGAGCTTGCAGCCCGAGTGGAGGCAGGTGACCGGGCCGTGGTCCTTTTTGTGGTGCAACGCGAGGACTGCCAGAGCTTCGGCGCCTGCCACGATCTGGATCCGGAGTTTTCAGCGACTTTGCTGCATGTCGCTGAACAGGGCGTTGCCGTTCTTGTCTATGCCTGCGAGATGAACACTGCGGAGATCAGGATCAGGCGGCCCATCGAATGGCTGAGATGAAGCCTGGCCTCAAGAATGGCCCCTTCCAGCCGACAATTGTCCGGCGCCACCAGTCCAGGAATTTTGGACTTTGATCGCCGATCTGGCCCTTGTGGCGATACTCTTTGCGCCTGCAGCTTTCGGCCTTCCGCTCGCCGCACGGTCCTACCCGTGGCAACGGCCGACCGTCGGACCATATCTTTGGTTTGTGCTGGTCCTTTCGGCCCCTTTGCTGGCCTTACTCATTCTACAGACTTTCTTCAGACTGCCCGCCGGGACCTGCCTCGAGCGTCCACTGAATGATCTTCCATTGTGGGTCGCAGCCAGCAGTATTTCTCTCTCCATTACTCTCGTGATCATGGCGCCCAACCATCGACGCTTTATGTCTGGAATCGCCCTCGCCCTCTGTCCGCCAACCGTGCTCTGGTCCTTCAGTGTCACGATGTCTTTGGCGGGATGCTGGATCTAGCCGCGACGACAATTCAGTTGCATGCAGTGTTGGCTGCACCGACAGGGAGACCGTCTGGGCCGGCGCCGATGGATTGCCTCGCCAGCCGTTCGACCCTAACGTGAGCGATGAGTGGTCAAGTCACCCACGTCGGAATAGGGAAGTCATGTCGAACCTACGAATTGACCCCGGCAGTTTTTCCGGCTTCGCACCCTCTCGCGAGACCAGGACCGTTCGTGGAGTCGCAAGACGAACCGACAAGGGCACCCTGCTGCTCCGTCGGTGGGCAGGCTGCTGGATCGACTTCATCGCGCTCTTTCTGATTGTCATGGCTTTCGGGGGCCTGGCGCAGCTTCACGAATGGTTCGTCCTTGTCGGGTTCATCCCGCTACTGGGCTATTTCCCCGTCTGCGAATGGCTCTGGGGCAAGACCCTTGGCAAGCTGGTGACGGGTCTGGTCGTGGTGAATGACAAGGGACGGCCGCCGGGTATCGGACAGGCGATTGTGAGGACCCTGTTCCGGCTGATCGAGGTCAACCCCTTCTTCTTTGGCGGCATCCCCGCAGGGATCATGGTCGCCGTCACGGAACATCGACAACGCCTGGGTGACCTAGTTTCCGGCACCTACGTCATTCTGGCTGAAGACGTGAAGTACCTGTCCCCCGATACGACCATCGCGGAGGTTTTCGACTGACCGAGGCCGGCGTTATCGCTTCACAGGCTTCTCCAGATCGGCCACCGCCTCCAGCACCGTATCGACCCGCGAGCGGATCAGGGCCTGGGCGTCGTCCAGGCCCTGGTTGTAGAAATAGGGCCCGAGCGTGTCCGAGAGCCAGGTCAGCAGGTCGTCGCCGTCGGTCGGATACATTTCCACATCGTG
>CAMAVA010000042.1 GCA_945861515.1 Brevundimonas vancanneytii | reverse complement strand
GACATGTTCGAACAGGCCAAGAAGAACGCCCCCTGCATTATCTTCATCGACGAAATCGACGCCGTCGGCCGCCATCGCGGCGCCGGCCTGGGCGGCGGCAATGACGAGCGCGAACAGACCCTCAACCAGCTGCTGGTCGAGATGGACGGCTTCGAGGCCAATGAAGGCATCATCCTGATCGCCGCCACCAACCGCCCTGACGTGCTGGACCCCGCCCTGCTGCGTCCGGGCCGGTTCGACCGCCAGGTGGTCGTGCCCAATCCGGACGTGACCGGCCGCGAGAAGATCCTGCGCGTCCACATGCGCAATGTGCCCCTGTCGGCCGATGTCGACGTCAAGGTCCTGGCCCGCGGCACCCCCGGCTTCTCCGGCGCCGATCTGGCCAACCTGGTCAATGAGGCGGCCCTGACCGCCGCCCGCAAGAACCGCCGCATGGTCACCATGCACGACTTCGAGCATGCCAAGGACAAGGTCATGATGGGCGCCGAGCGTCGGTCCATGGCCATGAACGAGGAAGAAAAGCGCCTCACGGCCTATCACGAGGGCGGCCACGCCATCGTGGCGATGAACGTTCCCCTGGCCGATCCGGTCCACAAGGCGACCATCGTGCCGCGCGGCCGGGCGCTTGGCATGGTCATGCAGCTGCCGGAAGGCGACCGCTATTCCATGAAGTTCACCCAGATGACCTCGCGCCTGGCCATCATGATGGGCGGCCGGGTCGCCGAGGAACTGAGCTTCGGCAAGGAGAACATCACCTCCGGCGCCAGCAGCGACATCAAGGCGGCCACCAACCTGGCCCGGGCCATGGTCACCCAGTGGGGCTATTCCGACGCCCTTGGCACCGTCTCCTATGGCGACAATCAGGAAGAGGTCTTCCTCGGCCATTCCGTCGCCCGCACCCAGAACGTCTCCGAGGAAACCGCCCGACTGATCGACTCCGAGGTCAAGCGTCTGGTCCAGGAAGGCCTGGATGAAGCCCGCCGGATCCTGACCGAGAAACAGGCCGATCTGGAAACCCTGGCCCAGGCCCTGCTGGAGTTCGAAACCCTCAGCGGCGACGAGATCACCGCCGTCCTGCAGGGCGTCAAGCCCAAGCGCGACGACGCCGATACCCGCCGCCCCAACGGCCCGTCCGTCTCGGTGCCCCTCTCGCCCCGCCCGGATCCCGCCACCGCCTGATCCTTATCATCAGGGCTGACGATATCGCCGCCGCCATGCCGGCTCTTCCCAGATCGATGGGGGAGACGCCAGCATGGCGGTTGGCTTTTGGGGATCGCTGCAGGTCATGAACCGTCCCCCCGTGATTGGGCCCCGCCTGCTGCGCCCCCTGGTCATGGGCATCGTCAATGTCACGCCGGACAGCTTCTCCGACGGCGGCCGCCATGCCGGCCCTGACGCTGGCCTGGCCCATGGCCTGACCCTGCTGGGCGACGGCGCCGACATCCTCGACATCGGCGGCGAGTCGACCCGGCCGGGAGCTGCGCCGGTTTCAGTAGAAGAGGAACTGGCCCGGGTCATACCGGTGATCACGGCCCTGCGGGCCCGCACCGCCGCCCCCCTCTCCATCGACACCATGAAGCCTGCCGTCGCCCGGGCGGCCGTTCTGGCCGGCGCCACGATCTGGAACGACGTCAACGCCCTGCGCAGCCCCGGCGCCGCCCAGACCGCCGCCGACCTGGGCTGCGAGGTGGTGCTGATGCACATGCTGGGCGAACCCATGACCATGCAGCAGGCCCCCCGCTATGACGATGTGGTGGCGCAGGTCGAAACCTTCCTGCTGGACCGGGCCCGGGTCGCCATGAACGCCGGCGTGGACGAGAGGCGCATCTGGCTCGACCCCGGCATCGGCTTTGGCAAGACACCGCAGCACAACCTCGCCCTCCTGGCGGCCCTGCCCCGGTTCGTCAGCTTGGGCTTCCCTGTCCTGCTGGGCGCCAGCCGCAAACGCTTCATCGCGGCCCTGGACCCCTTGGGCGCCGAGCCGGACGCCCGCCTCGGCGGATCGCTCGCGGCGGCCCTTGCGGGGGCGGCCGCCGGCGTCGCCGCTGCCCGCGTCCATGACGTTCGCCAAACCCTCCAGGCCCTGACGATCGATGCCGCCATCAGGGGCGAGATCCTCCCCCAGGCGCGCAGCGCCGGTTCGGGGGAAGTGGCAGCCCCCATCTGACGATCGCGCCCGAACCGGACTGTTTCAGGCGGACCCCTATCCTTCGTCCTGCCGGTCAATGATGTAGCCGAATCCACGAACGGTGCGGATGAGCGGCCGCTCTTCACCAGCATCAATTTTCGCCCGGAGGTAGCTGATGTAGACATCAAGGAGTTTGGTGCCCGGATCGAAACTGAGACCCCAAACACTGCTGAGAAGGCGTGCCCGGCTAACAACCGCTCCGGCGTTCTCAACGAGATAGGTGAGCAGGGAAAACTCCCTTGCCGTTAGCGAAATCTGGCGATCTCCACGCACAACGGTTTTCCGGGCAAGGTCTATGTGGAGGTCGGCCACCCGAAGCATTGCGCCGGCGGGAATCGGGACGGAGCGCCGCAGAAGCGCTTCCAGCCTCGCCAGCAGTTCGTCGAACGCAAAGGGCTTGGTCAGATAGTCGTCGGCGCCACCCTTCAGGCCAGCGATCTTGTCCTGCAGGGAGTCCTTTGCGGTCAGCATCAGAATGGGGACCAGGCCGCCTTCCCCGCGCAGTCTGCGGCAGAGTTCAAGTCCATCCAATTTCGGGACCATGCGATCAAGGATCAGCAGCTGATAGTCCCCGGACGATGCCATCTCCCAACCTTGGATCCCATCGTTGGCGACCGAAATCTTGTAGCCTTCAGCCGCCAGGCCGCGCGCGATGAATGAGGCGATCCGCCGGTCATCTTCGACAAGCAGGATGCGGGCGCTCACGCCTTACCCCAGGGCTGGAATGCGAATGACGACATCCGTTCCGTCTCCTGTGCTCGAAACGGCGATTGTGCCACCATGTTTCTCGACAATCCATTTGGCGATTGACAGCCCAAGGCCGCTGCCACTGCTCGCGCACGCCCGCGCGCCGCGATAAAAACGCTCGAAGACATAGGGCAACTCGTCTTGGGCAATTCCCGAACCCTGGTCAGAGACGGTCAGTTCGGCGACCCTGTCGCTGGTCGTCTGCAAGCTAACCTGGATTGGCCTTCCCGGCGCGGAATACTTGATGGCGTTGTCGAGTACGATCATCACCGCCTGTTTGAGACGTCCGGGATCCGCTCGAACCACGGAAGGCGTCTCGGGGCCTTGGGCCGTGATGCGGATCTGTCCCTCGGACGCAAGGTTTGCAGCTTCCCGCACGGCTTCGGACACAACGTCCCTCAGGCCTGCTGTGCAGTATTCAAACCGCATTTCCTCTGACTCGGACCGAGCGAGGAACAGCAGATCATCCACGAGCCGGCCCATGTCGACCGCCTGATCCACGATCCGCTCGAGAGCCTGACGATAGGATCGCTGTGATTGGCCCTGGCCCCTGAGCGCCACCTCGGCCTCTCCGCGCAGCACCGTGAGCGGCGTGCGAAGCTCGTGACTGGCGTCCGCCAGGAAACGCACCCGCTGACGGTCCACCAAGATGAGCCGTTCATTCGTCACGCCCAGTTCCCATGTCCGGCGGCGAACCTGACCTTCGAGATCAGCCTGCGCATCGAACAGCTGCTTGCGTTGTTGGCCCAGTTCGTTGGCCATGAGATTGAAACTTCGGGCCAGCAGGCCCAGCTCATCCCGTCGGTCATAGTCAATCCGATGATCTAGGTCCCCGCGGGTGATCGCCTCGGCCCCCTGCGTAAGGGCGCCGATGGGGCGGACAAGGGACCTGGTGAACGACCGGCCTGCGAAGATGGTCAGCACGATCAGCGCGACGGAAATCGTTATAACCGCGAGCCCGAACCAGAACGAAAGCCGTTCCGCGTCTGCCTGAACACGCTCGAGTTCCGCACGCTCGCCGGCAACCCCTTCGATGATCAGCTTTTGCAGGGCTGAGTCAAAGTTGTTCTCGATTTCGTAGCGAAGCACGGCAACCGCGTCGAGCCGGCGGCCCGCCTGACCCAGCGCGAGAAGCCTCTCGACGGTCCGGTCAACGTCAGCGAACAGGGCCCGCATGCGATCCAGCTGCCGCAGCTCGCCAAGTTCCTCTTTCCTCTCATCCTCGTCGCGGATCAGCGCGGCTTCGATGTCGATCAGGCGCTGCAACCGATAGAACGCCTCGACCACCTGGGATCTCGCGCTTTCGAGTTCCGGCCGTTCCGCTTCGCCCAAAAGCAGAATCTCCGCGATCTGCTCGGAATAGCGATTGGCGGATGCAGCGATATGGACCATCGCTTCAGATTGTTGATTTGCCAAACGAACACGTTCGCGGGAATAGTGCGTCGTCGCGAAAAACAAAGAGGCGGTGACCGCAAGCGTTATCATTGCAAGCGTCACTGTGAACTGAAATAGAGTTATCCGGGCGCGAATGCTCAGGCCGAATTCTGATTTCAGCTTGGCCGATGGTCTCATTCGTCGCTCCTCACCAAAATCTAACCTTACCCTCGGTGATTCCTAAAGCGCCCCGCGTTGCCTTGTATCCGGGCTCCCGTCATCGTCATGACCAGCGCCAGTTCGCCAGGCCCTCGAGCCGCTCACCAGTAACCCCTGGCGCCCAGTGGAGTAACCAATGGCAAACCTTTTCGGCAACGACGACGCCAACGAGATAATTGGCACGGAAGCAGCAGACCGGATCTACGGACGCTCTGGAGATGATCGGCTGCTTGGACTGGCTGGCAACGATCGCATCTTTGGCGAAGAGGGCAACGATTTCCTGTTTGGTGACGCCGGGAATGACGTCCTCGAAGGCGGCGCTGGCAACGACGAGCTGGATGGCGGGGCGGACAATGACAAGGCCTATGGCGGCGACGGCAACGACACCGTGAGCGGCGGGCTTGGCAAGGACGATGTCCGCGGTGGCGATGGCAACGACTCCGTATTTGGCGATGAAGGCAACGACCTTGTCTATGGCGACAAGGGCAATGACACGCTGGACGGCGGCGACGGCAAGGACCTGCTCTATGCGGGCGAGGACAATGATATCGTCAGCGGCGGCAGCGGCAATGACTCCCTTTTCGGTGAAAAAGGCGATGACATGCTGTTTGGCGGCGACGGGAAGGACATCATCAGCGGCGGAGAAGACGACGACGAGTTGTTCGGCGAGGCCGGCAACGATCAACTGGACGGCGGCGAAAGCGCCGACTATCTGACGGGCGGCTCCGGCAATGACAATCTTCGCGGCGGCGAAGGTGACGACAAGTTTCTGTTTGGAAGTGGGTCAGGCCGGGACGTCATCCTCGACTTCTCCACTTCGAATGATCAGATCGGCATCAATGCGGACGGGATCGACGACTTCGATGACCTGACGATAACGGAAAACGCGGCGGGCAATGCCGTCATTTCCTGGATTGATGACGGCGTCCTTGCGGAGGTGACATTGATCGGCGTTGGCAAGGCATCCTTGTCCAGCGGGGACTTCTTCTTCGACTTCTGATCCGGAATTGCCGTCGCGCGTGCCCGTGGGGTCAACGGACCGATTCCCCCATCTGACCGTCCCACGCCAACGCGGTGGCCGCTTGCGGCGCCAATGCACCTTTCCCGTATCGGTGCATTGGCGCCCATTTGCCGTTGGATTTCAGGAACCGGATTAACGGTTCGCAACGGCGGCCAACCTTCAGGACTTGACCGGGACCGGTCCCGGATTGTCGAGTCTCAGTCCAGGTGTTCATTCTATTTTCGACCCCGCCCGCAAAAGTGGAGCATGTCTCCACTTTGGAAGCATTTTTCGTTCGGGGGTCATGGCCACCTTTTTGCCATGCCGGGTTGTTGACGCACCAGTGCGCCATTGACACGCCCCCCAATTCTCTGGACCCGGCCCATCCAGGCGGGCAATGTTGCCGCCAGGAGGATACCGCCCCATGGCGACTGCGCGATATCTGGTGGACGATGTGGCGGCGGCGATCGCCTTCTATACCGGGTCTCTGGGCTTTGAGGTGCGGCAGCGGTTCGGGCCGGCCATGGCCATCATCACCCGGGGCGATCTTGATCTCTGGCTGGCCGGCCCCGCCTCGTCCGCCGCCCGTCCCCTGGCCGATGGCAGCCAGCCCGCCGCCGGCGGCTGGAACCGTATCGTCCTGAATGTCACCGACCTGCCGGGCCTGGTGGACAGGATGACGCAGGACGGCGTGACTTTCCGCAGCCCGATCGTGGTGGGCCCCGGCGGGTCCCAGATCCTCTGCGATGACCCTTCCGGAAACCCCGTCGAACTGTTCGAGCCCCAATCCCAAGCGTAGCGTCAGACCCAGACATGAGCGACTTCACCACGGCCGACGGCCTGACCCTGGCCTATGACGACCTGGGGCCCCAGGACGCCCGCCCCATCCTGCTGATCCACGGCTTTTCGTCCAATCGCGAGGAGGGCTGGCGCCGGACCGGCTGGTACAGCGCCATCGAGCGGCGCGGCCAGCGGCTGATCGCCATGGACACCCGCGGCCATGGCCTCAGCGCCAAGCCCCATGACCCGGCGGCCTATGAGCGCAGCCGGCTGGTCGGCGACCTGATCGCCCTGCTGGACCACCGCAAGGTCGGCCGGGCCGATGTGGTGGGCTATTCCATGGGCGCGCGCCTGGCGCTGCAGCTGGCCCTGACGGTGCCGGACCGGGTGGATCACCTGGTTCTGGGGGGCGTCGGCGGGCGGATCTTCACCCCCTCGCCGCCCGACGACGCCATGGGCCAGGCCATGGAAGCGGCCGACCCCGATAGCATTTCCGACCCCATGCTGCGCAGTTTCCGGCATTTCGCCGACGAGCAGGGCGAGGACCGCCTGGCCCTGGCGGCCCTGTCGCGGGCCCCCTCTGGCGGCCTGACCCCCGATGACCTCTACGCGGTCCGCAGTCCCACCCTGGTGGCCGCCGGCTCCCGCGACGAGCTTGCCGGCTCGCCTCAGGTGCTGGCCGACGCCATCCCCGGCGCCAGATCCGTCAGCCTGCCCGGCTGCGACCACTTCAACGCCATCCCCCACGCCCTGCTGAAGGCCAGCGTGTTCGACTTCCTCGATGGCTATCTGGAGGAGGGGTACTAGGTGACGGCCGGGCGTAAACCCGGCGCCTGGATCGGAACGGGGCCATGAGTCCCGAACAGATCGCCAGGGCCGTGTCGCGGCATTTCCCGCTGCTCACAGTCCAGACGACCCAGCCCCTGAAAGGCGGGGTCTCCGCCAACGTCTATCGGCTCGATCTGGCCGCTTCCGACGGCGCCCGCCGCTCCGTTGTCCTGCGCGAAAAGGGAAAATCGGGCCTCGAGACGCCGGTGGAGTTTTCGCTGCTGGTCGCCCTGCATGACGCCGGCCTTCCAACGCCGCTTCCCATCGCCCTGGATGACGGTCTGGGCGACGCGACCTCCCCCTTCATCCTGATGAGCTTTGTCGAGGGCGGCAGCCATATCCCCGAGGACCAGGTGGAACCGCGCCTCCTGACCATGGCACAGACCCTGGCGGCGGTGCATGCAACGCCAACCGGGCCCCTCCCGAAGCTCCTCCTTCGCCTGGACCCCCTTTCGGAAGTGCTGGATTTCCTGCCCTTCGGGGACGAATGGGCGCCGCTGCGAAGCCACTGCGCGGCGCTGGGCGCCAGTCCCTACCAGGGCGTGCCGGTCCTGCTGCATGGCGACTTCTGGCCCCAGAACCTGATCTGGAATGGGAACAGCATCGCCGCGATCCTTGACTGGGAAGACGCCGCGCTGGGCGACCCCCTGTCAGACCTCGCCTGCGCCATCCTGGAGCTGAAGTACCTGTATGACGACGCGCAGGTCGATGGTTTCCAGGCAGCCTATGGGCTGCACACCGGGATAGACCCCCACCGCCTGGCCCTCTGGCAGGTCCATGTCGCCTCGGCCGCCCAGCACTACATGGGCCACTGGGGCCTGGAACCGGCGCGAGAGGCCCATATGAGGCAGACGGCGCTCCGGCAGATCCGCGAGGCTGCCGAAGCGCTTATGCTGAACGCCGACTGAGGTCGCTACCGCCCCAGAAGATACTCTCCGCCCTTGGCCAGGGCCGCTGCCCAGGCCGGGCGAGCATGCAGCCGTTCGATCCAGGCCGCCATGTTGGGATAGCTGGGCAGCTTGCCCATGGCCTTGGCCACCTCCGGCACAAAGCTCATCTGGACATCGGCGCCGGTCAGGCTGTCGCCCATCAGATAGTCCCGGCCCGCCAGGGCGCCCTCGACAAAGCCCAGGTGATTGGCGATCTCGCTTTCGATGCGCGGATGCAGGGCCGCGCCGCCCTCGCCCAGCCGGGCGACATACATGTTCAGCATCAGCGGCAGCATGGCGCTGCCTTCTGCATAGTGCAGCCACTGCTGATAGACATCATGGTCATGGCTGGCCGGGTCAGGCGCCATCCGGCCCTCTGCATGGCGGCGGATGATGTAGTCGATGATGGCGCCCGACTCGATGACCGTGTCGCTCCCGACCGTCACGACCGGGCTCTTGCCCAGCGGGTGGATCGCCTTCAACTCGGGCGGCGCCAGCCGGGTCACGGCGTCGCGGCTGTAGAACTTGATCTCGTAGGGAAGCTTCAGCTCTTCCAGCAGCCACAGGATACGCTGGGAGCGGCTTTCGTTCAGATGATGGACGACGATCATGGGGGTCTCCGGTCAGGTTGCAGGGCTCTTGATAGCCTTTTGGGGCCGCCGGGGTAAAATAATGCGCGATCGCTCTTTGTTGTGTGTCCCGGCGGAATATCTATAGTGCGCTGCACAAGAGCCTTGGGGATTTATACCGAAATGACCGCCGCCCTCACCGCTGAGTCTGTTTCCGCCGAAGCGCCCGCCCTGATCCTGAGCGATCTGGTGACCCTGCTCCGCGACGCCGCTGTCGCCGCCCAGGCCTTCGTCGCCGACGTCAAGGGCGCGGTGAAGGCGCGGATTTCCTCCGGCGGCCGGATCGACCGCAAGCTGGCGGACCTGGAACAGCACTGCGTCCATGGCTTTGGCTGGTACGCCTCCTACGCCGAACTGATGACCCAGGTCGCCGGCTGGGCCGCCGAACTGGACGCCAATGGCCGTTTCGGCGAGACCGAACAGCTTCTGGCCCAACTGCTGTTTTCCGAATACGCCTCCCAGATGGTCGGCGGCATCCCCATGAACCAGGGCGAAATCATCCGCCCGGCGGACCTGACCAGCAGCCGCGACACCCTGAACCGGTTGTCCTCCCCCGCCCTGTCCCGGCTGATCAACGAAGGCGGCGGCCAGGCCGTCAAGACCCGGCTGGCCCAGCTGGTCTCCGAAGCGCGCGGCAAGGCCACCGTCGAGGACACCGGCCTCGAAGACACCTTCGAGATGATCCGCGACCAGTTCCACAGCTTCGCCGATGACAAGGTCATCCCCTATGCCCACCAGTGGCATCTGAAGGATGAACTGATCCCGCTGGAATTGGTCAAGGAACTGGGCGATCTGGGCGTCTTCGGCCTGACCATTCCGGAGGAATTCGGCGGCGCCGGCATGGGCAAGACCGCCATGTGCGTGGTCTCCGAGGAACTGAGCCGCGCCTGGATCGGCGTCGGCTCCCTGGCCACCCGCTCCGAAATCGCCGCCGAACTGATCCTGACCGGCGGCACCGACGAGCAGAAGGCCGAATGGCTGCCCCGGATCGCCAGCGCCGAAACCCTGCCGACCGCCGTCTTCACTGAACCCAACACCGGGTCTGACCTCGGCGCCCTGCGCACCCGCGGCGTGCTGGACGGCGATCAGTATGTCGTTACCGGCAACAAGACCTGGATCACCCACGCGGCCCGCGCCGATGTCATGACCCTGCTGGTCCGCACCATCCCGGACACCACCGACTACCGTGGCCTCTCCATGCTGCTGGCTCCCAAGCTGCGCGGCGATGACGCCAACCCCTTCCCCACCCCCGGCATGAGCGGCGGCGAGATCGAGGTGCTCGGCTATCGCGGCATGAAGGAATACGAGATCGGCTTTGACGGCTTCACCGTCCCGGCGGCCAATCTGCTCGGCGGTGTCGAGGGCCAGGGCTTCAAGCAGCTGATGGCGACCTTCGAAAGCGCCCGGATCCAGACCGCCGCCCGCGCCGTCGGCGTCGCCCAGCGCTGCCTCGAGCTGGGCCTGAACTACGCCCTCGACCGCAAGCAGTTCGGCGGCCCGATCTTTGGCTTCCCCCGGGTGGCCAACAAGATCGCCATGATGGCGGCCGAGATCATGGGCGTTCGCCAGCTGACCTATTTCGCCGCCCGCCAGAAGGACGAGGGCAAGCGCTGCGACCTGGAAGCCGGCATGGCCAAGCTGATCGCCGCCCGCGTCGCCTGGGCCGCCGCCGACAACGCCCTGCAGATCCATGGCGGCAATGGCTTTGCCATGGAATATGAGGTCAGCCGCGTCCTGGCCGACGCCCGCATCCTCAACATCTTCGAGGGCGCCGGCGAAATCCAGGCCCAGGTCATCGCCCGGCGCCTGCTGGAAGACGGGAACTAGACCCCCGTCCGGGTCTGAAAGCTAGAGCGCCATCGACGCCGAAGGTCGGTGGCGCAGGCCATCCACAAGCAGGTGGATCTGCCGGTCCATGATGTCGGTCAGGGTTTTTGCGTCCGCGCCCTTCCGGGCCGCCAGTCGGTAGTTCCAGGAATAGACACCCATCAGGGAATCGAGGGTCAGGGTGAGATCGGCATCAGGCCGGACATCGCCCCGGGTCACGCCATCCCGAAGCATGTCCAGAATCATTGTCTGGAACAGTTCGTTCTGACCAAACGGAATGGTGGTGGGTTCCAGGTTGGGACTGAACGAGGCTGCAATATGGGCAAGAAACAGATTCACCCGTCGGCATTCATATTCGTAATGCACGGCGAAGAGCGAACAGAGCCGGTCGGCCGTAGACCCCCGCAAATAGGGGATCACACGCATCAACTCATCATGCAGCGGCTGGATCCGATCGGCCATCACCTGGCTGAGGACGTCCGCCTTGGAGCTGAAGGTGGTGAAGACACTGCCCACCGAGACCCCGGCCCGTTCCGCTATGGCGCGGATGGTCGTTTCCTCATAGCCGATCTCATGAAAGAGATCGCGGGCAGCGCTTACAACCTTTTCCCGAGTCGCCGCCTTCTGCGTGTGACGTACGCCCAACCGCCTGTTCCCCGATCCCCGTCGCTCTATCGGCCCGGTTGCCCCGAACCATCTTGAAAGACCCGCCGATCAGGGGCGCGACCCATCCAGGATAAGTCGGATCCGCTCGGCGAGACCCTTGGTCAGTTCTTCCGCCGACCAGTCGTCGAACACTGCCCTGCGATAGCCGGCGATGTAAACATCCCACAGGATGCCGGACAGCAATTGGACGTCGGCCTGTTGCGACAGTTCGCCGCGATCCACGCCCATCCGAAGCACATCGTTCAACAGGGTCATGATGGGCAAAACCGCGCTGCGGAGATCGCTTTCGCCGGCCTTCGACCGGGTCCAGGAAACGGCCATTCCGGCCTGGACCAGCGGCAGCTGCTCGACCTGATAACGATGGGCGACCGAGAACAGGCCCAAGAGGGCCTCTTGCATGGAAGATGCCGCCAGGGCCGCTGCCTGCATGGGCGCCACCATCGCGCGACTGTCCTCTTGGACGATCTCGTCAAACAGTTCGGACTTGTCGGAAAAGCTGGCAAAGACCGCGCCGGTCGACATGCCGGCCGCCTTGGCGATGTCACGGATGGTTGCGGCTTCGTAGCCACGCTCGCAGAACAGGCGTCTTGCCGCCTGCAGGACCTTTTCTCTTGTCTGCTGCTTGGCCAGGGATCTGCGGGTGACTCTTGGCTGGCCAGGGGCCTTCGCCGGGACCAGATTGGACATGACGTTCATCGGGCGGCCTCCAGTTTGGCCAGGGCGCTGCTGGCCCGCTTTTCGAACTCGTTGCAATACTCGTCCACCACGGTCTGCAGGGCGGCGGAGTAGCGCCTTGCAAGGTCGCGACCATCCTGGGCGGCATCGCGCAGGTCGGCAATCAGCTGACGAACTTCCGCCAGGGCGGCTTCCATCTCTGCGCCGGATCCGGCGGAGTCCTGCTGGGATTGGGCAGTCATCTCTAGACCTTTTGAGCCAGCCAGGCAGGAGACTGCCGGCCGGACATTTTGAATGAGCACGCTCAGCGAACGGCGCGTGCCTACTCAGGAGTTATTCCGACTTCAGCGGCAATCAAGGCCTGGTCACCAATTCGGTCGAGATTCCTATTGCCGAACCGCATCCTTTTGACACTTTCCCTTGTCAGGAAGGAACATCCACAACCTGCGACAGATTTACTCAGCCCCTCACTCGACGAACGCATTCGACCAATTCGTGAGGGTCCAGGCGACCGAAGAGGCCCATACAGCTTGGAGACATTGTGATTCTCGTCCGTGTACGGGATGCTCTTCGAGCGCAGACCGTCTCTTGAACAGCACGCCCGGGCTTCGAAAACGGGGACCGACTTCCTTGCTCCGAGGATGATCAGCCCGCCTGCCCGCAGGTGATTTCCATATCGGCGCGACCGGCCTATATGCGGTGCCGTGCGTGACATCTTCTCGATCCTCATCCCCGCGGCCCTGATCGCCGTCAC
Source organism: Brevundimonas vancanneytii (assembly GCA_945861515.1). Classification (GTDB taxonomy): domain Bacteria; phylum Pseudomonadota; class Alphaproteobacteria; order Caulobacterales; family Caulobacteraceae; genus Caulobacter; species Caulobacter vancanneytii_A. Next base: position 8,464 of record CAMAVA010000042.1, on the reverse strand, counting down.
CCTGACCCTCGGCTATGGTCTCTATGCCCTGTTCCGGGGCGGCGATTTCGGGCGGTCGCGATCCAACAAGCTGATGAGGCTGCGGGTGGCCCTGCAGTTTCTGGCGGTCATCATCCTGGTGGCGGCCTTCTGGTACCGCACCCGCTGACCGGAGTATCGCCATGGTCACCCTGAACCGCATCTATACCCGCACCGGTGACGCCGGAACCACGCGCCTGGCCAATGGCGAGCCTGTCATCAAGTCCCACCTGCGGGTCGCCGCCTATGGTTCGGTGGACGAGACAAATGCCTGCCTGGGCCTGGTCAGGCAGCATACCGCATCGGACCCCCTGCTCGACGCCATCCTGGCCCGGGCCCAGAATGACCTGTTTGATCTGGGCGCGGATCTGGCCACGCCGGACCGGGGAGAGCCCCTCGGCTGGGAGCCCCTGCGGATCGTGCCAGGCCAGGTGGACCGGCTGGAGCAGGAAATCGACCAGCTCAATGCGCAGCTTTCGGACCTGACCAGTTTCGTGCTGCCGGGGGGATCGCCGGCCTCGGCCTTCCTGCATCTGGCCAGGACGATCTGCCGCCGGGCCGAACGGGAAACGGTGGCACTGGCGGCCGATCCTGGTGAAAGGATCAGTCCGGAAGCGGTCAAGTTCCTCAACCGCCTGTCGGACCTGCTGTTCGTCGCCGGCCGCTGGGCCAATGACAAGGGCGGCGGCGATATACTCTGGAAACCCGGCGCGACCCGCGATTCTGCGGCGACCTGAGGACTTCAGTCAGCCTGATCTGCAGCCGCAGCCGCCTTGGCGGGTTCGGCTGCCTTGGGGGCCGGCGCAGCCTCGGCAGGCAACTTCACGCCGGCGCCATAGCGCTCTTCCATGATCTTTCGGGCGGCCTGTTTCTCCGACCATTCCTGGCGGCTCATGCCTGGGGGGCGGCCGGTAATGTCGGGGATATAGATCGGGATGGCGCAGGTCCGGGTGTCGGCGTCCCACCAGCGTTGCTGGCGCTCGCAGGTCTTGGCCGGCCAGACCCAGAAGATCTGGTAGGTCCAGACGGCGACGACCCCGATGGCGAACAGGCCGAGGAACAGGAACTTCAGTCGGTTGATGGTCTTGATCATGTCGCTTGGCCTTAGACGAAACACCTTGCCCTCGCCAGCCACCGATGGCGCGCTATTTTTCAGGGCTGGTTGACCTCTACGGCAACTTGCATTGCGCGGCCAAGCTAGTATCAGCCTGTTCGCTTACGACTTTTTGCAACGCAACACGGGCGGATAAAACCCATGAAGGTGCTGATCCCGGTCAAACGGGTTATCGATTACAACGTCAAGGCCAGGGTCAAGGCCGATCAGACGGGCGTGGATCTGGCGAACGTCAAGATGTCCATGAACCCCTTCTGCGAGATCGCGGTCGAGGAGGCCGTCCGTCTCAAGGAAAAGGGAGTCGCCACCGAGGTGGTGATCGTCTCCATCGGACCGGCCCAGGCGCAGGAAACCATCCGCACCGCCCTGGCCATGGGCGGCGACCGTGGGATCCTGATCCAGTCGGACGCCGACCTGGAGCCGCTGGCCGTGGCCAAGCTGCTCAAGGCCGTTGCCGACGAGGAAAAGCCCGGCCTGATCGTCATGGGCAAGCAGGCCATCGACGGCGACAACAATGCCGTCGGCCAGATGCTCTCGGCCCTGCTCGGCTGGCCCCAGGCCAGCTTCGCCTCCAAGCTCGAGGTTGCCGGCGACAAGGCGACCGTCACCCGTGAAGTGGATGGCGGCCTGCAGGTTCTGGAAGTGGCCACCCCGGCCATCGTCACCGCCGATCTTCGCCTGAATGAGCCGCGCTACGCCTCGCTGCCCAACATCATGAAGGCCAAGAAGAAGGAAATCGCGGTCAAGGCGACCGGCGATTACGGCGTCGACGTCGCGCCCCGGCTGAAGGTGATCAAGGTCACCGAACCGGCCAAACGCTCGGCCGGCATCAAGGTCGAGAACGCCGCCGAACTGGTTTCCAAACTCAAGACTGAAGCGGGAGTCCTCTGATGGCCGTTCTCGTCGTCGCTGATAACGACAACGCGCATCTGCGCGACACCACCCACAAGACCGTCACCGCCGCCCTCGCCATTTCCGGCGATGTCGATGTGCTGGTCATGGGCGAAGGCGCTTCCGCCGCCGCCGCCGCAGCTGGCAAGATCGAGGGGGTCCGCAAGGTCCTGCTCGCCGACAGCGCCGATCTGGGCCACGGCGTCGCCGAGGTCCAGGCCGCCACGGTCGAGGCCCTGATGGGCGGTTATGACGCCGTCCTGGTGCCGGCCACCTCCGGCGGCAAGAACTTCGCGCCCCGGATCGCCGCCCATCTGGACGTGGCGCCGATCTCCGAGATCATCGAAGTGGTCGACGCCAACACCTTCGTCCGGCCGATCTATGCCGGCAACGCCCTGGAGACCATCCAGTCCTCGGACTCCAAGAAGGTCATCACCGTCCGTCCGACCGCCTTCAAGGCGGCCGGCGAAGGCGGTTCGGCTGCGGTCGAGACCGTGGCCGCCGGCGGCAATGCGGGAACCACCCGCTTCGTCTCCGAGGAAATGGTCAAGTCCGACCGCCCGGAACTGACCGCCGCCAAGATCGTGGTGTCGGGCGGCCGGGCCATGGGCTCGGCGGAAGAGTTCCAGAAGGTGATCGAGCCCCTGGCCGACAAGCTGGGCGCCGCCGTCGGCGCGTCCCGCGCGGCTGTCGACGCCGGCTATGCCCCCAACGACTACCAGGTCGGCCAGACCGGCAAGGTGGTGGCCCCGGCCCTCTACATCGCCATCGGCATCTCGGGCGCCATCCAGCACCTGGCCGGCATGAAGGACAGCAAGGTCATCGTGGCCATCAACAAGGACGCCGATGCGCCGATCTTCCAGGTCGCCGACTACGGCATCGTGGGCGACTACAAGTCCGTCGTTCCCGAACTGATGGCCGCCCTGGACTGATCCGGCAGCGACCGAAAAAAATCAGGGCCGGATGGAAACATCCGGCCCTTTTTTCTTGTCTCGTCGAATGGGGGAGGTCGGGCCGCCTCAGCCCTGACCCAGGATCGCCCGCGCCTCTGCCGCGTCGGCATGGATCTGCTCGACCATGGCCTCCAGGCCGGGGAACTTCTCCTCCGGCCGCAGGAAGGCGATCAGGTCGGTCTCGATCACCTGGCCATAGAGGTCTTCATTGAAATCGAACAGCCAGACCTCCAGCCGGGTCTGTTCCTCCCCGGTGGTGGGGTTGTTGCCGATGTTGGCCACGCCGGAAACCGTGCGGCCATCGGGCAGGCGGGTGCGGGTCGCATAGACCCCCAACCTCGGCGTCACATAGTCGGCCAGGGGCACATTGGCCGTGGGAAAGCCCAGAGTCCGGCCCAGCTGCTTGCCGCGCCGGACCACCCCCTCGATGGCAAACGGCCGGCCGAGAATCGCGGCGGCGTCCTGTGGCCGTCCGTCCCTCAGGGCCTCGCGCACCCCGGTGGAGCTGTATTTGCTTTCCGTCCCCCCGACCGCCTGGGCGACCGAGACGGAAAACCCGAAACGCTCGCCATAGGCCTGCATGGCCTGGGGGCTGCCGGTCCGGCCCTTGCCAAAGCTGATATCGAACCCGACGGCCACATGGCGCACGCCCAGGCCCTCATGCAGCACGCGCCGGGCGAAATCCTCATCAGTGAATCCGGCCATCTCGTAGTCGAAGGCCAGGACATGGAACACCTCGACCCCCAGGGCCTCCAGCGCATGGGCCTGCTGCTCCATGGTCATCAGACGGAAGGACGGCTGGTCCGGCTGGAACAGCCGCCGGGGATGGGGATCAAAACTGATCACCCCCAGGGGCGCACCCAGTCCACGCGCTGCCTCCGCCGCCTCGCCGATCACCGCCTGGTGGCCCAGATGCACCCCGTCGAAATTGCCCAGCGCCACGGCGGCGCCGCGGTCAGCGTCGGCGAGCGCCTTCCAGCCGTGAACGATCTTCAGTCCCAAAACCCTGTTCCCTGGTCGATCAGGCCGGCCGCCGGGGGACCATGATCAGGGCCTCGCCCTCGAGCACGGCCTTGCCATCCACCTCGCAGACGGTCTCCAGGGTGACCCGGCCCTTTTCGGCATCGATGGCCGTGATGGTCGCCCGGGCGGTCACCACATCGCCGATCTTGACCGGCCGTTTGAACTTCAGGGCCTGGGACATGTAGATGGCGCCCGGTCCCGGCAGCCTCGTGCCGATGACAGCCGAGATGTAGCCGGCCGACAGCATGCCATGGGCGATGCGGGTCTTGAATGGCGTTGTGGCGGCATAGGCCTCGTCCAGATGGACAGGGTTTTCATCGCCCGTCACCGCTGCAAAAGCGACAATGGCGGCCTCGTCCACTGCGCGGGTCAGCTCGGCGGATTGGCCAAGGCTCAGGTCTTCCAGAAACAGTCCCTGCATCATTCCCTCCGGATCTTGTTTTTGTCACCAGACCAGATCGGCCATGGCATGGGCGGCGGTAACGCCTTCTTCCTTCAGCAACCCTGCGACCTGGCCTGCGTCAAGCCGGCCATCCGGGCCCAGCGCCTTTTCGCCGTGAATCCCCTTGGCGATGAACAGGCAGTCCAGGCCATGGTCCTCTGCGCCCTTCACATCGGTGATCACCCCGTCGCCGATACAGAGCACCCGTGTGCGGTCCAGGGGCCGGCCCAGCAGCGCCTCGCCCTGGGCCAGGCTCAGGTCATAGATCGGCGTGAAGGGCTTGCCGGCCATCAGCACCGCGCCGCCCAGCTGGGCATAGAGATCGGCCAGGGCCCCGCCACAATAGATCAGCCGGTCGCCTCGTTGCACCACCCGGTCGGGATTGGCGCAGATCAAGGGCAGCCGGCGGGCGGCCGCCCGGGTCAGGCGCCCCCGATAGTCTTCCGGCGTCTCGACCTCATCATCGTCCGGTCCGGTGACGCTGACGAAGGCGGCCGTCTCGACCGTGCCGTAGGTCAGGCCCAGACCCTCATAGAGGGGTGAATCCCGGTCTGGGCCTATGGTCCAGACCGGGCCAGGCGCCCGGGCAGCGAGCAGAGCCCGGGTGGCGTCGCCCGAGGTCACAAAGGCGCTCCAGGCGTCCCGCGGCACGCCAAGTCCATCCAGTTGGCTCAGGACCGCAGCGGCAGGCCGGGGCGAGTTGGAGATCAGGACCACGGGCCCGACCTCGGCCCGCCAGCGCCGCAGCGCCTCGCAGGCGTCCGGAAACCGCCCTACGCCATTATGGATGACACCCCAGACGTCGCAGAGCAGGACGTCATAGCGTTGGGCAAGCTGGGAAAGGCCGGCAGGCAGGTCGGTCATGGGGCTTGCGCTACCGGCTGGCGACGGGGGCGTCAATCGGCAGGCCGGTGAAAGCCCTGCAACCGGCGACGGTGTCAGGACTTTATAGCAGATCAGGGTTCAATCGCCGCCAAGGAAGATTTCTCACAGGCGGGTCAGCTCCCAGCCAGGCATCAGCTGACGACCTTCACCGTGCGATTGCCGTTGGCGTCGTAGCTGTAGGTCACGGTGCGGCCACTGGACCAGACGACGGTCTTGAGTCGGCCAAGAGCGTCGTAGCTGTAGGTGGCGGTTTCAGCGTGGGCGGGACTTGTCATATTGCTCGCGAGAACAAACACGTGCACTCCAACGTAAAACAAAGTTCTCCGAAATACTATTAGGCATTTAACCATGATCATTCACCCTTTCCTTTCATGATTAAACCAATTCCAACTAACGCCATGCCGCCGACTATTGTGCCGTAGTAAAATAATAAATCCCATTTACTAACATATACAGGCGGTCCGTGAGCCAGAAAACTGTATACAAACCCATTGATTCGATCGGGCGACATCGGACGATTCTCTATCAAAAAATCACTGACACCCGCCGAGCAGACAAAAACTATGATTCCAAGCATAGTTGTGATCAACTTGACATTTAACTTTTCCATGACAGTTTTCACTTATAGGAACACAAAGATCCGAAATCGACACTCGGTGAAATTATTGTGAACGTGGTGCCGCCAAACCCCACGGCACCCGCGCCCGCACCTGCAGTAAACCCACCGCCGATAATTGGCTGATTATTAGGCAAGCTAGACGTCTGACCCGCGAATACGTCTAATGTTCCGGCCACAAGAGCACCACCGCCGGCGCTTGCGTTGAAAAATTGACCCCCCAGATCTGAAACATTTGGCGCATTTGAACCCTGAACGGAAACACCAAAGTCACCGCCGCCGCCAACACCTGCCCCGCCACCACCGAACACGTAAAGCGCCACTCGACCAGACGAGTCGAATGCCAATCCGCCTCCAGATTGCAGGGCAACTGGCCCCGCCTGGCCCTGAGCCGCCAATCCGACCTGTAGTGTTCGACCAATTCCCCGAAGTCCGTTAGCTCGAAATGATCTTACTACAGCGCATGCTTGTTCTATTTTTGCCAAAATTGGATCGACTATGAATTGTCCATAATCAATTGGATCTCCGAATATGAGATTGTTGCTGCAAAAATAATCGTCATCGCAAGCGTACGCGCGCTTTTTTGCTACAACAATTATCTCTTCAACGTCGCATTCAGGGCGATCGCCTGGTAGATCACAGGGTTCCAGACCGCTTGGGTCGGTCCTATTCAAAGGATCATTCCCCACATAGGCATACAGGTTCATCCCATCCCCGTAGCCTATCGGATCCGTCTGCAAAAACCGCCCCAGGGTCGGGGAATAGACCCGTGCCTTGTAGTTGTAGAGGCCGATCTCGGCCACCCAGGTCTGGCCGGTGTACTGGAACCGGCCGGTGTTGCCCGAGCCCGGCTTGCCGTATTCGTCATAGGTGTTGATGGCCGTGGCGGCGCCCGAGCCGTTGGTCACGGCGGCGATGGAGCCCAGCTGGTCGGCCAATAGCCAGCGGCGGTCGCTGGTGCCTGAGCCTTCGTACCAGACCAGGGGCTCGTCGGCCGAAGGGCCATGGACATAGCGGCGCAGCAGGATTCCGGAGGTGTTGTATTCCGCGATCAGGTCGGCCCCGTCATAGGCCAGGCGGGTCGTGGTGGAGCCGGTGGTCTGGTACAGCCGGCCCAGGGGGTCATAGGTCATGGTCCCGCCGGGGGCCGTGGTCATGCGGTTGGCGGCGTCATACGCATAGGTATTGGTCCCGTCCGAGGTCAGGTTGCCCCGAGCGTCATAACTCAGCGACGCTGAGCCCGCCGTGGTCAGCTGGTTCAGGCCATTGGAACCATAGCTGGTCGTGCCCGTGGACGGCGCCGCCGGCGCCCAGGCGCTGTTGGACCCTGTGCGGCTCAGGACCTCGAAGTTGGCTGCCTGGGTAAAGGTCCAGGTCTGGTCGTTGCTGGTCCCCGCCAGGTCCTGGACCAGGCTGGTCAGTCGCGAGGCGCTGTCCCAGGTCCAGGTGGTCGTCACCCCATTGCCACGGGTCAGGCCGGTCCGGCGCCCCAGGTCATCATAGGCGTAAGTCGCCAGCACCCCGGCTCCGGACGTGGCCCCGTTCTCCCGCGCCGCTGTCATGGCCCCGGAGAGATTATAGTCATAGGCCACATAGAAGGCATCGGGCCAGGTGATCCGGGTGCGCCGGCCGGCCAGGTCATACTGGTAGGTCATGGCCCCCAGCGGCCCCGTCACGCTGACCTGTCGGCTGAGGGCATCCCAGTCAAAGCTCAGGGTCTGGCTGCTGGTCGCGGCGGTCTTCACGCGGTTCAGATTGTCATAGGTATAGTCCACGTCCGGTGTTCCGCCGGGCGCATTGATGGCGATCAGGCGGCTGGTCAGGTCATAGCCAAACCGAAAGGTCTGGCCATCCCGCCGGTCCTGTTCATCCAGCCGGCCAAAGGCGTCATACCGGTATTTGTCGAAGTCGGTGGTGGAGCTGATGGTCCGGTCGGCGGCCGTCGGGTAGCGGGTCTTCTGAAGCCGTCCAAAGCCGTCATACTCATAGGTGGTCTTGCCACCCAGGGCGTCGATCACGGATGAGGCCTGACCCTTGCTGTTGTAGTTGATGATCCGCTCATCGATCTGGTCAGAGGTTGCGTAGGCCGCCGTCACCTTGATCAGCTGACCGGCATCATTGTAGCGGTTGCGGGTGATCCGGTCGGGGCCATTGGCGCCGGTGGTTCCAAGGCTGCAGGCACCGGGTGCCGAGGCAAAGGCCGCCGGGTTCATCCGCACAGCCGTGCATTCCAGCTGGTTGTTGCCATAGTAGCTGTATTGCACCACCGCCTGGGCGGCCCCGCCGGTCACCAGCTTTGATTTTTTCAGGCGGTTCTGGCCGTCGTATTCCAGTTCCTGTTTTTCCAGCACGGTCATGGCGGCCCAGGCTGTGTCGCTTTGAGACGTCACCGTTCCCTGCTCGACCCTGGTCGTCAAGCCATCGGAATCGTAGGTCAGCCGACGGGCGGGATATTTCAGGGCGCCGGCACCATCCGGGTCCGGCCCCACCACGCCCACCAGCTGGCGGCCGGCGTCATAACG
>CAMAVA010000041.1 GCA_945861515.1 Brevundimonas vancanneytii | reverse complement strand
GAAACTTCCGCCTCATCGCCTGCAAGCCAGGCTTCGAGGAGTTGCCGGACGCTCGTGATGTCCCTTTGGCTGGCTTCCTTGATCAAGGGCGCATACCGCTCGGTCCGGAAGAACAGGGTCCGAATGAGCGATGCGGTCATGGGCCGTTTCGCAGGCGCCATAAGGTCCTTGATCAATTCAAAGCGTTCAAGAGCGTTTCGGCTCAGTCTTTCCGGCGCATCGGGAAGGGCCTCGAGTCGGCGCTTGACGAGCGCTCTGTGAGAGACGTTCGCCATTGTCGCAGCCAAGGCTGTCGTCACAGGCTCGACGAGCAACCGGAGGGCGTAGAGCTCATCCACTTCGGCAAGGGAGAGCGGTGCTGCGAGATAACCCTTGTGATGGGTGCTTATGACCAGGCCATTGGCTTCCAGTCTTGTCAGTGCTTCACGAACCGGAATCTTGCTCATGCCAAATTCGGCGGCAATGGAATCCTGCCGGACGTGGTCGCCCGGCCGAATCTGGTGGGTGACCAGCCGTTCGCGCAGTATGTCATGAATGCGCTGGGACAGGATCAGGTTCGAATTGGGCACTAAGGCGACCTCTCGCCCGGTCTCGCGCCGGGTTTTGTCGCAGTTTATGGACCCGATACGGAGCAGATGTCGCTAGTTTTCCCCAGACTGGGCGCTTCAGGCCTTGGGTCCCCGTGACTCAAGGCGTGGGTGACGTCGGCTTGCCTTAGCCGAACGACTGGCTGAGGACAGGATCAAGAGCCAGGCTTCGGCTCAAAGGCCGCACGTGATGTCGCCGCCCCATGCCGGATGAAGGCCAACCCCCGTAAAGCAGGCCGAAATCGCAGGCCGGCAAAACATGCCCCCAACTGTGCGTCCGCTCCCTGAAAAACTTTCAGTAAAAACAGGGCGAAAAGTCCGGCGCTACTGGCACGGATGTTGCGACCCTGTCCATCGGGTCAGAAGACCTTGCCAGCGGAAAAGCGCTGGAACCCCCGACCAGAATGGAAGGACGCCGCCGATGAGCATCTCGGTGGACAAACGTCGTGCGCGCGCCTGGCGCGGACACGACCCGACATTTCGCGGCGCAGGGCCCCCTGCGAGCGCTTCAGAACGGCTGTGCGCGCTTCCTGGCGGAGGGCGCTAGGCAAACCTTGCCGGTTTTGTCCCCGGCAAAGGTTGCCTAGCCGTGCCCGGATAGGCAGAAAGTGCCGGGCCAGGCCATGCCTAACAGACCTATAATGTCACAAAAGCAATAAGTTACGCGTTTCCGGCGCTGGGTCGAGCTTGGCCCGGCGATTGCTCTTACCCCATTCGAGCAAAACGCTCCCGACCGTCAAAATGACGTCGGCAACCTTGAATGAGGACACCGTCATGGCGCTGAACAGCGTTAACACGAACACGGGCGCTCGAGTCGCTCTCCAGAACCTGAACTCCACCAACATGGAACTGAATCAGGTCCAAAGCCGCATCAACACCGGCAAGCGCGTCGCGTCCGTCAAGGACAACGGCGCTATCTGGGCCATCGCCCAGGGACAACGCTCCACTTCGCAGGCCCTGAACTCCGTCAAGGACTCGCTCCAGCGCGGTATCTCGGTCGTCGACGTGGCCATCGCTGGTGGCGAGTCGGTTTCCGATCTGCTCGGCCAGATGAAGGAAAAGGCGCTCGCCGCCGCCGACACCTCACTCGACACGGCCAGCCGCACCGCCCTGAACGAAGACTTCAAGTCTCTGCGTGACCAGATCGGCAAGGCGGTTTCCAACGCCGACTTCAACGGTTCCAACATGATCAAGGCCAGCGGCACCACCATTGCCGCCATCGCCAACTCCGACGGCTCTTCCAAGCTCACGGTTGCGGCGCAGTCCCTGGCCCTGGGCGGCTCCAACGTGACGGTGACGGCGACCACGTCGTTCTCCACCGCCACGACTGCGGCTTCCGCCCTGGCGCTGGTTACGGCCTCGATCACCAACACCTCCGCCGCCCTGGCCAAGCTGGGCACCGGTTCGAAGGCGCTGGAATCGCATCTGGGCTTCATCGGCAAGCTTCAGGACAGCCTGGACGCCGGCGTGGGCAACCTCGTCGACGCGGATCTGGCCAAGGAAAGCGCGCGCCTTCAGGCGCTGCAAACCAAGCAGCAGCTTGGCGTGCAGGCCCTGTCGATCGCCAACTCCTCGTCCTCGTCCCTGCTGGGTCTGTTCCGCTAGTCGGTTCGTGATCGGAGGCGGGCGGTTCGCCGTCCGCCTCCAACCCACACGCTCGTCCGGAGCGGTTTTGCCGGGCGCAAGTAAGGAGACGTCGCGCCGAAATGGCCGGCGATATGGGAGACATGAGTAACAGCAATCTTTCATCAATCGGCGGCCCCGAACCGGTCGCCGCAATGGTCGCAAGGCCCATCGCGCCGACCTCGGGACCGACAGGCTCGCCCTCGGCCCAGGGCCAGGCCGCAGACTTGCGACTGGTCATCGAAGAGGACGCCACCACAGGGTCATTCGTCTACAAGACCCTCGATCGGCGCACCGGCGAAGTGGTTCAGCAACTGCCCCGTGAAGCGGTTCTGAAACTTCACAACGATGGGAGCTACACCCCCGGCCAAGTCGTCGACACCCGGGATTGATTCTGACCTGACTGGAGGAGGCTGCCGCCTGCCCAGTTTGACCGACGTCGCACCGCGACGGCGGCAAGAGCCGTTCTCCCGAAGCTACGAAAGTCCCCGCCCGTCCAGCCGTGATCCGAGGCGAGGGCCGGGTCTTAACAAGCATGGTTTCCGAACCGTTAACCATACGGACACCAAGCGGGCCTAACGTCCGGTTGGAAAGGCGATCGAATCGGCGATTGCCCCAGCGCCCAAAGGCGTATCGGAGAGACAGGCCATGACGCTCAGCGTGCATACCAACCAGGCTGCGCTGGTCGCGCTGCAGAACCTGAACAAGACCAATGAGAGCATGGACAGCGTCCAGAGCCGCATCAGCACCGGGCTGAAGGTTCAGGGCGCCAAGGACAATGCGGCTGTCTGGGGAATCGCGCAGGGGCAGCGCGGGGATATCGGGGCCCTGTCAGCGGTCAAGATGAGCCTTGACCGGGCGACTTCGATTTCGGACGTCGCGATCACTGCGGGAGAGTCCGTATCCGACCTGCTGAACCAGCTGAAGGAAAAGGTCGTCGCGGCGATGGATCCGTCGCTGGACACTGCGTCGCGGACAGCGCTGGACTCTGACTTCAAGGCAACCCTCAAGCAGATCACCCAGGCCCTGACCAACGCCAACTTCGACGGCGCAAACCTGTTGAACGGGTCCCTGACCAGCAACATCCGCTTTCTGGCCAATGCGGACGCCAACGCCTATATCACCCTGTCGGTGAAGGACATGTCTCTGGGCGGCTCCATCCTGTCCATCGCCTCCACCGCGTCGATCACGACCGCGACCCTTGCGACCAGCATCCTTACACAGCTGAACAGTTCGATCGCCAATGTTAACCAGGCGCTTGGCGATCTGGGCGCCCAGGCAAAGCAGATCGAGGCTCACAACACCTTCATCTCCAAGCTGACGGATGTGTTGAACGGCGGTATCGGCAACCTGGTCGATGCCGATCTGGCCAAGGAAAGCGCCCGCCTTCAGGCGCTCCAGGTTCAACAGCAGTTGGGGACCCAGGCGCTTTCGATCGCCAACAAGGCTCCCCAGATTGTGCTTTCTCTGTTCCAGGGCGGTTAATATCATATCGGCGGGGTGGCGCCGGGTCGCCCCGCCTTGATAGGCGAAAGCAATGATCAGTCTGCGCGATCTGGAACCCGACGATGAAGCCCAGCTTCACCTATGGCGGCAGGAGCCGGAGGTGGAGCGTTGGATGTCCGACGCGGCTGTTCCGGATCGCCTTACCCATCAGCATTGGTTTGCGCAGCTGCTGTCCGGGGCGGACGCCCGTGGCTGGATGATCGCTCGTGACGGCGCGCCATCAGGATTGCTTACACTTACGGGTCTCGCCAGTCACCACCGACGCGCCTCATGGAACTGGTTTGTGGGCGATCCGGAGTCCCGGGGGCGCGGCGTGGGGCGTGCAGCCCAGGTCCTCGGGCTGGATCGTGCCTTTCGCGAGCTTCAGCTGGACAAGGTCTGGGCCGAAGTCATGGCCGACAATGACGGAGCCCTGAAGTTGCAGGTGGCGGCCGGCTTCCAGCGGGAAGGCTATCTGAGGGGGCACGTCCTAAAGAACGGTCTTCGCCGGGATGTCGTGCTCCTTGGCATCCTGTCTTCGGACTGGAAGGCGCGGCGCGAGAGGGCAAGAACCCAGTTGGTCGAGGCCCGGTTGATTGCCGCTTAACCCCTTGTAAGGGTGCTGAGCTTTAAGATTGTGGGTGGCCGTGTGTCTGCGGCCTCGTCTCTGCCGGAGCCGGCGTGTCCAGCATCGATTCGAACCTTCTGCTGGGATATTATCAGGCCCGCTCCGGCCAGGGATCGCTGACGTCTTCAACTTCGCAGACAGGACCTGGCCGTCCGCGCTATGCGCCCACGGCGCCTTGGTCCACGACCTCGACCGCACCGCGGGCCCCGGCGCTGGTCGAAAAGGTCATGGCAGGACGACGGTTTGTCGACGAGAACGCTGCCGTTCTGGATCTGGCGGGGTCGAGCACCGACTACAAGAAGCTGTTCGCTCTGTTCCAGGGGCTTAATGCCCTGACCGGCCTGGCCGAGAGAATGGGGGCCAAGGGCGTCACCGATGTCGAAAAGGCCAAGATCCAGTCGGTTTTCGCCAAAGGACTGTCCGAGACCACGGCCTATGCGGACAGCCTGAAGCTCGAACAACTCCGTCTGACACGCGGCGCCGCGATGTTATCGGACCGAAGCACCGTCGGAACGCCACGGGCGAACTATACCTATACGACCGGTACGCTGCACACCGGGACGTCAACCGAGGCGGTGGACGCATTTGCGGGGTCGGTCGTGTTCGACATCGCGGTCAAGCGGCTCAACACAACCAGCACCGTTTCGATTGACCTGTCCGAGATGTCCGGCACGCGCTCGATGAGCAATGTGGTGTCCTTCATCAACGGCAAGCTCTCCGAGGCCGGAGTCACGACGCGGTTTCAGCTCAGTCGAACCCCCGGCGAGCCCAAGGTGGTCAAGACGGGCGGGACGACCGTTACGCTTCCGGCGACCGGCGACAACTTTGCCTTCAAGGTGGTCGGAGACTCCACCGAGACTGTGAGCTTCTCGTCTTCGACCGCCAAGCCGGCTGTCTATGTTGCCACGACCGCGGGGGACCCCGATCCTGACAAGACGGCGACGACCAAGGACGCGATCTACGCGACCAGCCTGACCAAGACCGAGGCCGGGGCGCCCGGCCAGGTGGGCGCAAAGCTGTTTTCCAACGGGTTGGCCAGCACCGTATCCGCCGTCAGGGCCAGCGAGGTTGGCGCGGACGGTTCGCTCTACATGCTGGCCGAGGTCACAGGAGACACCGACGGTCAGACCATCAAGGGTGCGACCGATGTGGCCCTTCTGAAATACGATTCCATGGGCAAGCTCCTCTATGCGCGGACTCTGGGCGCGGTGGGCGAGTCCACGGCCAATGCCCTGGCCGTTTCCGCCGATGGCCAGGTCGCCATTGCCGGCTCCATCACGGGTCAGCTGGAAGGCGCCACCAATGGGCCGATCAATTCCGGCCCCAACTCGACCCTGAGCGACAGTTTTGTGACCCTGTTTGACGCCAAGGGGGATGAAGTCTGGACCAGTCGCCGGGGCGGCTTGCAGGCCGATGAGGCGACGGCTGTGGCCTTCGGCTCCGACGGGACGGTCTATGTCGGGGGGCGGTCGAAATCCTCGATCCCCGGCGCCACCAGCATCGGCGGTTGGGATGGTTACCTAACCGCACTCAAGACCGACACGCTGGGCCGGCCCCAGGCCTTGTTCACACAGCAGTTCGGCACGGCTACTGACGACAGCGTCAAGGGCATTGTCGTCAATGGCTCGGAGGTCATCGTCGCCGGCATGGACGACAAGCGCGGGGTCCTGCGAAGCTTCTCGGTTTCCGGGGCCATGGCCACCGCGTCCGGGACGCGCGACCTTGGCGACCTGCAGGGCGGAACCCTCGCCGGGATCAAGCTGGATGGCGGGCAACTCTATGTCGCGGGATCAACCCGCAATCCCGGCTTGGGTTTTTCGACCACGACCAACGCCCATGCTGGCGGAATGGACGGGTTTGCCGCCCGGCTGTCCACCGACCTGAACAACACCGCGTCGGACGCCCTGTCCTATTTTGGGGGCGCGGACGATGACACGGTCACCGCCATGGCCGTCGCCAATGGCAAGGTCTGGCTGACCGGATTGGCCGGCGACACCCTTCCGGACGGGTCTCCGCCCATCGCTGCGCAGGATGGCTATCTTGTTGAACTCGATGTCGCGGCTGGAACCACGGCCTCGGCCCAGAGGTTGACCGGCAAGGATGGGTATGTGACGCCGACCGCATTGTCGGTCGACACCACCGGCTCCTCGGCTCTGGATCGGCTGGGTCTTCCGAAAGGCGCTCTAGCCTGGACCGACTCGCAGAAAATCGTCTCTGCAACCTCGGCCCGGCCCGGCGACCAGTTTCAGATCCGGACCCGCGAAGGCGGGCCCCTGTCCACAGTCACCCTCTCGGCGAGCGACACCCTGGAGACTCTGGCGGCCAAGGTCAGCCGGGCTGCCGGGTTCCGGGCCAAGGTGGAAGTCGTGGTCGATGGCGAATTCCGCCGCCTGAAGATCACGCCTGCCAACGAGTCGGCGACCGTCGAAATTCTGCCGGGCAAGGGCGGCAAGGACCTGCTGGATTCGCTTGGACTGGCCGAAGGGGTGGTTCGGCTGACCAAGGTCGAGAACGGACGGACCGTTTCGGCCAGCGGAAACGGCAATGTCTATGGCCTCACCCTGTCCAATGATCTTCGCCTCAATACCGATGATGCGATCCGCAACAGCCAGCTGGTCCTGTCCAGGGCCCTGACGGCGATCCGGACCGCCTACAAGGACCTTGAGGCGGCATCGAGACCGGCCTCCCTGACTGCAGCCGCCAATCTGGGACCCGCGCCGGCCTATCTGACAAACCAGATTTCCAACTATCAGGCGGCCCTTGATCGCCTGACAGGCGGATAATGGCTGTTGAATGGTCATGCGCTATTCACGGTCTGGCGCTTGAAAGGCGCATCGGGGCGCGTTAGCGGATTGAATCATGGACTTCTTCAAGGATCGACGGGTCATTCTGGGCCTGGGCGCTATTGCAGCCATCTTGCTGGGTGCGGTGATCGCCGTGGCGCTTGCCGGCGGCGGCAAGTCGCCCGATGAGCCGCCGCCGGCGTCCCAGGCCGGCCTGATTGTCGAGCAGGGGCGGGATGATGACGGCCGGCTGGACCCTGCCCGCCCCATCCGCTGTTTTGTTGAGGGCCAGTTTGCCGGCGAGATCACCCTGACCGAATGCGCCAGGCGGAACGGCGTCGCCACGGGAGCCCTGGACGTCGGAGTCGACGAGACCGGCGCCCTTGCGGCGTCCGGTTCGGCCGGAACCATGCTGACCCCGCTGCCGCCGCCGAAGGAACAGATCGTCGAGGCCGAAGCCACGCTGCCGCCCGTTCAGCAGCCTGCGCCAAGCCCATCCGGCCAGGACAACCCGGCGGCGGTGGCCGTCGCAGAAGGCGGCGCATGCTGGCGCTACGCTGACGCCACCTGGTCGCGACTTCCGGAATCCCTGCCGCTCAATGCCTGCGTCCAGCGGCTGTTTGCCGGTCAATGCGAGCGCCCGGGGCGGGCGACCTACGGGCGATGGGGCAACCAGACGCTTCGCCTTGTGCCCGGAAAGGTCGAGGTATCTGATGACAATCGTCGTTTCCGGCTGCTTACGCGTCAGGAAGCAGACTGTTCGTTTCCGGTAGCGGGTTGAGCCTGTCAGGCCTTCGGCTGTAGGGTCCGGAGATGCAAAGGTTCCTCGCGCCGCTCGCCGTCCTCCTTGTCGCCTTCGGGATTGCTGGCTGTGAAGAGTCACCCGAGGCGCCCTATGATCGCGGCGTATGCTATGCTGTCGCCCCCCAGAAGGACGGAACCTTCCGCTACAACCCCGTCAAGGAGAAGGTCGACAGCATTGAGCTATGCGCCGCCGAGCTGGAGGGCATGCGGGTGCGGTTTCTTCGGATGGGCGGCCAGAACCGGGAAATCATCGGGGCCTATCAGGGCAGTTTCCTGATCGTCAATCCGGCCGGAATATTCCGTCGTCAGAACTGGAATGGCGCCCAGTATCTGCTTCTGGTCCGAACGGGTGACGGCCGACTGGCCCAGCCCGGGGCCGTTCCAAGCTACTGAGCAACCCCGCGCATGAAGCTGTGGGCCGAATCTGGCGGACGCGAACAAAAAGAGAACATAACGCTTGCGCGAAGTCCGGGCGCAGCGTAGCGTCAGCCGCAGATTCCGGCGGGTACGGTCGCCGGGCGAGATGGAGAAACCGTCATGGCGGGTAGCGTCAACAAAGTCATTCTGGTCGGAAACCTGGGCAAGGACCCGGAGATACGCACCCTGACCTCAGGGGACCGGGTCGCCAATCTGTCGCTTGCGACCTCTGAAACCTGGCGGGACCGCACCAGCGGCGAACGCAAGGAAAAGACCGAATGGCATCGGGTCGTCATCTTCAATGACAACCTGGTCAAGGTCGCCGAGCAATATTTGAAAAAGGGCTCGACCATCTACATTGAGGGCGCCTTGCAGACCCGCAAATGGACAGACCAGCAAGGCGTCGAGAAGTTTTCGACGGAAATCGTGCTTCAGAAGTTCCGGGGCGAACTGACGATGCTGGGCGGCCGCGGCGGCATGGACAGCAGCGACGGTGATCAGGGCGGGGGCTATTCCAGCGGCGGCGGTGGCGGCGGCTTCAGCGCCGGTCCTTCGCGTGGTCAATCGTCCGGCCCCCGCGAGAGCTTTTCGGCCGACCTGGATGACGAGATTCCCTTCTAGAGGGCTCTGAACAGATGCGTCCGGAAAGCGGGAGGGAATCGGATAGTCCCTGTCCCGTCCGCAGTCCTGGATTCCACAGAATGCGGGTTTGACGCTCGACCCCTTGCCTGGCTTGTGGCAAGGGGCCCCGCGTGAACGCCAATGCTCAAACCCCTTTCAGCGCCATCGAATGGTTGGCGATCGGCGCAATCATCCTGGTCTGGGGTTTGAACAACGCCGCAGCCAAGCTGGCTACCGAGGCGATGTCGCCGATGTTCATCGGCGGGGCCCGGTTTGCGATCGCGCTGATCTTCCTGGCGCCGTTTCTGCGTCCGCCCTTGCCGCCCTGGCGCCAGATCCTGCCGGCCATCCTGGTGGCGGGGCCTATCCATTTCGGACTGGTCTATATCGCCTTTGGCATGGTCGAAAACCTGAGCCCGATCGTTGTGGCTCTGCAGCTCTGGATTCCGCTCACGGCGCTGTTCTCCTGGATCGTCCTGAAGGAAACCATGCCGCGCGCTGCCGTCGCAGGCATGACGATCGCCTTTCTGGGGGTGGCCTGGATGAGCCTGGACCCCCATGCGACAACCGATCTGGGCGGCCTGGTGGTGGCCGTATTGGCCAGCGCCCTGTGGGCCCTGGCCATGGTTCTTGTCCGCAAGGCGCCCAGCCTCAAGCCCCTGAAGATGCAGGCCCTGACCTCCCTGGCCGGAGCGCCGGTCCTGTTGGCCGCATCATTTGCCTTTGAACCCGGCTCGGTATCGCAGGCCGTTGCAGCGCCGCCGTTCATCTGGGGCCTGGTGATCTTTGCAGCCCTGGCCTCGACGATCGGGGCCACGGCCCTGTTGTTCTGGCTTGTCCAGCGTCATCAGGCCGGCAGGGTGACCCCCTGGTTTCTGCTGACCCCCTTGATCAGCTGCGCCATTGGCGTGGGTCTGATGGGGGATGCGCTGACGCCGCAACTTCTGATCGGCGGGCTTGCCTCCATGGCCGGGGTTGCGCTCGTGGCGCTGTCCGAACGCAAGATCGCCGCCGCGGCGACTACTGCGGTCTGATCACCCCGCATGCCAGCCGGGCGCCGGCGCCGCCGATCGGCTGGCTGACATGATCATCTGCGGAGGCATGAATCACGATGGCCGATCCATCGACGTCAGCAAGATCGAGCCGATCGCCATCCTGGCCCAGTGACGTCCAGGGACTGAAGACTTCGGCGTGGCCGGCTCCATCGGGGCCGACATAGAGGTTTGGAAGGTCGCCTGCCTCGTTCGCATCGGGATTCAACAGGCCATGCACCGCCATTGTGGAACCGTGGACATGGGCCCCTGCCGACTTGAAGTCCGCACTGGAACAGTCGCCCTTCTCGTGAAAATGCAGTCCGTGCCAACCTGGTGGCATGTCCTTGACCTCAAGCTTCAGCAGAACGCCGCGGGGGCCGTCGGTCAGCATTGCCGATCCAAGGTCCTGGCCTGCAGGGCCCTTGATGGCGACCGACAGCGGTCCGGTTGCAGCCAGACAGGGCAAGGCCTGGGCGCAAAGGGCGGCAGTGATCAAAATGGTCCGCATCGTGACATCTCCAAACATCGGGCGAAGGGGGCGCGGGTGGCGTCTCGCTCCCCGTAATGATAACAAACGGCAACACGTTCCGTGTCGATTCCACCGGATAAATTCCTTCCTTGACCGACGAGACCCACACACCGCCCGATGACAGCCGGCGGGGCGCCGTCAGCCCCATCGCCATCGAGGATGAACTTCGGAAATCCTATCTCGACTACGCGATGAGCGTCATCGTCAGTCGAGCCTTGCCCGATGCGCGCGATGGCCTGAAACCCGTGCATCGGCGGGTTCTGTTCAGCATGAATGAACAGAACCACACCCACGATCGGCCCTATGTGAAGTCGGCTCGGGTCGTCGGGGACGTGATGGGCAAATACCATCCGCATGGCGACCAATCGATCTACGATGCCCTGGTCCGCATGGCCCAGCCGTTTTCGATGGGCCTGGTTCTGATCGACGGTCAGGGCAACTTCGGTTCGGTGGACAACGACCCCCCTGCCCAGATGCGGTACACCGAATGCCGGATGACGCGGGCCGCCGAAGCGCTGCTGGCGGACCTGGACAAGGACACGGTCGACTTCAAGGACAACTACGACGGCAAGGAACAGGAACCCTCGGTTCTGCCGTCGCGGATTCCCAATCTGCTGGTCAATGGCTCGGGCGGCATCGCCGTCGGCATGGCGACCAATATACCGCCCCATAACCTGGGCGAGATTGTCGATGCCTGTCTGGCGCTGGTCGATGATCCGGATGTGCCGCTGGAGACCCTTCTGGACATCGTCCCGGGCCCCGACTTTCCGACGGGCGGCGAGATCGTCGGCCGTTCCGGCGCCCGTCAGGCGCTGATCAGCGGTCGGGGCAGCGTGATTATGCGCGGCACCTCAAGCATCGAGACGATCCGCAAGGATCGCGAGGCCATCATCTTCACGTCCTTGCCCTACCAGGTGAACAAGGCCGCCCTGATCGAGCGCATCTCCGAGATGGTCCGCGAGAAGCGGATCGAGGGCATCGGCGACATGCGCGACGAGTCCGATCGGCAGGGCATGCGGGTGGTGATCGAGCTGAAGCGTGACGCCTCGGCGGAAGTGGTGCTTAACCAGCTCCACCGCTTCACCTCCGTCCAGACCAGTTTCGGCGTCAACATGCTGGCCCTGAACCGGGGCCGGCCGATGCAGATGGGCCTGAGAGAACTGATCGTCTGTTTCGTGGATTTCCGCGAAGAGGTGGTCATCCGTCGGGCGCGGTTCGAGCTGACCAAGGCCCGGGATCGGGGTCACAACCTTGTCGGCATGGCCATCGCCGTGGCCAATATCGACGAGGTGATCCACATCATCCGGTCATCGGCTGACCCCGCAGAGGCCCGTGAGCGCCTGGTCGCCAAGCCCTGGCCGGCCGGCGACATGATGGCCCTGATCAACCTGATCCAGGATCCGCGCACTGTCGTCCTGGATGACGAGGTCCGCCTGACCGATGAACAGGCCCGGGGCATCCTTGCCCTGACCCTGTCCCGGCTGACAGGCCTCGGCCGCGACGAGATCATGAACGAGGCCTCGACCCTTTCGGGGACGATTGCAGCGCTACTGGAACTGCTGTCGGACCGGGCCCGGATCATGGCGGTTGTTCGCGAAGAGCTGGTCGAGGTGCGTGAGCGCTTCGCCGTGCCGCGCAGGACCATCATCATTGACGGCGATGGCGATATCGAGGACGAGGACCTGATCCCCCGCGAGGAGATGGTCATCACCGTCACCCACGGCGGCTATGTGAAACGGACGGCCCTCAGCACCTATCGGAGCCAGCGGCACGGCGGCAAGGGCCGGTCCGGCATGGCGACCAAGGACGAGGACGCCGTCACCCGGGTGTTCTCCGCCTCGACCCACGCGCCGATGCTGTTCTTCTCGTCCGGCGGCAGGGTCTACAAGCTGAAGGTCTGGCGGCTGCCGCTCGGAACCCCGACCTCGCGGGGCAAGGCCTTTGTCAACCTGCTGCCGATCGAGCCCGGCGAGACGATCACCTCAATCCTGACCCTGCCTGAAGACGAGGCCACCTGGGACCGGCTGGACGTGATGTTCGCGACCCGCAGCGGCAATGTCCGCCGCAACAAGCTCAGTGACTTTGTCCAGATCAACCGGAACGGCAAGATCGCCATGAAGCTGGACGAAGGGGACGCCATTGTCGGTGTCGGCCTGTGCACCAGCGAGAACGATATCCTGCTGACCACGGCGCTTGGACGGGCGATCCGGTTCGAGGCTGATGAGGTGCGGGTCTTCGCCAGCCGCGATTCCACGGGTGTGCGGGGCATCCGTCTTCAAGCCGAGGATATTGTCATCTCCATGGCCATCCTGCGGGCAGTGGACGCCACGGCTGAAGAGCGGGTCGCCTATCTGAGGCAGTCCCGCGCCCTGCTGCGGGCCATTGTCGGGGACGAGGGTGAAGACGCCGCGGCTCCGGCGGAAGAAGACGAGATCGTGCCGGACGCCCAGCTGTCCCAGGACCGCTACAATGAGCTGGATGTGCGGCAGGAGATCATCCTGACCATGTCCACCGAGGGGATCGGCAAGCGCACCAGCGCCTATGACTTCCGACGCACCGGACGGGGCGGGCAGGGGCTTCTGGCCCAGGACCTGACCCGCAAGGGCGGTCGTCTGGTCGCCGCCTTCCCGGTCGAGGACAGCGACGAAATCCTGCTGGTCACGGATCAGGGACAGTTGATCCGCTGCCCGGTGGCCCAGATCCGCATTGCCGCGCGCAATACCCAGGGCGTGATTGTCTTCAGGACCGGCAAGGATGAACATGTTGTGGGGGTCGAGCGCTTGGCCGAAGCTGGCGCAGGCGATACCGATAGCGACGACGGCGAGAGCGGGGAGGATGCAAGCCCCGCCGCCGACGAAACCTGAAACACCCTGCCGGCTGGCCGGGTCACGAAAGAGGAAATGCCGTTGGCGAGAGTGGGGCTCTATCCGGGTACTTTTGACCCGATGACCAATGGTCACATGGATATCATCGGCCGGGCCGTGAAGCTGGTGGACCGTCTGGTCATCGGCGTGGCGATCAACGACGGCAAGGGGCCTATGTTTTCGCTCGAGGAACGGGTCGACATCGTCCGTCAGGAAACCCAGCACCTCAAGGCCATCGCGGATGTCGAGGTTGTGCCGTTTTCAGGCCTCCTGATGCATTTCGCGCGCGAAGTTCATGCCGGGATCATTGTCCGGGGTCTGCGGGCCGTGGCGGACTTCGAGTATGAGTTCCAGATGACGGCCATGAACCAGCAGCTGGATCGCGAGATCGAGACCGTGTTCCTGATGGCGGACCCCCGCCACCAGGCTGTGGCATCCCGGCTTGTGAAGGAGATCGCCAAGCTGGGCGGCGATGTCAGCATGTTCCTGCCCAAAGGCGTCGAGAAAAAGCTGCTGGCCAAGATCGGCCGCGCCTGATCTTTCGCCTTGCGATTGCCGCAACCGGCTCTTAGGGCGATGACCATGAAAGCTGCTCTCTTCGCCGCCGCCTTGTTGGCCTTGCCGCTGGCCGCCCAGGCCCAGACTGCGCCGCCGGTTCCGGCCGGCGCGCCCTCAGACTGGCGCACGCCCGATCCGCAGAACATCCTGGTAATCGACACCAGCCAAGGGCGGATCCTTCTTGAGATGGCGCCCTTGCTGGCGCCGGCTCATGTCGAGCGGGTCCGGCTGCTCGCCCGGCGCGGCTTCTACGACGGCCTGAAGTTCTTTCGGGTGATCAATGATTTCATGGCTCAGACCGGCGATCCGGAGAATACCGGGATCGGCGGATCGGAACTGCCGGACCTGAAGGCCGAGTTCGAGTTCCGCCGCGGCCCCGCTGATCCCTTTGTCCTGCATGAACGGCTTCCGGCTGGCGGCGGGGTCGGGGTCACCGAGATCGGTTTCATCGGCAACATTCCGGTGCGAACCGGTCCCCAGATGCAGATGATGGTTTCCATCGACGGCAAGACGTCGGGCTGGGGATTGTTCTGTCCGGGTGTCGCCGGCATGGCCCGGGCATCGCCGCCTGACACGGCCAACAGCCAGTTCTTCCTGATGAGGCAGACTTATCCCTCCCTGAACAGCCAATATACGGTCTGGGGCCGGGTGGTTTCAGGCCTGGAGGTCGTGCGCAAGATCAAGGCCGGCCCGGATGACAGCACGGTTGTCCCGCCCCAGGACACCATGACCCGTGTCAGACTGCTGGCCGACATTCCGGCCCCGGAGCAGCCGAAGATTCAGGTGATGGATACCCGCAGTCCTGGCTTCAGGGCCCTGGTCGAGGCCGAAAAGGCCAAGGCCGGCGGCGTGCTGACGGCCTGCGATGTGGAGATTCCGGTCAAGGTGAATTGAGATTCGGACCCCCCAGACCGTTCAACCGTGTTGATGGCACAGTTTGAGGCCTTTCATGGTTGATCAAACGGGCAGCGCTCTTGCCGTGTGCCTTGAGCGCGGAAAGCGATCAGAGGCGCTATAGGCCCGCTCTATGCTATCGACTGAATATATCAATTTCCAATATACCGCGCCGCGGCATAGACAGCGGGCTCCACTTCAATTTCATGGCCAGGAGCGCCCATGTCCCTCATCAACACCACTGTCAAACCGTTCACGGCCCAGGCCTTCCAGAACGGCAAGTTCTTCTCGGTGTCCGACGCCGACCTGAAGGGAAAGTGGTCGGTCGTGTTCTTCTATCCGGCCGACTTCACCTTTGTCTGCCCGACCGAGCTGGAAGATTTGGCCGACAACTACGCCGAGTTCCAGAAGCTGGGCGTCGAGATCTACAGCGTCTCGACCGACACCCATTTCGCTCACAAGGCCTGGCATGACACGTCCGAGGCGGTGAAGAAGATCCACTACGTCATGGTCGGCGACCCGACCGGCACGATCTGCCGCAACTTCGACGTCATGATCGAGGCCGATGGCCTCGCCGATCGGGGCACCTTCGTGGTCGACCCGGACGGCGTGATCCAGATCGTCGAGATCACTGCCGGCGGCATCGGCCGTGACGCCCTGGAACTGCTGCGCAAGGTCAAGGCCGCCCAGTATGTTGCCTCCCACCCCGGCGAAGTCTGCCCGGCCAAGTGGCAGGAAGGTGAGAAGACCCTCGCCCCGTCCCTGGACCTGGTCGGCAAGATCTAGCCTGACGACCCCGGCCCGCCGTTCCGCCCATCCCGCCAAGCCGGGAACCGGGCGGGCGGCGGCGCCTTCTTCTTCGACTGTGTTTGTGACCGTCTGTCACCGGAGCGACCCATGTTGGACCAAGGCCTGAAATCCCAGCTGAAGACCTATCTGGAAAACCTGCGCCATCCCGTTTCGGTGATCGCCAGCCTGGATGACAGCGTCGGCTCCGCCGAGATGAAGGCCCTGCTGGCCGATGTGGCTTCGGTGTCCGACAAGGTGGTGGTTTCCCTGGACGGGGATGACGCCCGCCGGCCGTCCTTCAGCATCGGCCTGCCCGGACAGACAGCGAGGCTGCGGTTTGCGGGCCTGCCCATGGGCCACGAATTCACCTCGCTGGTGCTCGGCCTTTTGCAGGTCGGCGGCCACCCGCCCCGGGTCGAGGCCGAAGTGCTTGACCAGATCGCGGCCCTGGACGGGGACTTCCTGTTCGAGACCTATTTCTCCCAGTCCTGCCAGAACTGCCCGGATGTGGTTCAGGCCCTGAATCTGATAAGCGTCATCAACCCGCGCATCCGCCACGTGGCCATCGACGGCGCCCTGTTTCAGTCCGAGATCGAGGCCCGCAAGGTGATGGCGGTGCCGACCGTCCTGCTGAACGGCCAGCCCTTTGGCCAGGGCCGGATGACGATTGACCAGATCCTCGCAAAGCTGGACACCGGCGCTGTCGCTCGCAATGCGGCGGCGATCAACCAGAAGGCGCCCTATGACGTGCTGGTGGTCGGCGGCGGGCCTGCCGGCGCCGCGGCGGCCATCTATGCGGCGCGCAAGGGTATCCGGACCGGCGTCGCGTCCGAGCGTTTCGGCGGGCAACTGCTGGACACCATGGCCGTCGAGAATTTCATCTCCGTGCCTCACACCGAGGGCCCCAAGCTGGTCTCTGGCCTGGAGCAGCATGTTCGCGACTATGATGTGGATGTGATGGACCTGCAGCGCGCGGCCCGGCTGATCCCGGCTGTCGGCCCGTCCGGCCTGACCGAGATCGTGCTCGAGAGCGGGGCCAGCCTTAAGGCGAAGACCGTGATCCTGACCACCGGCGCCCGTTGGCGCCAGATGGGCGCGCCCGGCGAGGAGACCTATCGCAACCGCGGCGTGGCCTATTGCCCGCATTGCGACGGCCCCCTTTACAAGGGCAAGCGGGTGGCGGTGATCGGCGGCGGCAACAGCGGCGTGGAGGCTGCGATCGACCTGGCCGGGATCGTCTCCCAGGTGACCCTCATCGAGTTCGACAGCGTGCTTCGGGCCGATGCGGTACTGCAGCGCAAGCTGCACAGCCTGTCCAATGCCACTGTGCTCACCTCGGCCCTGACCACCGAGGTGCTGGGCGACGGCGACAAGGTGACTGGCCTGACCTGGAAGGACCGCACCGACGACAGCCTGCATCAGATCGATCTGGAAGGAATCTTCGTGCAGATCGGCCTGATCCCCAACACCGAATGGCTGAAGGGCGCCCTGGAGCTCAGCCCGCGCGGAGAGATCGAGGTGGACAGCCATGGGCGAACGTCTCTTCCCGGAGTGTTCGCCGCCGGCGACGCCACCACCACGCCTTTCAAGCAGATCGTCATCGCCATGGGCGAAGGCGCCAAGGCTTCGCTTTCAGCCTTTGATCACCTGATCCGCCTGGCGCCGGAAGAAGACAAGGTCGCAGAGGCCGCCTGAGGTCAGCACCGGGCAAGCATCGGTCGACCCGGTCGGCCGACTCCGGCTATCAGCGCCCTGTCGCTGGACAGGGGAATACGCATGCGGTGTTTGATTGCCTTGGGTCTTGCCGGACTGTCGCTTGCCGGCTGCGCCGCGCTGCCAGCCTATCCGGTACGGGATGGAGCCGATGAGGCCCGGCCCTTCACCAAGCCTCCGGCCTTGCCAACGACCTTGCCGAAGGAGACCGACTGGCGCACGCCTGATCCCCAGACGATCCTGATCATCGACACCAATCGAGGCCGCGTCGTGGTCGAACTGGTTCCCCAGGTCGCCCCTGACCATGTGGCAAGGATTGTCGCGCTGGCCCGCAAGGGGACCTACAACAAGCGCACCTTCTTCCGGGTGATCGACCGGTTCATGGCCCAGACCGGCGATCCTCTGAACACCGGCGAAGGTCAGACCGACCTGCCCAACCTGAAGGCCGAGTTCAATTTCCGGCGGGACCAGGCCACCCCTTTCACGCCGGTTTCAGCCCCGCAGGGTCTGGAGGAGGGGCTGATCGCCTCCCTGCCGATCGTCAGCCAGGACATCAGCTACCGCACCATGACCAGCGATGGAAAGGTTGCGGCCTGGGGAACCTACTGCCCCGGCGTGGTCGGCATGGCCCGGGACGAAAATCCCGACAGCGCCAACAGCCAGTTCTTCATGATGCGGCAGGCCTACCCTTCCCTCGACAAGCGCTATACCGCCTTTGGCCGGGTTGTCAGCGGCCTGGAGGCGGTGCGGGCCATCAAGGCCGGAGAGCCGGTGGCGGCGCCCCAGGACATGATGACCCAGGTTCGGGTCCTGGCCGATATTCCGGTTGCCGAGCGGCCGACCGTTCGCTTGATCGATACCGGCGGTTCCTGGTTCAAGGCGCATCTGGCGGCTGTTCGAAACAACAAGGGCGCCGATTTTTCCGTCTGTGATCTCGACCTGCCCGTCCAGATCGACTGATCCGGGTCCGTGATCGGGCGCCTTGCGTGATCCGGCAAAGCGCCTAAAAGGCCCGCAACCAATGACAAAGGACGCCGCCATGGCCGACGCCGAAAACACCCTGATCCTCACCCTGGACACCGGAGCGGTGACCATCAACCTTCGGCCCGATCTGGCGCCGGGCCATGTGGAGCGGATCAAGGAGCTGGCGCGGGAAGGTTTCTACGATGGCGTCGTGTTTCACCGGGTGATCCCGGGCTTCATGGCCCAGGGCGGCGACCCGACCGGCACCGGCATGGGCGGCTCCAAGAAGCCCGACCTGAAGGCCGAATTCTCCGCTGAGCCGCATCTTCGCGGCATCTGCTCCATGGCCCGTTCGTCCAGCCCCAACTCGGCCAACAGCCAGTTCTTCATCTGCTTTGACGACGCCACCTTCCTGGACAAGCAATACACGGTCTGGGGCGAAGTCACCGAGGGCATGGAAAACGTCGACGCCCTGCCCAAGGGTGAGCCGCCGCGCAGCCCCGGCAAGATCGTGACCGCGCGCATCGCTGCCGACGTCTGATCTGGCGGCGTCGGTCCTACCGGCGCAGTACCGTGACGATCGGATAGTGATCCGAGCCCAGTTTCGGGCCTCGGGTCACGCTGACCGTTTTCCAGTCCGACCCCGCATAGACCTGGTCTATGGCCAGGAAGGGCAGGGGCGGGCGGATCTTCCAGCGGCTGACGGCGGTAGCCGGCCATGTGGCCTGCCCGCTTGTGCGCCGGATCAGGCCCAGCATCTGGTCCTGACGGCGCAGGGAAAAGGACCAGGGCGTCGAGTTGAAGTCGCCGGAAACGATGGTTGTCTGACGGGGATGTTCGGCCACCACCCGGGCCAGACGGAGGGTCTGCTGCTGCTGAGGCCCTGCCGGGATGGGCCAGGTGAAATGCACCCCGATGACTGAAAACTCGCCTTGGGGCGTAGCGAAGGTCGCCTCCGCCCCTGACAGGACATAGGGGGTATTGCCTCCCAGGTTGCGCTTTTTGACCGGCCGTTGGCGCGACAGGATCATGGTCGAGCAGGGATAGGGCTCAGCGCAGGTGACGTGATAGGGATACTGGCTGGACAGGGCGCGGGCGACCCCGCCGGATCGGGCGAAGGCCTCCTGGAACACCAGGATGTCGGCGTCCTGGGCGAGGATCCATTTCACCGCACGGTCAGGATTTTCACCCCGGCCCCAGAGGTTGAACTGAACGATCTTTAGGGTTTCCCCCGCCGCAGGCGGCGGTCCGCCTGATGGACGCAGAAACTCCGGAACGATCAGGGCGCCGCTGGCCAGGATGGCGATAGCCGCCATCACAGGCGTGGGCGCGAAAGGCTGGCGCCCGCCTGCAAGGATCCAGAGCCCCAGCGCCGCGATCGCCAGGGTCAGCCATACCGGCGCAAAGTGGGTCAGGACGTCGAGGCGGTCGCTGAAAACTCCGCCCTGCGCGACCAGCGCCGCCAGCGCAGCGCCCGTCGCCAGGGCCAGGGCCCCCAGGTGAAGCAACGTCATCAATGAGCGAAAGAGAAACAGCATGGCGACCCTCATGACGCCTGAGTCGCAAACAGCGGCCTAACCCGCCGGTCAGTCGCCGGCGAAAAAGGTGAAGCTTGCATTGGAAATGCGCGTTGACCCGACCTGAAGGGTTCCGGTCAGCACGGCCTGGGGGCCGGACCCCTCAGCCTTTGCCTGGGCCAGGGCCGCCGTCTGGAAGGCTCCCTCAAAGGCGACCTTGCCCAGTTTCGGGTCCTGGCCAACGAAGCGAAGGGTCCTGCCATCCACCGAATAGGCCGACGGCAGCACCCGAACGCTGACGCTGTGGGCCTCGCCGCCCAGTTCATTGGTCTGGACCGGGCTGGTGACATCGTCGAACTGCAGCAGCACGGGGCCGAAGACAGAGTTACGGTCCCCTTGTTCCCACTGGGTAAAGTCGCTGGCGGCCCCGACTCCCAGATGGTTCAGCTTGAACTCGCCCACCCGGATTTCGGTCTGGGGCAGGTAGTAGCCGGCCGCGTCAAGGGTTCCACTATGGCTGTAACCCGTGACCGGCGTTGCCGCCACAGGCGTCGCCGGGGCCAGCGGCGGCGGCGGCGCCACGGCGACGGGCGGCGGCGGGGCGGCCTCTTCCTTCCGCTTGCAGGCGGCCAGGGCCAGGGGCAGGGCGAGCATGGCGACAAGCGCCAGGGGCAGGGTGCGCATCAGGGGTGCCGTTCCTCAGGCCAGGGCGATCGTCCGGATCATTCTCCCATGCGCCGGGGCTTGTCCATTGTCGCATTGTTGCGCTCGGCGCCGGATGCGCTTGACGCTGGCGTTCAGCCGTCGCATCCGCCCCTGCATGCTCTTGAGCGATTTTGACTTTCATCTGCCCGACGACCGGATCGCGCTTCGGCCGGCCACGCCGCGGGAGTCTGCGCGGCTGCTTCTGGTCGATCCGCAATTGGGACTGCAGGACCTGACGGTCGGTGATCTACCGTCACTATTGCAGCCGGGCGACGCGCTCATCTTCAACGACACGCGAGTCATCCCAGCCCGTCTGTTCGGGGTACGCCGTCGCGGGGACCTGGAGGTCGTGGTCGAGGCGATCCTGCACCACCGGCGGGGCCCCGACGTCTGGACGGCCTTCATGCGGCCCGGAAAGCGGATGAAGCCGGGAGACTGGATTGTCTTTTCAGGCCGCCATGACGGAGAGGGTCCGCCGGTGGAGGCAGAGGTCATCGCCAAGGATGAGGGCGGCGAGATCACCCTGGCCTTTGACCTGTCCGGCGTGGCCCTGGACCTGGCGGTGGCGGCCGTCGGCGAGATGCCCTTGCCGCCCTATATCGCTGCCAAGCGCCCCGAAGACGCCCAGGACCGGCTGGACTACCAGACCGTCTATGCCCGGGAGGATGGATCGGTGGCGGCCCCGACGGCCGGCCTGCATTTCACCCCCGGCCTGCTGGAAGCCATCGCCGCGCGCGGGGTCAGCCGGCATTTCGTGACCCTGCATGTCGGCGCCGGCACTTTCCTGCCGGT
>CAMAVA010000040.1 GCA_945861515.1 Brevundimonas vancanneytii | reverse complement strand
ACGATGGTCACGATGAACCCGGCAAGAACGTCCAGCAGGACCATGACCGTCATCAGGAAGAAGGTCGAGGTGGCGAAGGCCGGCGCCAGCAGGAACTCGATCAGGCAGACGATGAACAGCAGCATCGACAGGGAATGGTTGATGATCGCAATCTTGCGGCTGGTCGTGGACTTCAGAAGCTCGATAAACAGAACGACTAGGGACCCGGCCAGCAGCAGGTCCGACAGGCTGACCGGCCAGGGGGTTCCCGAGGTCATGTTGATGGTGAACAGGCCGTCAGTGAACCAGGCCGTCGCATCCGGCGCGCCAAAGGCCCCCGGCATGGTCAGGACGATCAGGTTATAGACCAGCACCGGAATGGCCAGCAGCGGAAACGCAGCAAACATTGGTCCAAAATCCCCATGTTCTCCGGAAAGCCCGGCCCGGTTCACGGTTAACCCTTTTTGCCGGCCCGGTGAAGCCAATTGCCGCCAGAGGCGAACCCCCGTTCGCTTCGGGCCCCTTGCTTCGGGCCCCCTGCTTCAGGCCCCCTGCTTCAAGCTTCGTCCACCCCGCCCGGCTGGCGCGAGCGGGTATTGAGCCACATCACCCCCAGGAGGTCGGTCAGGGAGGCCTTGAGCCGCCCCCAGTTGGTGTATTTCGAGGCGCCGGTCTCGCGGTGGCGGTGATTCACCGGCTCGAAGGCGATCTGATAGCCCTCCCGCAGCATCAGGGCCGGCAGGTAGCGGTGGATATGGTCGAAATAGGGAAGCCGCAGGAAGGCCTCCCGCCGGAAGGCCTTCAGACCGCAGCCGGAGTCATTGGCCAGATCGTTCAACAGCCGACGGCGGATGCGGTTGGCCCAGCGGCTGGCCCAGCGCTTGGCGCCGCTGTCCTGGCGCTTGATCCGCTCACCCCCGACCATGGCCAGGTCCGGCCCCGCCGCCAGCAGCCGGTCGGCCAGGCGCGGCGCATCGGCCG
This sequence comes from Brevundimonas vancanneytii, assembly GCA_945861515.1. Lineage (GTDB taxonomy): Bacteria > Pseudomonadota > Alphaproteobacteria > Caulobacterales > Caulobacteraceae > Caulobacter > Caulobacter vancanneytii_A. Next base: position 20,379 of record CAMAVA010000040.1, on the reverse strand, counting down.
GATCATTCTGGCCATCGCCGTCCAGGGTGACGATCACCGCCCCACGCGCCGCCAGCACCCCGCTGCGCACGGCCCGGCTCTGGCCGCTGTTCTTGCGGTGGCTGAGCACCCGCAGCTGGGGGATCTCGGCTTTCAGGGCCGTCAGCCGCGCCAGGGTGTCGTCGCGGCTGGCGTCATTGACAAACAGCATCTCGAACGACCGGCCGGCAAAGGCCGCGGCAATCTCGCGCGCCAGCAGGGGCGCCGCCTCGCCCTCGTCGAACACGGGCACGACAACAGACACTTGCGGCGCAGATTGCGGGACAGATTGCGGGATGGGCAGGCTCATGACTTTCTCCCTTAAGGGGGATGGCGGACGGTGGAAACGGCGCGAGCGTCGTTTTTACGGGCGGAAAACCGCGACGAAAAACCCCGGCGGGCGCCGCGCTCCACCGGGGGCGAGAGTGGACATTCTAGGTGATGCGCGAAAATTCGCGGGACTTTCAGGGGCCTGGCCGGGCGGGAATGCCGTTAACCGCTTGAAGTGAAACACCAATCTGCTGGAGACCGATCCGGCGGCAGGTGGGATATCGTCCTGTTGCTGTCCCGTTCTGTCCTGTTCCTGTCCGGGTGGTCGCCGGTTTCGGTCCTGCTGTTGTCCGGGTGGTCGCCGATTTCGGTCCCGGTGATGTCCGGGTGGTCGCGGGCTTCGGCGACGATGATGCCCGGGCGGTCGCCGGCTTCGGTAACGGTATTGTCCGGGTGGTCGCCGATTTCGGTAACGGCGTTGTCACGGTGGTCGCCGATTTCGGTCCCGATGAAGTCCAGGTTCTTTTGCCGGTTTCGCGGATTTCGCAGGCGAGACGGGCGGCGGAAACGGGGCGGGTGATGGTGTGGGTGACGGAGCGTTGGATCGGAGCCATGTGGCGGCCTTCGGCGCGACGAAGCGGGGGCGCATTATCCCATGGCGGGGGTTGGGGGGAGAGGGGCGCGGGTGACGGGATGACCGGTTTGCTGGCCTACAGTTCCGGATCAGCTCATGAAGATTACGGTCAGCCCAAAATCCCAAATGCCCGGTGCAATCGTGTGAGTACAGGCTCGCTGAGACCGAAGGTCACGGAAATGGGCTGCTCGCCTTCCCAGGACTCGAACCTGAGGAGGCCGCAGTAGACAAATGGCGCCGCCTTAGTCCCCCGCTTCTTTTCCATCCGTACAAAGAGATGGAGCCGGAAGCCGGCAGCTTCACCGCTAATGATCCGCCCATGGGTGGAGTTCTGCGTCGTCCGGTTCTGACTCTGCCAATGAAACCGCCGCGAGTCGACAAACCGGTCCTCGTAGCGATGGTTCTCCACCAGATCGTCCTTCTTCAGCGTAACGAGCAGAAAGACATCGCGACCCTTGAGGACAAAGCCCTGGTTCCAGGATCCGGTGCTGAAGGTCAGGCCAAAGAGCGGCGGGATCTCCTCCCGCATGTATTCCTGCCAGATCGCCGCGCCATTGGCGGCCGGTGCAGGGGCGCCGACAAAGTCCTCGCCGGGCGGGTCCGCCACGCCAGATTCAAGCTGAGCACCGCGAGCGCTGAGGTAATCGGCCATTCGCCAGTCGATGATCTCCTCGACCAGGTCGTTGAGCCGCTGCCGCTGAGTACCGTTGGCGCTGAACCGGGCTGAGAATACGCCGTCATCGTAGCTGAAATAGCTCCGACCGCTTGATCCGCGCCCCGCGACCCAGGCATCGATCGGCCCCCTTTCGATCATGCGTCGCAGTTCAAGCCTGTTGGACAGGTTGGCGCTGATGTCCTTGCGAAGTCGGGGATTGCGTCCGGCCAGGATCGCTATGCGATCGACAAGCCCATCGATCTCGATACTGCCGGGAAAGACGCCCCCCTGCTGCATCGCCCGCACCACCAGCATCTTGTAGGACCGCGTCATCTGCGTCGTGGCGAGGGTATCGAAGAAGCCTCGAAACTGTTCGCGAACCTGCCGCTCGTCTTCCGACAGGTCGCCCTGATGGTCGACAAAATCCAGCCAGCCGCCATGTCCCGTGGCTCTGGGATTGAAGCCCGCATGGAAGACGTCGATGGCCCTTGGCCGTTCCCCCGTCCGCTCGCGGAAATCCTTGTAATAGGCGTCGATCGCATCGCCCCGGGACGTGCTCCGGAGCAAACCTGCCATCAGGTCGAGGGCCCGCAGGTCGTAGGTCACCTCGCAGCCCTCCGGCCATTGGACCTGGCCGCTGCGCAGTTGTTCCAGCTTGAGGGCCAGGGCGCGATCACCGTCCGCGCATTGCAGGAGCGCCCGCGCCTTGGTCAGGAAGACCCGGTGATTGCCGATATAGTCGATGACATTCAGCCGATCCTTGCCCGCTGATCGGCGAAGGCCGCGTCCGAACTGCTGCATCCAGATCACCGTCGACTCGGTCGGCCGCAGCATCAGGACGGTATCGATATTGGGGACGTCGACGCCCTCGTTGAACATGTCGACCGAGAAGATCGCGTCGAGGTCTCCCGACTCCAGCCGCTCCAGCGAACTGGCGCGCGGCGCCGAAGCTGGACCCGAATGGACGGACACGGCCCGCAGGCCGTTCTTGGCGAAGAAGTCCGCCATGAAGTCCGCATGGCGCTGGGAACAGCAGAAGCCCAGAGTGCGCGATCCGCCATGCCGGCGATGCTGCTCCAGGGCATTCTGCGCCCGCGCCTGGGTGGCCAGGGCCTGGGTCAGGGCCGTTTCATCAAAGCCTGACCCGCGCCAGGGGATCTGGGCGTAGTTCACCTCGTCCGGCACACCCATGTACCGGAAGCCGGACAACAGGCCCTGGCTGATGCCCTGGATGAAGTCGCAGCTGTAGACCAGATTTTCCTGACACAGGCCGAGCAGGTCGGCGCCGTCCATCCGATCCGGGGTCGCCGTCAGACCAAGCAGAAAACGCGGTGTGAAATGGTCGATGAGATTTCGGTAAGTCCTGGCCGCCGCGTGGTGGAACTCGTCGACAACGATGTAGTCAAACGCGTCCGGTGAAAACTGGCGCAGGTGTGCAACCCGGCCGAGGGTCTGGATCGACGCGAACAGGACGTCCGCGTCGAGGTCCTTTTGGCCGCCAGAATAGCGACCAAAGCGGGCGGTCGGCCTGCAGCGCCGGTAGGTTTCCATCGCCTGGGACAGGATTTCCTCGCGATGGGCGACGAACAGAACGCGCTTGAACTGCGGTTCGCTGGTGTCGAAGGCGCTTAGCCAGGTCTTTCCAAGGCCAGTCGCCAGGACCACCAGACCGGCTGTGAACCCGTTGAACCGTGTCTCCTGCAGCGCTTGCAAGGCAGCCACCTGGATCGCGTGCGGGGTCGGCGGCAGAGGTTCGGGTTCGGGCGCCACATCAATGTGTCTTGGCGCTTCGGGAGATGGCCGAGTGCGTCGACGTTCGTATCGGTCAATCCAGTCGTGATCCAGATCGCGGACTTCCGGCCTCTGGAGCAAGGCGTCAAATCCATCGACTACGTCTTGCCAGCCCTGTCCGGACTCCGGCGAACAGACGCGGTAGTTCCATTCAACGCCTGTGCGCAGAGCCGTCGCCGAGAGGTTGGAACTGCCGACGATGGCGACGCCAGACTGATCCTCCAGGTGGAAGACCCAGGACTTGGGATGAAACCCGACGCTTGAAGCCTCGAACACCTTCAGTTCGGCATCGCCCTCAAGGTCCATCAGCCGCCGCAGCGCAATGGGATCGGTAACATCCAGATAGTCGCTGGTGATCAGGCGAAGTCGGCCCGAACGGTTCAGCATTTCCTGAAGATGCGGCTGAAGGAGCCTCGCGCCGCTTTCGAGGACGAAGGAAACAGCCAGATCGACGGCCCGCGCCTTGTCGATATGCGGCAGGAGATGGCGGATCAGGGAGTCCTCTCCACCGGCGATCAGGCTGCGGTCGTGCGGCAGGCCTGTCGTTGGCGGGGCGGCGTCGGCGGCGGCAAGGGACGGGCGAGCCAGATAGTTTCCCTTGTGCGGAATGACGTGCCTGACGCCGCCGCGAGGGTCCGCCATGTCGCCCTGGCGACGGGGGATGATGTGGATGTGGAAATGCGGGATGGTCTGGCCGGCGGCCGCGCCGTCATTGAAGCCGACGTTGAAGCCGTCAGGTGCAAACCGTTCCGTCAGCAGGGCGCGGGCCAGGTTCACGCCGGCGATCATCGCCGACTGTTCCGAGGCCTGCAGATCAGACCAGCTGGCGACATGGCGATGCGGCACGACGAGAAGATGGCCTTCGGTCACTGGAAACGCATCCCACAGGCCCTTGGCGAAGGCCGTGACAAAGGCCACCCGATCTTCATCGGGCAGGCAGAAGGGGCAGGGCTCGGGTTCACTCACGGCGGGTGTGGCTCCTGGAATCACGGACAGGCCGCAGTTCCAGGGTGACCCGGGTCGGGGATTGAGACCAGGGCTGTTGATGCAGGACGTGGGGGGTTGGCGCCTGACCTTTGCAGACCGGCGCTGCCCTCATCCGTCGCTCTGCGCGCGCCACCTTCTCCCGCCGTGCGGGAGAAGGGACTCTCGGTGTGGGTGCTGCGGGATCAGGCCGTCGCCTATTCCGGGTCGGGGGTCCGGTCGCGCAGCTGCTGGAAGAAGCCCGTCACCTCTTCCGGCGTCGTGTGGTCGACGGCGCCTGCAGTGACCGCGTCCCGGGTCCAGATCCAGCTGGCGGCGGGGTCGTCCAGCATGGCCCAGGCGGCGAACAGTCGGTCTGGCGCCGGGGCCTCGACATGCAGTTTCATTTCCAGGTGGCGGTTGTCGCGCCGGATTCGGGCGACGGCGGCGCGGACCTTGTCTTCCGGCCCCTCCAGCCACTGGATATAGATGTCGGCCCGGCAGATCAGGGCGCCGGTCAGGCCGTCGCGCTGGTTGGCGCGGCGGGCGTCGGCCAGGATGCCGTTCAGCATGGCGGAATCGAAGCCGAAGGGCCGCGAGGTGTAGATGGCCCGAAACAGGCTCATGGCGGCGATAGCTCCCTTGGATGCGCAGTCCACTCTACAGGGAAGCCGGCGGAAAGATATGAGGCGCGCGGTTGCTGTCTCGATCGACCAACCGCCCCAGGCCCTGACCAGCACCCACAAACGCAGGAGGCTGTCGAAAAGGCCGGCGGCCCGTTTCCAGGGTCTCGGTCGTCATGCTGCGGTCGCAGGGACTCAACACGCTATCGATCTGATTACGGCTGGTCTGCATCGGCCGCTTCCAATTCAAGACTTGCGATCGCCAGATGCCAATTCAGCCGCGGACTTGCCCAAGGACTTGCGAGCGCCAGATCAATGAAGCGTCGCGCCCGGGCGCGATGTCCGCTGGCCAGAAGGGCCCGGGCCGCCAGGATCAGCGCCTCGGCCCTGATGTCCATGCGAAGGCGGTCGGGATCGCCGAGGGCTTTGAAAGCCGCCAGCACCTCGCCAGATCGGCCCCGCTTCAAGGCGATACGCATCGTATAGAGCAGGGCCTGTCTGTGGCCGCTCTCCTCCTGAACGTCGAATGGCAATGCTCAGGATCCCGCGGCGGCAAAGCCGGAGTTCTAGCCGAGGCCGTCTGGATGATAAGCGCCCTGATAGGCTCAAAGCGAGCCGCTTCCCTGCATTGCTGCTGGCCGGATTGAGGTTACGCGCGCGAGCAGAGGGCTGCCGCCGGTCAGGCCGCGCAGCAGCAGCTGCCGTCCGGCGCCCCAACGGTGCGAGGCGTACCAGGCCGCATTCCGGCCCCCGGGCGGGTCCAGTTGAAAGATTTGTGACGCCTCGGAATGGGGCGCTAGCACAGGTTGTCGCGTCGTGTGTGGAAGCATATCAACTTGTCAACTGGGGTGCTTGCGCAGGCGCCAGCGCCTCGGGCGGCAAATGGACATTGGAAACAGGAGCTGCTCCATGAAGACGGTTACGAGGAAATCCCGGGTGCTGGCCGGCCTGGCGGCCCTTGGGTCGCTGGTGGCTGTAACAGGGTTCGCCGCGATGGCTTCCGCCACAACTCCGGCCGCTCCACCGGCCGGACAGTCCAGTTCCCGGCCGCCCATGAATGGCGGCAGCGGCGGCACTGGCGGCAACGGCGGCAGCGGCGGCTACAACCCCGGCAATGGCGGCAGCGGTGGAAACGGCGGCTACAACCCCGGAACCTCCGGCTCACGTCCGCCCTACAATTCAGGGCAGGGCGGCGGCTACAACCCAGGCGGCTCCTGGAACGGAAAAACCGGAAACGGCTGGAATCCCGGCAACTACTACGGCTCTTCCGTCGTGCGGGGCTGGGTCCGGCTTGGCTCGGCAACCGCGGGCAAGTCACCCGACAAGGACATCATCCAAGCCTACGGCAATTATCGCTATTCCCGTGTCAAGCTCTGTGTTCGCTTCGCCGACGTCGGCTTCTATGACGCCCAGGTCCAGTTCTCGGGCGGCGGCCGGCAGGCCCTTCAGATCCGCTCCCGAGTCAAGCGCGGCCAGTGCAGCCGTGAACTCTTGCTGCGTGGCGGTCGTCAGCTGGACATACGCTTCGTCTATCTGTTCTTCCGCCAGGCCGACAACATCGGCAACTGGCGTACGGCCCAGGTTGATCTCTACGCTCGCTAGAGCATGTTCCGATAATTGTGAAGCGGTTATCGGATCGAAATGGCTCCGGTCCTGTGAACCAGTCCGGTTCTGATCACAAGAAGGTCAGAACCGGGCGTTTGCAGCAAACTGGGTGGCTGGACCGCTTTCCGACCCGCCGTCGTCTGGCCCTGGTCGGAAGGCGTCTCGCCGCCCGGGTCGCCGCCGGAGACCCGGGCGACGGTCGGGGCTTCTCCCAGTCCAGCAAGCCAAGGATAGGATCCCATCATGTGCAATGCCTGTGACGCGAAGTTCCTGGGCGTGATGCGATCGCTGCAGGGACGCCGCGATGTGCTGAGGGGGCTGGGCTCCGGGTTCCTGGCGACGGCCGTCTCAGCGGCCGGGGCCGCCCGGGCCGCGCCTTCGCGCCACGCCGACACGATCCTTTTGGCCCGGCGCATCTACACCATGGATCGCCAGAACCGGATCGTGGACACATTGGCCGTGCGCGGCGGCCGGATCATCGCCGTCGGTCGCAGGTCGGACATCATCGGCCTGAAGGGCCCTGCCACCAAGGTCGTGGACCTGGGCGACTACACAGTCCTTCCCGGTTTTGTCGACCCGCACATGCACTCGAACTTCGCCGGATTGAGGCCATGGCTTGACCTTGGTCCCTTCACGACCGCGACCATGGATGACGCACGCAGGAAGATCAGGGAGGCCGCAAGCCAGGCCAGCCCGGGGACCTGGATCCAGGGCAAGATGCTGGACCCTTCCATCATGCCCGGTCGGCCCCTTACCCGCGAAGACCTCGACAGCCTGTCGCCGGACACCCCGGTGTTCATCCTGGAATCCAACGGCCACAACGCCTACGCCAATTCGAAGGCGCTGGACCTGGCGGGCGTCACCCGGGACACGCCCGATCCACCCCAGGGGCGTTTCGGTCGAGATACAGCCGGCGCCCTTACCGGCCGGCTCGAGGAGCCGCCAGCCTTCCAGCCCTTCATCCGGGTCATGACCGCGCCCAGTTCGTCAGAGCTGATCGGTTTCCTTCGGGCCGATCTGGATGACGCCTCGGCCAAGGGCTGCACGGCGCTGCATGACTGCGGCATCGGCGGCCTGTTCGCCGAGGCCGATATTGCCCTGATCGAAGCCGTCATGCGCGGCGATCCCGGCGTTCGCTATGCCGGCCAGCTGGTGTCCACGCACTACGCGAAATGGCAGTCGATGGGCCTGAAGCCCGGCCTTCATTCGGAGCGACTGTCGTTCAGCGGCATCAAGGCCTGGTCAGATGGCTCAAACCAGGGCCTGACCGGCTATCAGCGCCTGCCGTATCTGAACTCCACCAGCCGCGGCGCCCTGAACTACGAACCCAAGGAGATCGAGGACCTGATCGCGACCCTGCATGCCGATGGCTGGCCGATCGGCATCCATGCCAATGGCGACGCCGCCATCGACGTGGTGCTGGACGCCTTTGAAAAGGGCACCAGGGGCGAAGGCGGTCATGTCCTGCGGCATCGCATCGAGCATTGCAGCATCCTGCATGACGACCAGATCGCCAGGATGAAGACCCTGGGTCTTTCCCCCTCCTTCCTGATCGGCCATGTCCACTACTGGGGTCGCGCCTTCCGTGACCGGCTCCTGGGCCCGGACCGCGCAAACCGGCTGGACCCCTGCCGGTCCGCCCTGTCCGGCGGCCTGCGCATTTCGCTTCACTCGGATTATAATGTGACGCCGATCGACCCCCTGAGATGCATCGAGAACGCCGTGGTCCGCGACATGAATGAAGGCGGCGGCATCCTCAATCCGGCGGAATGCATCTCCACCCTTGAGGCCATGAAGGCGGTGACGATCGATGCGGCCTGGCAGTGTCATCTGGATGATACCTGCGGCAGTCTCGAGGTCGGCAAATCGGCCGACCTGGTGGTGCTGGAGCGCGACCCGACCGAGGTGGCTGCAGACACCATCAGAACCATCCGGATCCACTCCACCTGGCTGGACGGCCAACAGCGGTTCACCGGCTAGAACCATGGCCTTCTGCTCGTCCCGCAGGTGACGCTGTTTCGGCAGGGTCAACCAGCGGGACGGGCAACAACAACGGACCCGGAGAAGGGACTTGGGACGAACCGGTTCCGGGCCCCATCCCATGGTTCCAGCAGGTTTGAAATCACACCCTGATGGCCGGGGAGGAGCGAGGAAATCGATGCGTCTCAAATACAAGGCCCTTGCGGCCGTGACCGGGGTTCTGGCCCTGGTCCTGACAAATCAGGCCCATGCCGACGAAGCCCCCGACCTGAAGCGCGACCTGGCGGACGCCGGAATCGATCTCGGTTTGTCCTTGACCGAATTCGTCCAAAGCGCTGTTGCCGGCGATGGCGGCTCCGACTGGAAAATCGGCGGCAAGATCGACGCCACCCTGGGCCTGGATGGGAACCGGCTGGGCCTGTGGCCCGGGCTGACGGTCTCGATCCATCAGGAATGGGTCCATGGAGACGACGTGAACGATCAGGGCGATGGATCGCTCCTGCCCGTCAATGTCGCGATGGGATTTCCGAGGCTGGGCGGTGCTGACGCCGAAACCGCGGTCGTTCTCACCCAGACCTTCGATGACCAGGTCTCGGTCAGCCTCGGAAAATTCAACATGCTGGACGCCGCCGCCCGGACTCCGCTCATCGGCGGCGGCGGCATCAGTACCTTTTCACATGTCGGTCTGGCGGCGCCGATCAGCGGGGTAACCCCGCCCTACCTTCTGGGCGCCATGGGGACCGTCAGAACCGACGCCCTCATAACCACGGTCATGATCTATGATCCGCGGAACGCTCAGGATTCCAAGGTGCTGGAGGCCCCCTTCGAGGATGGCGTCACGGTCAGCCTTTCGGCGACAAAACCGGTCACCTTTCTTGGTGGAAAGCCCGGGTTCCAGGGTCTCCGGGCCGTTTACAGTTCCCAGCGCGGTCTGGATCTGAACGATATCCCCCAACTGGCGCTCCCGCCGGAGGCCGAGGCGGTCATTGGCGAAAAATCCGGCTACTGGTACCTCGCCTACTCATTCCAGCAGTACCTGTCCTACAATGCCGGCAAGGGCTGGGGTGTCTATGGTCAGGCCGCGATCTCGGACGGCAACCCCAACACGATCGAAAGCAGTCTCCTGGCCGGCGTCGGCGGCGACAGCCCTCTGGCCAACCGGACGGATGACCGTTGGGGCCTTGGCTATTTTCGATACAATCTAAGCAGCAGACTGCTGGATGGACTGCAGGCCGTCGGCATCAACAATCTCCGGCATGAACAGGGTCTGGAAGCCTTCTACAGCCTGGCGGTGCTGGAGACTCTGAGACTGACGGCCTCCCTCAACTACATCGCGCCAGGCAATTCCGACCGGGATGACGCCCTGTTCACCGGGCTTCGATTCCAGGCGCGGTTCTGATCCCCACAGCCCGGGGGTTCGCCGTCAGATCTGCGTCAAATTGTCACCGGTTTCGGGAGGAAAAAATTAAGGGCGACGCCCCGAGAAAAGATCGCGCGCCCGTGGCTTCTCAGACCATTCGAGAAGATTCCGGAGATCGTTGACGGGCGGGCCCGTCCAGTTCCCGGGACTCGAGATTGCAGCGCCTAAAACCGATGCAATGAGACCCGTGACGACCGGAAGAGAGAAAAGAAGGCGGACCCATGGACGAAGATCCTCTAAACCGCACGCGGTTCTTGAACCGCCTCGGGACGGACCTTTTTCTGCGGATCGGCGTCAGCCTCGCCGAGGTGTTCGACGGTGACCTCCTCAGCGGCCTGATCTGGGTCACGACTTCGCATCTGAACGTCCGGCACCTGAACCAGCCACGGATTCTGAACCCGCTTGCAGAGGAGGGCCTGTTTCCCAATAACCTCCGCATTGCAGCGCCGGCCTATGCCATCTCAAAGTTCCTGGGATTGCCGCGAGAGACCGTGCGCCGGCACCTGCATCGCCTGGTAAGCAGGGAGTTTTGCACCCTGACCGAGGGAGGGGGTTTCCTGGTGACCCGCGAAATCCTGCTGCGCCCCGAGCTGGTCAAATTGGCGCGCATGGTCGAGAGCGAGGTCGGCGCCCTTGTCGGCGACCTGAAATCGTCGAACCTTCTTTAGACGCAAACCGGCGCAAAGGGGGCCGTCCAGCCCGTCTGCGCCGCGCCCGATGGTGGCAGACCGACGGTCCCGAGGCGGCTTGGCGACCGCGCCGCGCGCTCGCCAAGCGGCCCCCCATGCAGCCCTGATCAGAGCGTGCTATCAAGTGGGCATGACGTTCGAATCCCGCCTTGAAGCCCTGTCCAGGGGGTGGCGCGGCCCGCTCTTGGCGGCGCTGGTGGCCATGGTCGCGGCCCTGCCGGGGCTGATGGCCATGCCGTCCCTGGACCGCGACGAGTCGCGCTTTGCCCAGGCCACATCCCAGATGCTGGAGACGGACGATTTCGTCTCCATCCGGTTCCAGGACCAGCCGCGGGACAAGAAGCCGGTGGGCATCCACTGGATGCAGGCGGCCAGTGTGGCGCTGCTGTCGCAGGTCGAGGACCGGGATATCTGGCCCTATCGGATTCCGTCGCTGCTGGGGGCGATGCTGGCAGCGGCGGCCTGTGTCTGGGGGGCGCGCGGGTTTTTCGGCGACCGGGCCGCGATGCTGGCCGGGGCCATGATGGGGGCCAGTTTCCTGCTGTCCACCGAGGGGTTCATCGCCAAGACCGACGCCATGCTGGCCGGCTGCACAACCCTGGCCCTGGCCGCCCTGGCGCGGCTCTATGGCGCTTCGAAGGGCTATAATCCGGCCGGACGAAGAACGCGGCTGATGCTGTGGCTGGGGATCGCCGTCGGGGTGCTGGTCAAGGGGCCGGTGATCCTGATGGTGGCGGGCCTGACCCTGATGGCCCTCTGGGCCTGGGACCGGGACGCCCGGTGGATGAAGTCCATTGGCTGGGGCTGGGGGCTGTTGCTGGTCCTGGCAGTGTTCGGGCCCTGGGCCCTGGCCATCACCGTGGCGACGGACGGCGCCTTCTGGGGGGCGGCCATCGGCGGCGACCTGGCGCCCAAGCTGGCCGGCGGCCATGAGCGGCATGGCGGCATCTTCGGCTATCACGCCCTGCTGGCGCCCCTGCTGGTGTTTCCCTCCAGCCTGCTGTTGCCGGCGGCGGCCGTGCTGGGCTGGCAGAAGCGGCATGACCCGGGCGTGCGGTTCGCCCTCTGCTGGCTGGTTCCCACCTGGCTGGCCTTTGAACTTTTGCCGACCAAGCTGGTCCATTACAGCCTGCCGGCCCATGGCGCCCTGTTCTGGCTGATGGCGGCGGCGCTGAAGGAGCCGCTGGGCCGCTGGACCGGTCGGATCGGCATGGGCCTGAGCGCCTTTGCGGCCATGGGGTTTGCCGCCGTGACCATCGGGCTGATGGCGGAATATGGCGACGCGCCGGACCTGGTCTGGGCCATCGTCACCGCCGGGCTGTTCATCCTGGCCGGGGCGGCGGCGATCGTGCTGGCCTGGAAGCGGGAGGCGACCACGGCCATCCTGGCGGCGGGAGCGATCGGCATCCTGGCCCATGGATTCTTCTTTGGGCAGTTCGGCCCCCGGCTGGAGCCGCTGTGGCCGGCGCGGCGGGTGGAGATGGCCCTGGAGCGGACGGGGCTGGACCCGCGCTCGGGCCGCACCCCCGGGCCGGTGGAGGTGGCCGGCTATTCCGAGGCCAGCCTGGTGTTTGCGCTGGGCACCCATACGGGCCTGGGCGGGCCCGAAGACGCGGTGCGGGCCCTGGCCGAGGGTCGGCCGGCCATTGTCGAGAAGCGGGAAGAGGCCGAATTCCGCAGCCTGATGGCGCGGCGCGGCCTGACGCCCCGGCCGGTGACCCGGCTGGAGGCCTTCAACTACAGCAATGGCGACCCCATGAGCCTGACCTTCTATCGCGGCGATCCCCGGCCCACGGTGATGGAACGCCAGCCGGCGGCCGCCACCCCCTCTGCCCGCGCCCTGATCCGTGGAGACGTCCGCCCGTGAGCCGCTTCATCCAGATCGTCGAGGTCGGAGCCCGGGACGGGCTGCAGAACGAAAAGGCCATCCTGGAGCCCATGGCGCGGGTCGAACTGATCCGGCGGCTGGAGGCCTGCGGCGTGACGCGGCAGGAGGTGGTCAGTTTCGTCAATCCCGCCCGGGTGCCGCAGATGGCCGGGGCGGAAGACATCATGGCCGCCCTGCCCTCCGAAGCCGGCCGGTCGCGGATCGGCCTGGTGCTGAACGAACGGGGCTGGGACCGCTGTGTCGCCGCCGGCTGCGACGAGGCCAATGTTGTGGTCTGCGCCACCGACGGGTTTGGCATCCGCAACCAGGGGGCCAGCGTTTCAGAGCAACTGGCGACCTTGGCCGCCATTCTGGACCGCCGGGCGCGGGAGGGCGGGCCGCCCATCACCCTGACTGTCTCCGTGGCCTTTGGCTGTCCCTTCGACGGCGAGGTCAGTACGGGCCAGGTGGCGGCCATCGTGCGGGACGGCGCAGCCCTGGGGGTCGACGAGATCGCCATCGCCGACACCATTGGCGCGGCTGACCCCTGGGCCGTGACCCGGACCGTCGAGGCGGCCCGCAAGGCAGCCGGCGACATTCCCCTGCGCCTGCATTTCCACGACACCCGCAACACCGGCCTGGCCAATGCCTATGCCGGGGTGATGGCGGGGGTCAGCATCCTGGACGCCTCGGTCGGCGGGCTGGGCGGCTGCCCCTTCGCCCCGGGCGCCACGGGCAATATCGGCACCGAGGATCTGGTCCACATGCTGGACCGGGCCGGGTTCGAGACCGGCCTGGACCTGGGCGGTCTGATCGAGACCGCTGACTGGATCGGCCAGGCGATCGGCATGGCCCCCGCCTCGTCCCTCTGGCGGGCCGGACCCTTCCCGAAGACACCCGCCCCGCTCGCCTGAGTCGTATCGCCGCAGCCTGAACCCTTCAAACGGGCGATCCCCCGGCCCGGGCGGCGATCACGAAAGAGTCATCCCCGGCCGGACTCGCCTGACGAAAACAGCGGGTTGCCCCCGATTCGCAAATCGGACTAACGATTCTCTTCAGCGGGCATTCACCATTAACCAGTCCTCAATCAGCACGTCGGACAGTGATCGGCGGGCAAGGGCGGAGGATTCCGCCGAGCACGAGACTTTTATCAGTCCGCCATGGGCGGGGAGGGCTTTGATGCGGGTTCTGTTGATCGAGGACGACAGCGCCACGGCGCAGACGATCGAGCTGATGCTCAAGTCGGAAGGGTTCAACGTCTATACGACGGACCTGGGCGAGGAAGGCGTCGATCTGGGCAAGATCTATGACTATGACCTGATCCTGCTGGACCTGAACCTGCCGGACATGAGCGGCATGGACGTGCTGCGCACCCTGCGCAACGCCAAGATCAACACGCCGATCATGATCCTGTCCGGGTCGGCCGAGATCGACACCAAGGTCAAGACCCTGGGCGGCGGCGCCGACGACTACATGACCAAGCCCTTCCACAAGGACGAGATGGTCGCCCGCATCCATGCGGTGGTCCGCCGCTCCAAGGGCCATGCCCAGGCGGTGATCCTCACCGGCGAGATCGCCGTCAACCTGGACGCCAAGACCGTGGAAGTGGCCGGCAGCCGGGTTCACCTGACCGGCAAGGAATACCAGATGCTGGAGCTGCTCTCCCTGCGCAAGGGCACGACCCTGACCAAGGAGATGTTCCTCAACCACCTGTATGGCGGCATGGACGAACCGGAACTGAAGATCATCGACGTCTTCATCTGCAAGCTGCGCAAGAAACTGGCCACGGCCGGCGGCGGCCAGCACCATATCGAAACCGTCTGGGGCCGGGGCTATGTCCTGCGCGACCCGCAGGACGGCGTCATCGCCGCCTGATCGCGGGGACCCTGAACGATACCGGAAACGCCCGCCCTCACCGGCGGGCGTTTTTCGTTTGGGGGGCGGTGGCGGGCGGCGTGCAGTTTGCGTGCTTCGACACGCGGTCTGCGACCGCTACTCAGCATGACGATATTGTTGAAAATGCTATGTTTTGGTCATGCTGAGCAGCCCCGGTACGGGGCGTGTCGAAGCACGCAATCCCCTACGCCGCCCGCGCCAGGTCCTGGTGGACTTCGGCGGCGATCTGGAAGGATTTCAGTCTCGCCTCGTGGTCGAAGATCTGGGCGGTGAGCATCAGTTCGTCGGCGCCGGTGCGGGCCAGGAAGGCGTCCAGGCCCTGGCGGACGGTTGCGGGCGAGCCGATGACGGCGCAGCTGAGCGCATGGCCCAGCATGGCCTTGCTGGCGCTGTCCAGGCGGCTGTCCATGTCGTCGATCGGCGGCGGCAGGGGGCCGGGCTGGCCGGTGCGCAGATTGACGAAAGCCTGTTGCAGCGAGCTGAACAGGCGGCGGGCGTCAGCGTCCGTATCGGCCGCAATGACGTTCAGGCCGGCCATGACATGGGGCCGGTCCAGAAACTCCGAAGGACGGAACTGCCGGCGATAGAGGTTCAGGGCAAAGTCCAGGTCGGTCGGGGCGAAATGCGAGGCAAAGGCGTAGGGCAGGCCAAGGGCGGCCGCCAGCTGGGCGCCATAGGTGCTGGACCCCAGGATCCAGACCGGCACCTGCAGGCCCACCCCGGGCACGGCGCGGACGGCGCGGTCAGGGCGGTCCGGGGCGAAATAGCCGATCAGTTCCAGCACATCGCGGGGGAAGTCATCGACATCGCCGGCCAGGTTTCGCCGCAGGGCGCGGGCCGTCATCTGGTCCGTGCCGGGCGCGCGGCCGAGGCCCAGGTCGATGCGGCCGGGAAACAGGGCGGCAAGGGTTCCGAACTGTTCGGCGATCACCAGGGGCGCGTGATTGGGCAGCATGACGCCTCCGGCCCCGACCCGGATGCGGCTGGTGGCGGCGGCGACATGGCCGATGACCACAGCGGTGGCGGCGCTGGCCACGCCGCGCATGTTGTGGTGCTCCGCCAGCCAGTAGCGCTGATAGTCATGCGCCTCGGCATGGCGGGCCAGGTCGGCGCTGCGGGCGAAGGCGTCTGCGGCGTCGCCGCCCTGGAGGATCGGGCAGAGATCGAGAACTGACAGTCGGCTCATGGGGCGCTCTCGGACAGTGGGGTTAGCCACGCACCGCCATGGTGCGGACCGGGGCGGCGGCGGCGGCCTCGATCCGTTCGGCGACATCCAGCAGGAAGACGCGGCGGCGGGCCACGGCGGCGACCACGTCATCGCCGGGACGGAAGGTGCGGATATCGCCCCGGTCGCTTTCGTGGCGCAGGCGCTCGGCCACGGCCGGCAGATGGCCATCGCCCTTTCGGGCGTCCATCAGGATGGCATGGCTGCGCACCTCGGTGATGCGCTTGGCGACCTGGGGCTCGACCTCGACGCCGCTTTCGGCCCGGGCTGCCAGGGTCACGAAGTCCCGGGCGTACATCTGGACAAAGCCCTGCTCGATCATGGGGACGTCTCCTTGTGGGCCGGGTCGGGCGCGGCCCGCAAGGGCGCGCAACAGCGGCGGCGGGCGCCATGGGCGCGTTGAAGGGTCAGCATATCACAGATTGGCGGAAAGCGGGGACAAACCTCCCGGGGTTCCTCCCCCAGGCCCAAAGGGCCGAATTGGGGGAGGGGTACCATCGCGCAGCGATGGTGGAGGGGGTCGTCCACCCTGCTGGCCAAATCGGTTCTCAACGCTGCCGTCGAGGTCCGCTGGTGACCCCCTCCGTCGGCCGTCAATGGACGGCCGCCACCTCCCCCAAACCGGCCCTTTCGGGCCTGTGGGAGGATCTTCGAAGTGGGGGAGGATCAGTGGACCATGGGCTTGCCGATGGTCAGGCCGGCGGCGCCGGCGCCGACCTGGATCACGCCGCCATCCTCGAGATCTCCGGCCAGGACCTTGCGGGCGATGGGATCGACCAGGTCCTTCTGGATCACCCGCTTCAGGGGGCGGGCGCCATAGACCGGGTCATAGCCGCGCTCGGCCAGCCATTGCAGGGCGGCGTCGTCCAGGGAGATGGTCATCCGCCGGTCGGCCAGCAGCTTTTCGACCCTGCCCAGCTGGATCCTGACGATGCTGCTCATGTCGGCCCGGGCCAGCCGCTTGAACAGGATGATCTCGTCGATCCGGTTCAGCAGTTCGGGACGGAAGTTCTGGCGGACCACCTCCATGACCTGGGGCCGCACCCGCTCCACATCCTCGCCATCCGACTGGGCCGCCAGGTATTCGGCCCCCATGTTGCTGGTCATGATGATCAGGGTGTTGCGGAAATCCACCGTCCGGCCCTGACCATCAGTCAGGCGGCCGTCGTCCAGCACCTGAAGCAGAACGTTGAAGACGTCCGGATGGGCCTTTTCGATCTCGTCGAACAGGATCACCTGATAGGGCCGCCGACGGACGGCTTCGGTCAGGGCGCCGCCCTCGTCATAGCCGACATAGCCGGGAGGCGCGCCGATCATGCGGCTGACGCTGTGCTTTTCCATGTATTCGCTCATGTCGAGGCGGGTGATGGCCGCCTCGTCATCGAACATGAATTCGGCCAGGGCCTTGGTCAGTTCGGTCTTGCCCACGCCCGTGGGGCCGAGGAACAGGAAACTGCCGATGGGCCGGTTGGGATCGCTGAGGCCTGCCCGGGCCCGGCGCACGGCGTCGGAGACCGCGACCAGGGCTTCTTCCTGACCGACCACCCGGCGGCGCAGGCCGTCCTCCATGGCCAGCAGCTTTTCGCGCTCGCCCTCCAGCATCTTTTCGACCGGCACCCCGGTCCAGCGGGAGACCACGGCGGCGATCTGCTGGGCGTCGACGACCTCGGGGGCCATGGCGTTCTGGGAGGAGCCTTGCGCCTCCTCTTCCTGCAGGCGCTTTTCCATGGCCGGGATTTCGCCATAGGCGATCTCGCTGGCCCGCTGCAGGTCGCCGCGCCGCTGGGCCGCGACGAGCTCGGCCTTCAGCCGTTCCAGGGCCTCGCGGCTCTGGGCGGCGGACCCGACCTTTTCCTTTTCGGCCTTCCAGGCGGCGCCCATGTCGTCGGACTGGACCTGCAGGTCCTCGATCTCGTCTTCCAGGGTGACGAGACGCGCCTTGCTGGCGGCGTCGGTTTCCTTGATCAGGGCCTCGCGCTCGATCTTCAGCTGGACCAGCCGGCGATCGATCTCGTCCAGTTCCTCCGGCTTGGAATCCACGGCCATCCGCACCCGGCTGCCGGCCTCGTCCATCAGGTCGATGGCCTTGTCGGGCAGGAAGCGGTCGGCGATGTAGCGGTTGGACAGGGTGGCGGCGGCGACAATGGCGCTGTCGCTGATCCGCACCCCGTGGTGGACCTCGTACTTCTCCTTCAGGCCGCGCAGGATGGAGATGGTGTCCTCCACTGTCGGCTCACCGACAAAGACCGGCTGGAAACGTCGGGCCAGGGCGGCGTCCTTTTCCACATGCTTGCGGTATTCATCCAGGGTGGTGGCGCCGACGCAGTGGAGTTCGCCCCGAGCCAGGGCGGGCTTGAGCAGGTTGGAGGCGTCCATGGCCCCGTCCGCCTTGCCGGCCCCGACAAGGGTATGCATCTCGTCGATGAACAGGATGATGCCGCCCTCGGCCGCCGTCACCTCGGCCAGCACCGCCTTGAGCCGCTCCTCGAATTCGCCGCGATACTTGGCCCCGGCGATCAGGGAACCCATGTCGAGGGACAGCAGCTTCTTGTCCTTCAGGCTTTCGGGGACGTCGCCATTGACGATCCGCAGGGCCAGGCCTTCGACGATGGCGGTCTTGCCAACCCCCGGCTCGCCGATCAGGACGGGATTGTTCTTGGTCCGGCGGGACAGGACCTGGATGGTGCGGCGGATTTCCTCGTCGCGGCCGATCACCGGGTCCAGCTTCTGGTCCCGGGCGGCCTGGGTCAGGTCGCGGGCATAGCGTTTGAGGGCGTCATAGCCTTCCTCGGCGCTGGCGCTGTCGGCGGTGCGACCCTTGCGCATGTCGTCGGCCGCCTTGCTCAGGCTCTTCTGGTCGACCCCGGCATCCTTCAGGACCTTGGCGACATCGCCGCCTTCCTTGGCAAGCGCGATCAGCAGCCGTTCGGTGGTGACAAAACTGTCGCCGCTGGCCTTGGCGTTGTCTTCGGCGGCGGAGAAGACGCGGGCGGCTTCAGGTTTCAGATAGAGCTGGCCGGAGCCGCCCTCGACCTTGGCGATCCTGGCCAGCAGGGCCTCGGTGGCGGTGTCCGCCGCGTCGGGCCGGCCGCCGGCCGCCTGGATCAGGGCGCGGGACAGGCCGTCCTTTTCCTCCAGCAGAACCTTGAGCAGATGTTCCGGCGCCAGTTGCTGATGGCGTCTCGCCAGGGCGAGGGACTGGGCCGACTGGATCGCCTGCTTGGCGCGGTCGGAATAGAGTTCGATGTTCATGCGGAGTCCCCTCGTTCGGCGGATGTCTGCCGGCCGCCTCTGCTGAGCACGACCGGTCTGACATCCATGTAGGTGTGGCCGATGGGTCACACAAGACGGGTCCGGCCGCAAATTGCGACGGGCCGCCCCCGCTTCGAACGAGGCCCTCGCCTGTCGGTTCCGCTACTTCTGGTCGGCGTAGAGTTTGGCCACCGCATGGAGGAAGGTCCGGCCGTCATAGAGGCTCTTGACCCGGATCCGTTCGTTCAGTCCGTGGGTCCCGCCGCCGTCCGGATCGCCGAACATGCCCGACAGGCCATAGGTCGGGGTTCCGGCGGCATTGGTGAACCGGCCGTCCGTCGCGCCGGTGGCCACGGCGGGGATCAGGAGCACACCAGGCCAGATCGTGGCGGCGACCTTGCGGGCCGGCCCCAGCACCGCCTCGTTCAGGGGCGGCGGGGTCGAAGGATCGGCGTCCCCGACCGGAGTGACCTTGATGCCGCTGTCGGCAAACACCTGTTCCAGCTGCGCCTGGACCTCGGCGACGGCGACACCGGGCAGGATGCGGCAATTGACATTGGCGGTGGCCCGCTGCGGCAGGGCATTGGGGGCGTGGCCGGCATGGACCATGGTGGCGACGCAGGTGGTGCGCATCATGCTGTTGCGGCTGGGATCGCGGGAGACCTGGGCGACGGCGTCGGCATCGCCAGGATCAGCCAGCACGGCGCGCAGGGCGGCGGCGGTCTCCGGGGTTTCGAGTTTCGCCACCTCGGTGAAGTTCAGGCGGGTGGCCTGGTTGAGGGCGACCGGAAAGTCGTAGGCGCCAAGTCGGGCAAGCGCGTTGGACAGCCTGTAGATGGCGTTGTCCTTGAAGGGACGGCTGGAATGGCCGCCGGGATTGGTGATCTCCAGGGTAAAGTCCTGATAGACCTTTTCCCCGGCCTGGATGCCAAGGAACTGCGGCTTGCCGGCCGCGTCGAGGCGCCCGCCCGCGCCTTCATTGAGGGCCAGTCCCGCTTTGAGGGTATCGGGGTGGTTCTTCAGCAGCCACTCGACGCCGTTGAAGGTGTCGGCGGTTTCCTCGCCGCAGGTCAGGGCCAGCTTGATGTCCCGGCGCGGCTTGAAGCCCTCCTCGCGGTAGCGGACCATGCTGTCGACGAACACCGCCGCCATGGCCTTGTCGTCACTGGCGCCCCTTGCATAGAAATAGCCGCCCTCCTCGATGAGGGTGAAGGGATCGCGCACCCAGTCGGCGCGGTTGGCCTCGACCACATCGACATGGGCCAGGAGCAGCAGGGGCGCCGCCTTGGGGTCCTTGCCGCGCAGGACAGCGATCAGGTTGCCATCCTTCGGGCGATCATCAGGGACCAGGATCTGGATGTCGGCGTCAGGGTAGCCCGCAGCCTTAAGCCGCGCCGCCATCCGTTCTGACGCAAGGGTGCAGCTGCCGACCGACAGGGTGGTGTTGGTCTCGACGAGCTCCTTGTAGAGCCCCTTGAACCGGACCAGGTC
>CAMAVA010000039.1 GCA_945861515.1 Brevundimonas vancanneytii | reverse complement strand
CAGAAACAGGCCGGGGCGTCCGCCTTCGGAGGCCAGGACCACGGCCAGGTCGGCAATGTCGCCATCAGTCACCGGAATCTTCACGCCGCTGAGCTTGCCGCCTGAAACCTGACACTGAAGGGAGGAGCCGCTGACCACGCCGGGACCTTCGGAGGTCGCATAGCAACCAATGATCTCGCCGGCCGCGATCCTGGGCAGCAGGTCAGCCTTCTGCTCTTCGGAGCCTGCCAGCAGGATGGCTTCCGCCAGGAAATAGACCGTCGATGCGAACGGAATTGGAGCGATCGCCCGGCCCAGTTCCTCGGCGATCGCGCAGAGTTCGACATGGCCAAGGCCAAGTCCGCCGAACTCTTCCGGGATAGCGGCGCCAAGCCAGCCCTGTTCGGCCACACCCTTCCACAAGGCATTGTCGTAGGAGATCGCAGCGTCGTTCAGGACAACGCGCACGGCTGACGTTGCGGACCGCGCCTCCAGGAACTTGCGCGCCTCATCCTTGAGGAACTTCTGGTCGTCGGAAAAATCGAAATTCACGAGCATCCTCCCGCGCGTTGAACCCGCGCCATGTGTGGCGGTCAAGATAGACAGCTTTCCGTCCGGGGGAAGATTGACTTGGCGTCAATGAATTCAGGTTTTTATGGCGCCGCCCCGAAACCCGGGGGAACCGTGCGGCGATGACACACGACCTGGCCGCACATGTTGACAGCTTTAGGGTGGGATCGGCATGGCCAAGTCCGTCTTCCAGAAGAACCAGCGTGTCTGGGTCGAGGCCGTGGGGGCCTGGGCCCAGGTCGAGAAGATCGTGGCAATCTGGGCCAAGGGCTTCGACGAGCCGGTACGGGTAACCTATGACGTCGGGCTGGGTCGCGAGTTCTTCGCCCATGAGCTTCAACCTGAAGATCAGGTTCCCGAAAACGAGGCTGCTGGCGAGCGCTGGCGACTCCTGAGGGCCAAGAACAAGTGGCAGCAGCCCGGCGACTGCAACCACCACCCGTTTCCCGGCACCTATCCCGTCGTTGTGACCGACCCCAATGACTGGGGCGGGTGGCGAACCCCTGGCGCGGAGTATGACCGGGACCCGCGACGTATCGAGCGCCAAGCGAGACTGATCGCCAGCGCGCCTGCCTTGCGGGCCATCAGCCGGCAGATCATGGACCTGGTCAGCGAAGGGCCGGAAGACGCCCCGCCAGCCGTTCTGGAACTGGCGCAGCGGGCGGCGGCGATCGAACGCTACATCAATGAGGTCCCGGCCGGGGGCGGCGCTGAAGCCGACCCTGACAACGCAGCCGCGTGAAGATAAAACGGAAACGAGGCGCGCAGTGTGTCTGCACGCCTCGCCCATTCCGGAATGACAGGCCGCCGGAGCGGCCTGTCCGATGTTACAGCACCCAGCCTTCGGTGGTGTCGTGGAAGCCCTTCATCATGAAGGCGAAGTCAGCTTCGCCGTCCCCATTGATGTCCGCTGTAACAGTCGTCTTGCGAGTGCTTTGATTGTAGCTCATCACCAGTTCGCCAGCGGCGCCGGAGAATGCCTCGACCAGGTAGAATTCGTTGTCCTGGCCGCTGCTGATGTTTGCATCGATCTCGGACAGGTCGATGATGTCCTTGCCTTCCTTGAAATCGGCAATCAGATCCATCTTGCTGACCGTGCTCTGTGTCACGATGGTGTAGACGAAGGTGTCGATCTTCTCACCACCGTCCAGGTAGTCGGCGCCAGCGCCGCCGAACAGCGTATCGTTGCCGTCACCGCCGTACATGGAGTCACCGCCGCGGCCTCCGTCAAGGTAGTCCGCGCCCAGGTCGCCGACCAGCAGGTCGGTGTCGTCGCCGCCCATAAGGGTGTCGTCGCCGAACCGGCCGAACAGATAGTCGATGCCGCCGCCGCCGCTGATGATGTTGGCGTTCTCGTCGCCGTAGAGGTTGTCATAATAGTCGGAACCAATGATGTTCTCGACGCCGAAAATCCGGTCATAGCCAGCGCGGCTCGAGGCGGCGGTCGCGGCCAGATCGACGATTACCGGTCCAGCAGTAAACTGGTATGAGACTGTATCGCTGCCAGACCCGCCGTAGATCATGTCGTCGCCAGCGCCGCCGGTGATGGTGTCGTCACCGGCCTCGCCGCGCAGTTCATCGGCGCCCTCACCGCCCTTGATGACATCGTTGCCGTCATTGCCGGTGATGGTGTCGCCTTCGTCGGTGCCGATGATCAGGTCGTCGCCGATTTCGCCGTCAATAATCGCCATGGGAGAACTCCTGTCGTAGGGGTGACCCTTGAAGGGTCTGGTTGCAAGAAAACCTTGTGCGTCACTCTTCAAGCTATGGCATCGCCTGTCAATCGTTGAACACGCCGTTCTTTCGAACTTTCAATGAAGTTGTAAAATTCAGCGTTTCTTCCTGACTTTGGCAATATGGCGTTGCCGCGTCGTCACGATTAAAGTGTCGCAATGCGCACCGAAACGACCCAGCCAATCCAGCTCAACGACTACATGCCTCCGGCCTATCTGATTGATGATGTGCGGCTGGAGTTCGATCTGCACCCCCACGCCACGCGGGTGCGATCCCGACTCGTCGTCAGGCGGAATGGCGTTGGGGACGGCCCGCTTGCGCTCGACGGGGACGGCCTGAAAACTCTGTCGCTTCGCGTTGACGGCAGACAGCTTGAGCAGGGCGAATTCGAGCAAACGCCCGAATTGCTGACCATCAGCGGACTGCCGCCCAGTTTCGAGCTGGAAGTCGAGGTGGAGATTGCTCCGGAGACCAACACGGCCCTGATGGGCCTCTACATGTCCGGCGGGCGTTTCTGCACCCAATGCGAAGCCGAAGGCTTCCGCCGCATTACCTGGTTTCCCGACCGTCCCGACGTCCTGGCGCGCTACACCGTCCGGATAGAGGCGGACGCCGCCTTCAGACATCTGCTTTCCAATGGAAACCTGACCGACAGCGGGACGCTTCCCGCCGGCCGCCATTTTGCGGTCTGGACCGACCCGTTTCCAAAGCCGTGCTATTTGTTCGCGCTTGTCGCAGGCGAGCTGGATGTCCTTGAAAGCCGGTTCATAACGATGTCGGGTCGCGAGATTGACCTCAAGATTTTCGTGGACCCCGGAATGGCGGATCGGGCGGTCTATGCGCTGGATAGTCTCAAGCGGGCCATGCGTTGGGACGAAGAGGTCTTCGGTCGGGAGTACGACCTCGATCTCTTCATGATCGTCGCTGTCCGGGATTTCAATTTCGGGGCCATGGAAAACAAGGGCCTCAATATTTTCAACTCTGCCCTGCTTCTGGCGGACGCCCAGACCGCCACCGACCAGGACTATGAGCGGATCGAAAGTGTCGTTGCCCATGAATACTTCCATAACTGGACCGGCGACCGGATCACCTGTCGCGACTGGTTTCAGCTTTGCCTCAAGGAAGGCCTGACGGTTTTTCGCGATCAGGAGTTCAGCGCTGACATGCGGGGCGCCGCCGTGCAGCGGATCAAGGACGTCAAGGCGCTAAGGGCCCGGCAGTTTTCCGAGGATGCGGGTCCGCTCGCTCACCCCGTTCGTCCATCCAGCTATCTGAAGATCGACAACTTCTATACCGCCACGATCTACGAAAAGGGCGCCGAGGTCATTCGCATGCTGAAGGCCCTGCTTGGGGCTGAAATGTTCAGACAGGGGATGGACCTGTATTTTGACAGACATGACGGTCAGGCAACCACGGTAGAAGCCTTTATCGCCTGCTTCGCCGAGACCTCTGGTCGGGACCTGACGGCCTTTTTCCGATGGTATGAACAGGCTGGCACCCCCCGGGTCACAGTGGCCAGCACCCATGATCCTGAGGCGCTATCCCTGACGGTGACCCTGCGTCAGGAAACCGGTCCCACACCGGGTCAGCCTGCGAAGACCGCATTGACCATTCCGGTCGCCCTGGGGCTGCTGGACCAGGACGGCATCATGATGCGCGATACCGAGTGGGTGATCCTGGACACAGAGGAGGCGGTCGTCACCTTCGAAGGCGTTGACCGCCCCCCGGTCCTCTCCTTGCTTCGAGGATTCTCGGCCCCGGTCAGACTTGAGACCGACGCGCCGCCGCAGCACGACCACGTGCTGCTCTCGGCTGACCCCGATCTGTTCAACCGCTGGGAGGCTGGCCAGCGCCTTGCGACCCGCCTGCTGCTGGAGAGAGCCGCTGGTCGGCCGGATGTCGATGGCGAAGAGCGGTTTGCCGCCGCAGTCGGCCGCACCCTCGATGATCAAGCGGCGGACGATGCCTTCAAGGCTCT
Source organism: Brevundimonas vancanneytii (assembly GCA_945861515.1). Classification (GTDB taxonomy): domain Bacteria; phylum Pseudomonadota; class Alphaproteobacteria; order Caulobacterales; family Caulobacteraceae; genus Caulobacter; species Caulobacter vancanneytii_A. The sequence goes on along the minus strand of CAMAVA010000039.1, from coordinate 17,765 downwards.
GATCCTCGCCCTGCCGTCAGAACAGGACATGGCGATGGCCATGGACCCGGCTGATCCGGCCGCCATCCACGGGGCCAGATCCAGCCTTCGCAAGACTATGGCTGCGGCGCTTGCCGACCGGCTGGAGCGTATTCATGACGGATTGGCCCATAAGGGCGCGTTCTCGGCCGACTCCTCGGCGGCCGGCCGCCGCGCGCTGAGGAATGCCGCCCTCGACCTTTTGACATCGACGCGGTCCCTTGACGTGTCCAGCCGCGCGCTCGACCACTTCGAAGCGGCCGACAATATGACCGACTCCATCGGGGGCCTGACCGCCCTGATCAATCTGGGCGGAGAGGCTGCGGACTCTGCATTGTCATCTTTCCACGCCCGATGGCGGCACGAACCGCTCGTGATCGACAAGTGGTTTCAGGTTCAGGCCCGTGATCCATCCGATCTTGCGCTTGGCCGGGTTATAGGCCTGACGACGCATCCGGACTTCGAGCCCCGCAACCCCAACAGGCTCCGGGCCCTGATCGGGGGCTTTGCGAGCTTCAACCCCGCCCGGTTTCATGAGTCTGACGGTTCCGGATATCGCTTTCTGGCGGACTGGATCATTTCCACGGACGCCATCAATCCCATGACCGCTGCCAGGCTGGTCGAGCCCCTTGGAGCCTGGCGACGATTTGCGCCACCCCTCGGCGCCCGGATGCAGGAACAGTTGCAGCGCATTGCCGCAGTAGAGGGGCTCTCCAGCAATGTCTTCGAGCTGGCGACAAAGGCGCTCGCCTGACCCGCCACCACGGTATCCGACCGTCAATCCCGGTTGGCGATTCATACCCCCTTAACGGGATGGCTACCGCCGCCTAACATGACGGGTGGGGTGAATCGGTTTCCGGAGCAGACCGTCAGGCCGCACCCCTCGACACTGGTATTCAGTATCGCCTAATAGTTTGAAATCGCTCATGTTTTGGAATTCTGAACGAGGCCTGTTCAGACCAACAGCATGATCCGGAGGCAGTCGGCGCTTGGCAAGGATGCAACGGGAGGGATCGAGCGAGGCCGCCTTCCTGGCCACGCCCCCCCGCGCCTCTCCGCAGCCGATGGTGCGTCTGGCCATCCTGGCCGCTCTGGTTTTGCTGGCCGTCTATACAGCTTTCGGGTCCCACAAGATCATGAGGGGTTGGAGTGCTGCCCCATCCAAGCCCTCCCCGGCAAGCAAGGCCGCCCTCCTCGGCCAGCACGTGGAGGGAGGTCTGATCCAGCAGCGCACCGCGCTTCTGGCCGGCGGAGACCTTTACCGAAGATTGCCGGACAGTCCGCTGGATGTCACCGAGCAGGTGCTCAAACTGTCCGGCGACGGCGCCCGGGGAGCGGCCCTCGTCAATGGCGGCATGCTTCTGGCCAGTTCGGGTCAAGGGTCCGCGGCAGAGTGGTCCGATGCAGCGGCAGCTGCGGCCAAGGGCGGCTCGACCGCCTGGATCGGAGTTCTGCCGGGCGATCCGCGGAGGCTTTACTCTGCGATGTCCATCCCTGCGCCCGGGGGGGGACTGTGGCTCTTGCTTGTCTCGGACCCAGACAGGCTGGCCGGCGAATTTCTGACAACCGGCAGCGCCCTCGCCCTCTCTGATGGTCGACTGGCGGCGGCCGCCGATGTCGCCGTTCAGGAGGCGGGTGCAGTGCGTAGCGCCTTTGGAGTATCGCCTCAGGATCTGCGGCCCGGGACGATCGTCAGGGGTAAGACCCCCGGCGGCGCACCTCTGGACGTCTCGGCGCAATCCGTCGCCGACGGAAAGCTGCTCGCCATCAATGCCGAGCGCAACCTGGGTGTTGGTTCGATCAGCAGCGAGCGGGTGTATGGACTGGTCTCCTTGCTGGCCCCTCTGGCGGTGGGGATAGCGCTTGCACTGTTGCTCATGCTGCAGAGTCGGCGCGCCCAGCGCGCCCAACAGGCGTTTGTGGACAGCGAGCAACGGTTCCGACTGGCGGTGGAGGCTGCTCGATGCGGTATCTGGGAGTGGGATCTCGATGCGGATCGCGTGATCATGTCGGATGTGACGGCCGTGATCTTCGGCTGGGGCGGAGCAGGCGCGGTCAGCGGACAGGAGGTCCTGTCCCGGATTGCCCCTGATCACCGCGACCGGGTCAGGCAGGCGCTGACCCATGCCGCCACATTCGGCGCCTTCGATGTCTCGTTCCGCGTCCCGGGTGGCGACGGTCGGCGCGCGCTGTGGATTGACGCCCGGGGACAGGGGCTTCAAACCGCAAATGGTCAGAACCACAGCCGGATTGTCGGCGTCGCGCTCGACGTGACCGAAGAACGCCTGGCCCAGGCACGAGCGCAAGCCGCCGAAGTCAGGCTGAGGGACGCCATCGAAAGTGTTTCCGAAGCCTTTGTTCTTTGGGATCGCAACGGACGGCTGCTTCTGTGCAATCGCAACTACCGAAATCTGTTTAACCTGGAGCCCAAGCTGCTCAAGCCCGGCGCCAGCCGCGCCGACGTCAATCGCTTCGCAAGGCTGGCGATCAGCCAGGAGCATCCTTCCCCCCATGGTTCCATAGGCGAGCGGGAAGCCGAGATGGTGGACGGCCGATGGATTCAGATTTCCGAGCGACGGACCGCCGAAGGCGGGCTGGTCATGACGGCTGCGGACATCACGGCCATCAAGCGCCAGGAAGAGGCCCGCCGCCTGAACGAGGAACAGCTCCAGCACGCGGTTGCCGGCCTGCAGCGCAGTCAGGAACAGCTGGCGGAAGTCGCGCGCAAGTATGAGGCCGAAAAAATCCGCGCTGAGGGCGCCAACCGCTCAAAGAGCGAGTTCCTGGCCAACATGTCCCATGAACTGCGAACGCCGCTGAACGCCATCAATGGCTTCTCGGAGATCATGCAGAACGAGATGTACGGCCCGATGGGCGATGCCCGCTACAAGGAGTACGCAAGCGATATTCACAGTAGCGGGCAGCATCTTCTGGCCCTGATCAACGACATCCTCGACATGTCGAAAATCGAGGCCGGAAAAATGAACCTCAAGTTCGAGCCGGTCGCCCTGGAAGAGGTCACCGAGGACGCCGTCCGCCTCATTCGCAATCGAGCAGAAGCGGCAGGATTGCAGGTTAGCGTGGAACTGCCCGTTCTGCCGGACATCGAGGGTGATTACCGGGCGATCAAGCAGGTTCTGCTCAACCTGCTTTCCAACGCCGTAAAGTTCACCCCGCGGGGCGGCCGGGTGGCGGTGCTGGGCGAACTCCGCCGATCGCCGGTGGGCGATCGCGTCTGGATCGCGGTCAGCGACAACGGGATCGGCATTTCCAAGGAGGATCTCTCCAGGCTGGCCCTTCCCTTCGAACAGGTGGAGAGCCAGCACTCCAAGACGACCCAGGGCACCGGCCTGGGACTGGCGCTCACAAAGTCCCTGGTCGAGCTGCATGACGGCTTTCTGGATATGAGATCGGAGCCGGGTGAAGGCACCACGGTCAGTTTCACCCTGCCCGTACGCCAGGCTGCACAGATCCGGGACGTTGCTTGAATCTATTTCGCTCATCGGGGCGAGGCGGGCGGCATGCCGACAAAGACTTCGCTTCACTTTCAGAGCGATCGCCACCCGTCAGGCCAGCCTCGTCGCAAGCATTTTAGGCCAAGCCATGCACCGCACCGCCTTCTGCCCTTCATCGGATGGCGGTCGCCGGAACCAAAGGCCGCATGTCGCCATTGACGAAGAAACCGGACATCGTCGAGGTCGATAACGGTTTCACAGGGATCGGAAAATGCTCTAGGCCCGCGCCATGTCCGGCGCCCTGCTCACTATCGACCTCGATGCCCTTGCTGCGAACTATCATCTCCTGCGCAGCATGTCCGGCGGCGCCGAAACCGCACCCGTGGTCAAGGCGGACGGCTACGGGACGGGCGCGGGCCCAGTCGCGCTGCGGCTCTGGGCGGAAGGGGCCAGGACCTTCTATGTAGCACGTCTTGCCGAGGGCCAGGCGCTGCGGTCTGCGCTTGGCCAGCGCCTGGCCAGAATTCTGGTGTTTGACGGAATCGCTCCCGGCGAAGCCTCCGCTTTTGAGGCCGCCGACCTGATCCCAGTCCTAAACAGTCCTGACCAGATTGAACTCTGGATCCAAACCTGCGGGGCCCCAAGGCCAACCGCGCTGCAGATCGATACCGGCATGAACCGGCTGGGCCTGAGCCTGCCGGAGGCCGCCGCCCTGACCGGCGACGCAGCCCGGATGAGAGATCTGGCGCCGTGCCTGATCCTTAGCCACCTCGCTTGCGCCGCAACGCCGGCTCACCCGTTGAACAGGCTGCAGCTGGAGCGTTTTCAAGGGGTCCGGACGCTCTTTCCGGCCATACCCGCCAGTTTCTCAAGTTCGGCCGGCATCTTTCTCGGCCCGGACTATCTGTTCGATCAGGTTCGGCCGGGTATCAGCCTTTACGGCGGAAGCCCGCATGACCGCCCTGAACCGCGCCTCGCTGCTGTCGCTCGACTGGAAGCCCCGATTCTCCAGATTCGTGATGTCGCGACCGGAGACAGCATCGGATACGGCGCAGATTTCGTGGCCCCGAAGCCAATGAGGGTAGCGATTCTTGCTGTCGGTTACGCTGATGGCTATCCCCGCGCCGCGAGCCCTGCAGGAACCGTCTGGCTCGGCGGCGCCCGTCGTCGTCTGCTCGGCAGGATATCCATGGATCTGATCGCGATCGATGCCAGCCAGGCGCCAGAAGCCAGAGCCGGAGACCGGGTCCAACTGATGGGTCCCGACTTGCCCCTCGATGAAGTTGCGTCGGCTGCCGGCGGGTCGGCCTATGAGCTTCTGGTGAGGATCGGCCGGCGATCAGACCGCCAATGGACAGGCCGGTCCTGACTTATGGCCCTTTCGAGGAACGCTGGTCTCCAGATTCCGGTGTGCTATCTATTGCTGGATGGCACAACCTGCTCCAAACGATTCTGAAAACCGGCCGAAGGACAGGTCGAACGCGCATTGGCCCCTGCCAGTTTTCGCGCAGTAGAACGGCTTTTGTTGTTGACGATCGCGGCCATGACCATGGTTGCCGCCGGCGTCGGAATGCTTTCGGGTTATATCCGAGCGATCCGTGAATCTGGCCGATATTCTGCTGATGTTCCTCTACGCAGAGGTTATCGGCATGGTCGCAGTCTTTTACGGGGGGGGCAGCAATCGCCGTTCATCTATCCCATATTCATCGCCATTACCGCCGTAGCTCGACTGATCGTGTTGCAGGGCAAGGAAATGGCGCCGGTGAACATCGTCTTCGAGGCCGGCGCGATTCTGTTGCTGTCCATTGCGGCCTTGATCATCACCCGCGCCACCAGACCCTGACGGACTGCCCTCCAAGCCCAGACTCGACATCGCCTTGAACAAAACACGAACAGCGCCATTATCCTTCTGGTCATCTGCCCGCGCCAGCAAGAGCCTTTGCGCATAAGCTGGGCAACATCCGAATCGGAATTTCGAAATGGCCCGCGACGGCGCTCTCTTTGTCTGCCAGACCTGCGGCGCCGTCTCATCCAAGTGGGCCGGCCAGTGCGCCGCCTGTTCCGCCTGGAACAGCCTGGTGGAGGAGGTCAGCAGCCGCCCGCCCGGAGCCTTGGCGCCAGCCAAGGGGGCAAAGACCCGGGGCGGACTGGCCTTCGAAGGCCTGCAGAGCGATACGCCAGCCCCCCCGCGCATCGTCACCGGAGTCGATGAGTTCGATCGGGTCTGCGGCGGCGGCGTTGTCCCCGGGTCCGCCATTCTTGTCGGCGGCGATCCGGGAGTGGGAAAATCCACCCTGCTTCTTCAGGTCGTGGCCAGCGCCGCCCTGCGAGGCGCACGCTGCGCCTATATCTCCGGCGAGGAAGCCGTCGAGCAGATCCGCGGACGCGCCTCCCGAATGGGGCTTGCCCAGGCCAATGTGCGCCTGGCCGCGGAGACAGCCCTGCGCGACATCCTGGAGGGCCTGAAAAAGGAGCCCTTCGACCTGGTGGTCATCGACTCCATCCAGACCATGTGGAGCGACGCCCACGAGGCAGGTCCCGGCTCCGTGACCCAGGTCCGGTCCTGCGCTGCGGAACTGGTGCGCCTCGCCAAAAAGCGCGGCGTCGCCGTCATCCTGGTCGGTCATGTCACAAAGGACGGCCAGATCGCTGGCCCCCGGGTCGTTGAGCATATGGTCGATGCAGTCCTGTCCTTCGAGGGCGAGCGGGGCTACCCCTTCCGGGTCCTGCGCGGGGCCAAGAACAGGTTCGGAGCCACTGATGAGATCGGCGTATTCGAGATGGGCGATGCCGGCCTGTCGGAAGTCCGCAATCCATCGGCGCTGTTCCTTCATGACGGCGCCGAACGGGCGGCAGGCGCCGCCGTCTTCGCGGGAATTGAAGGGTCCCGCCCTGTGCTTGTGGAGTTCCAGGCGCTGGTGGCCCCCTCAGCCTACGGCACACCGCGCCGGGCCGTGGTCGGATGGGATTCCGGGCGACTGGCGATGGTTCTGGCCGTGCTGGAATCCCGCTGCGGCCTTGGTTTCGGCAACCGCGATGTCTATCTGAATGTCGCCGGAGGCCTGAGGATCACCGAACCGGCCGCTGATCTTGCTGCGGCCGCGGCCTTGGCCTCTTCGGCGCTCGATGAATCCCTTCCCCAGGACTGTGTGGTGTTTGGTGAAATCAGTCTTTCCGGCGATGTTCGCCCCGTGGGCCGGATGGAATCGCGCCTCAAGGAAGCCGCCAAGCTGGGCTTTGGCCGGGCCCTGGCGCCCACTGGCGCCGGCGACGCCCTGCCCATCATCGGGGTGTCCCGGCTGACCGAAACCATTGATCGCATTGGACAGCAGAGGTGGGAGACGTGACCCTGTTCGACCTGCTGGCCGGACTGCTGCTGCTGGTCTCGGGCTTGACGGCCTTTGCCAGGGGCGGGGTGCGTGAAGTGGTTGGCATCGTGTCGCTGGTCGCCGCGGCCCTGCTGGCAATCATGGCGCTGAAGGTCACGGCCCCGGTCGCGCGTGGGATGATGAGTCCAGACTGGGCAGCGGTGGCCGGCGCCCTTCTGGTTGTGTTTGTTGTCGTCTATGTGATCCTGCGACTGATTGGCGGACAGATTTCCCGCAATGTCCAGAACGCCGGCGCACTGGGCGCACTTGATCGTTTCATTGGCCTGGGCATGGGCCTTTTCCGGGCGCTCATCGTTCTGGGAACCTTCAGCCTGCTGCTGGAAATGGCCAGTGGACCAACCGGTCCGCCGGCCTGGGTCAGGACCGCGACGCTTTATCCCTTGACCCAGGGGGCCGCACGGGTGCTGAAAGCGTTCGCGCCGGACGGCTTTGCGGCTGCGGGCAAGATTGCCCCGGCCGTCGGAGACGCGGTAAAGGCCGGAGCGGGCTACAGCAACGAAACCCGCGATGCGATGGACGATCTGGTGGAGAAGACCCGATGACCCCTTTCGCCCAACGGCCGACCCATCGAGATCCCGACGATGACACCCTGCGCCTCGAATGCGGCGTGTTCGGCGTCTATGAAGTGGCAGAGGCCAGCGCTGTCACAGCCCTGGGGCTCCATGCCCTTCAGCATCGCGGCCAGGAAGCCTGCGGCATTGCCACCTTTGACGGCCACCGCTTCTACACCGAACGCCACGTGGGCCACGTCGGTGACGCCTTTACCGGCCAGGACCTGGTGGACCGGTTGCCGGGCAGATCGGCCATCGGCCACACACGCTACTCCACCGCCGGCGGCAGCGCTTTCCGGAACATCCAGCCGATGTTCGCCGACCTCGAGGCTGGCGGCGTTGCCCTCGCCCACAACGGCAACCTGACCAATTTCCACACCCTGCGCGACCGGCTCGTATCCGACGGCGCGATCTTCCAGTCCACATCCGACAGCGAGGTGATCCTGCACCTGCTGGCCAGGTCCCGCAAAGCCAAGGTGGTCGACCGGTTCATCGACGCCATCGCCCAGATCGAGGGCGGATATGCCCTGGTCGCCCTGACCAACAAGAAGCTTATCGGCGTCCGGGATCCGCTGGGGATTCGGCCCCTGGTCCTGGGCGATCTGGGGGGGCGCCCAGTCCTGGCCTCCGAAACCTGCGCCCTGGACATGATCGGCGCCCGGTTCGTGCGCGACATCGAGCATGGCGAAATGGTCGTGATCTCCGAGTCCGGAGTGGAGTCTCTTCGTCCCTTCCCCGCCGCAAGGGCCCGGCCCTGCGTCTTCGAGTATGTCTATTTTGCCCGCCCCGACAGCGTGGTGAACGGCCGGTCGGTTTATGATGTCCGCAAGCGCATGGGTCGACGCCTCGCCCAGGACAGCGGCGCACCCGCCGATGTTGTCGTGCCGGTTCCAGACAGCGGCGTCCCGGCTGCATTGGGCTACGCGCAGGAAAGCGGCATTCCCTTCGAGATGGGAATTATCCGTAACCATTATGTCGGCCGAACCTTCATCCAGCCGACCCAGGGTGTGCGCGAACTGGGCGTGCGCATGAAGCACAGCCCCAACCGGGCGGTTCTGGACGGCAAGCGCGTGGTTTTGATCGACGATTCGATCGTGCGGGGCACCACCAGCCGCAAGATCGTGCGAATGGTCCGCGAGGCCGGCGCCACGGAAGTGCATATGCGCAGCGCCTCGCCGCCGATCAAGTGGCCAGACTTCTATGGCATCGACATGCCCGAACGCGACAAGCTGCTGGCGGCAACCCAGTCGCTTGAGGAAATGACGCGGTTCCTGGAAGTCGATTCCCTCGGTTTCCTGAGCGTCGAGGGCCTCTACGCCGCACTGGAGGCCGGTCCCCGCGATCCGGTGAACCCACAGTTTACGGACCACTATTTCACTGGCGACTACCCCACCCGGCTGACCGATCGCGAACTGGCCGAATCTGACAAGGACGGGGTCGGCCGCCAGCTCTCGTTCCTGGTCAGCGCCTGATCCCGTCACCCGTGGTTTTGCCGGCCGCTTTTGCGAGGCGCCCTTGTCGTTGCTGAAGGCCTTGCGGCCTGACCCCTACATCCTGGCCCTTTTGGCGGTGGTGGTCCTGGCTTCCGCCTTGCCTGCCCGTGGCGTGGCAGGAGATGTGCTATCGCCCGTGACCAAGTCCGTAGTCGCCCTGCTGTTCTTTCTGCACGGCGCCAAACTCCCCAGAGAAGCAGTGATCGCCGGCCTGACCCACTGGCGACTGCACCTGTCGGTCCTGGCGGTAAGCTTCCTGCTGTTTCCGCTGCTGGGACTCTTGGCCGGTCTCGCCTCCCCAGCCCTGATCTCGGCGCCTCTGGCCGCTGGCGTCCTGTTTCTCTGCTGCCTGCCCTCGACGGTTCAGTCCTCCATCGCCTTCACAGCCCTGGCCCGGGGCAATGTCGCCGCAGCAGTCTGCGCCGCTTCAGCTTCCAATCTGGTAGGTATGGCCGCGACGCCCCTGCTCGTGGCAGGACTGATGCACACTCAGGGCGCCGGGCCCGGCTTTGACGCTGTCCAGTCGATCCTGTTGCAGCTTCTGGCGCCGTTCGCCTCAGGCCAACTGGCCCGCCCGCTGATCGGCGCCTGGCTAGAGCGTCACAAGCCCCTGGTCGGGCTGGTGGATCGCGGTTCGATCCTGCTGGTTGTCTATAGCGCTTTCAGCCAGGCGGTGATCGGCGGGGTCTGGTCACGGGTCACGCCCGGCGATCTGGCCATGGTCTTCGCGCTCTGTGCGGTATTGCTGGCTGCGATCCTTGCGATCACCTCCTGGTTGGGAAAGGCCATGGGCTTTTCCATGCCGGACCGGATCGTGCTGTTGTTCTGCGGTTCGAAGAAGTCTCTGGTCACAGGCGCGCCCATGGCGGCGATCCTGTTCACCCCAGCCCTCGCCGGCGTGATGATTGTGCCTCTGATGATCTTTCACCAGCTCCAGCTGATCGCCTGCGCGGCCCTCGCAAAACACTATGCGGACCGCACATCGGACCGAGATGATCTGCCTCGGGACAAATCCCCGGGTCCTCGCTAAACAGCGGCATGTCCATTTCCCTGCCTCTCTCCGACAAGATCGCCCTGGTCACGGGCGCAACCCGTGGCATCGGCTATGCCGCAGCCCTCGCCCTCGCCGAGGCCGGCGCCCATGTCATCGCCCTCGGGCGGACACAGGGCGGACTGGAGGCGCTGGACGACGAAATCCTCGCCGCCACCGGTCAGCGGGCGACCCTCGTGCCCATCGATCTGCGAAAGCCTGAGGACCTTGATCCCCTGGGCGGGGTGATTCACCAACGCTTTGGACGTCTGGATACCATCGTCCACGCTGCAGGCGTGCTGGGCGGACTGACGCCGGTGGGCCATGTCGAGCCCAAGGCCTGGGAAGAGACCCTGACCGTCAACCTGACCGCCACATGGCGTCTCATCCGCTCATTCGAGCCGCTTCTGAAGGCTTCACAGGCCGGGCGGGCGATCTTTGTCACGACTGGCAGGGTTGCCCGCCCCAAGGCCTTCTGGGGCCCCTATGCAGCCAGCAAGGCCGGTATGGAGGCGCTGGTGCGCTGCTGGGCGGACGAAATGGAAACCACGGCCGTTCGCGCCGTTATCCTCGACCCGGGCGCGGTCCGCACCCGGATGCGGGCCCAAGCCTATCCTGGCGAGGATCCAATGGACCTCCCAGAGCCTTCGGCCCTCGGGCCGATGTTCGTCTCCCTGGCCGGGCAACAGGACCTACCGGCCCAGCCCCACACCCTGGTGTTCAAGGCCGACTAATCGGTCTGGCTATTTTGTGCGGCCGGGCTTCTGGGTCCTGGCCCGTATAACCGGCTTGGCGGCAGTGGATTCCTTGGCCGCCTTTCGAGCCTTGGTGATCTTCTTCACCCGCGCCTGCTTGGCATCCTTTGCGTTCGCGAAAACGCCCGGCTTTGCCGGCTTGGCCTTGGCCCCGCGACCCGAACCGCTGCCCATGGGCCGCTTGTCGCCATCGGCGTCGGCATAGGGATTGGCCCCAGACTTGATCGTGATGCGGATCGGCACCCCGGGCAGGTCGAAGCTCTCGCGGATGGAATTGATCAGATAGCGCCGGTAGTGCTCCGGCATCTGGTTGGCCCGGCTGGAGAACAACACGAAGGTGGGCGGCCTCGCCTTGGTCTGGGCGACATACTTGGGCTTGATCCGCCGACCATTGACGGCGGGCGGCGGGTGCCTCTGGACGGCAAGCGCCAGCCAGTCATTGAGATCGCGGGTCTTGACCTTGGTGGACCAGTTGGCGTGGGTCTTGATGACGGCCGGCATCAGCCGGTCCAGTCCCCAGGTGGTTTCTGCGGACAGCGCCACGACCGGGGCGCCACGCACCTGGGGCAGCATCCGCTCGGCATGTTCGACAAAACCCTTCAGGGTGGCCTGGGGATCCTCCACCAGGTCCCATTTGGCCAGGACAAACACAAGCGCACGCCCTTCCCGTTCCACCAGGTCCGCCAGCTGCAGATCCTGGATTTCGAAGGGGTGGGTCGCATCCATGACCAGCAGCACCACTTCGGCGAAAGTGATGGCGCGGATGGAATCGGCCACCGACAGGATTTCCAGCTTTTCGTGAATCCGGGCCTTGCGCCTCAGGCCAGCGGTATCGACCAACCGCACCTTGCGGCCGTCCCAGTTCCACTCGACGGGAATGGAGTCCCGCGTAATGCCGGCTTCCGGGCCCGTAAGCATCCGGTCCTCGCCGATCAGGGCATTGACCAGGGTGGACTTGCCGGCATTGGGACGACCGACAATGGCAATCCGGATCGGCTTGTCGGGATCGTCTTCTTCCTCGTCGTCCTGATGTTCGGGCGCCAGACGCACAAGGGCGGCATAGAGATCGGCCATGCCCTCGCCGTGCTCGCCCGAGATCGGGATCGGCTCGCCGAATCCAAGGCTCCAGGCCTCGGCGATCCCCGGATCGCCCTGCTTGCCCTCCGCCTTGTTGGCGCCGATCAGGACAGGCTTGTCCTTGCGGCGGAGGATTTCCCCGAACACCTGGTCCAGCGGCGTAACGCCTTCACGGGCATCGATCAGGAACAGGCAGATATCGGCTTCATCGATGGCCAGTTCCGTCTGGCGGCGCATCCGCGCTTCCAGGCTCTCGTCATCGACATCCTCGAAGCCGGCGGTGTCGACCAGATCGAGCAGCATGTCGCCGATGTTGCCGCTCGCGAAGCGACGGTCACGGGTGACACCCGGCCGATCATCGACGATCGCCAGTTTTTTGCCGGCCAGCCGGTTGAACAGAGTCGATTTCCCGACATTGGGTCGGCCGACGATTGCAAGTTTCAGCGCCATAGCGGTCTGGAGACCTTCCGAATGGCCTGTTGGTCAATCCGCACCGGACAACAGGACGCATTCAAATACAAAGAGGCGGCGGCTCTTCGCAGAACCGCCGCCTCTATACAAGGGTTGTTGCAGGTTTGCCCGCAGATCAGCGGATCGCGACCAGCTCCGCCTTGTCAGTCACCACGAAGACCATACCCCCGGCAGCAATCGGGGTGATCAAGGCCGGAGCCCCGATCTTCAGGGTCTTGGTGACGTCGCCGGTCTTCGGATTCAGCGCCAGAACCCGCCCATCGCTGGACACAACAACCAGCCGGTCCGACGCGATGACGGGGCCGAAATACAGCCGGCGATCCTGGCTTTTCTTGATCCCGGCATTGAAGTCCTTGATCCAGTAGATCTGACCATTGTCCCGCGAAGCGCAGATCAGTTCGCCGGCGCGGGAAATGATGTAGACCACGTCGCCGGCCGGCCAGGGGGTGGCGATGGACGACACGGGCAGAGACCAGCGCGCCTGTCCTGTGTTCAGGTCCGTCGCAACAAACACGCCGGAATGGCTCGCAGCAAAAACGTCGCCCTTGTAGATCACGGGCCGTCCCGCGACGTCGCGAATTTCCGAGAGGGCGTTGGTTCGGCTGGCCCTCGACAGGGCATTGTTCCACAGGTCATTGCCGTTGCCTGAGCGGACGGCCACAAGTTCGCCCGAGGCAAAGGCCGCAACCACAACACCGCCTGACACGACAGGACTTGAAGCCGACAGAATTCTGGCCGGCTCGACAAGGGCCTGGAAATCCCAGCCGGGCGCTCCGCTGCCAGCATCAAAAGTCAGCAACTCGTTGTCGGTGCTGATCGCAAACACCTTTCCGGAATGCACCGTCGGCGCGCCGTGGATCGGCGAGGATGTCTCCTGCCGCCAGCCAGGCCGTCCCGTCGCCGCATCAAGCTGGGCGACAAATCGAAAGCCGGACGTGACATAGAGGTGGCCAGCGGCATAGGCGAGGCCGCCGCCAAAGCCGATCTTGTCCCGCTTGTTCTTTGCGGTCAGCTGCTGTTTCCAGATCAGCGCTCCGGTCCGGGCGTCGAGAGCAGAAACGCCAGCGCGGGCGTCCATGACGTAAACCCGGCCCTCAGCGAGAACCGGCGGCGCAGTCACATGGACCTTGGCGCTGGATCCCGTCCCAAAGCTCTTCTTCCAGGCGATATCGAATGCGGGCGCAGCTTCGATATTCTCGATGGCAGTCTCTTCGGGACCGCCGGGCAGCGGCCAGTCGACCTGCGGGACTGGGGGGGGCAGATAGAAATCAACGCCCTTCAGGCCCTCGGCTGCGGAAATCGTCGCATCAAAGGCAATGACTGAAATCCGCCGTCCGTCAGAGGCTGTATCCTTGACCTCTTTGGGCTTGAACGGATTTAGCCGGTCCACAGTACCGTTGGCAGTAGTGCAACCGGACGTTGCCATAGCGATGCTGAGGAGAACAGCGGTCAAAATGCCGCAGCGTTGGATCATTGGGGGGCCTCGGCAGAGGGTGATGGCGAGATCGACCCGTTTGGTTGGAGAATGACCGACTCAGGAAGCTGATTAGGCTTGGCGGAACTGGCCAGTTTCACGGCCTCCGCCATCACTCCGGCCGACCCGGAATCAATCAGGCTGATCGCGGCCTTGGCCCGCTGGCGCATGCCCTGGCTGGCGTCAAAAATCTGCGAGAGCACGACAAAATCGGTACGTGCTTCCTTGAACTTGCCCTCGCGAAGCTTGAGGAAGGCAAGGGCCTCCTTGGCTTCCATGCGATATGGGCCTTTGTCGGTATTGAGAGGAATGAGCCTAGCCTCCACGTCCTTGTAAGGGGCTGTGTCCATCAAGGCGAAGGCGGATTTGAGGCGAGCGAAATCGCCCAGCAACGGATCTGGCGAGGCCTTGGCCGCGTCGTCGAAAAACTTCACGGCCTCTTCGGTCTGCCCAGCGTCCAGCCGCATGCCGCCCTGCTGCATCAGCGCCATAGTCTTGTAGGCAGCCGGTCCAGTGCGGGCAATTTCACTGTAGAGCGAGACGGCCTTGACCTGATCGCCCTGGGCGCTGGCTTCCATCGCCTTCGAATAGCTTTCCGAGGCCTTGGCCCGGGCGCCAGTCTGCCAGGAATCCCAGCCCCAGAGACCCAGGGCCCCCAGCAGGACAAGAGCCCCGACTCCCAGAGCGACGGGCAGGGCCTTGATGGCCAGGGAGCGATAGCGTTCGGTCCGGAGCTGATCCTCGACCTCTTCGAAAACATCGACCACGAAAGGGATTCTCCGTCTTGAAGGCGTTCAAGGCGCCAGACCCTGACGCCCTCTTGAATTTTTGGTCACCCTCAAACCCACCGAACTGGCCGGCAGGCGATCAGGCCTTTGCGGAGGCGGAACCTATAGGCTCGCATCCGCGGCTGCAACGCGGCGTCCGGATTTCAGCCCAGCGCCACCATGTCCCGGCTGTCTTCCGCCTTGCGTCGGCGTTCGATAAGCCAGACGCACCAGATCGACACTTCGTAGAGAAGACAGATCGGGATCGCCAGCATCAGCTGGCTGATCGGATCAGGCGGAGTCACGATAGCGGCCACGACAAACACGCCGACAATGGCGTACCGACGCGCAGACCGGAGGGCCTGAGAACTGACCAGCCCCGCCAATCCGGCCAGGGTCAGCACCACCGGCAGCTGGAAACAGAGCCCGAAGGCCAGCAGCAAGGTCGTTACAAGGGACAGATACTCATCCACCTTTGGCGTCAGTTCCACCGAAATGGCGGCTGTGCTGATCTGCTGGGAAAGCGAGAACCACAATACAAAGGGCAGCATCACATAATAGACCAGCGCAGCGCCGACCGTGAACAGGACGGGGGAAGCGACCAGAAACGGCAGAAAGGTGAGGCGCTCCCGCTTGTACAGTCCCGGCGCCACAAAACTATAGAGCTGCCAGGCCAACACTGGAAAGGTGAGCACCAGCGCTCCGAACCCGGCGACCTTCAACTTGGTGAAGAAAAACTCCAGTGCAGCAGTGTAGATGAGCTTCAACTTGGCGGCATCTGGCGCCGGCGCGACCTGCTTCTGCCCGATCAAGGCCAGAATTAGATCAAACGGGCCATGTTTGCCGCCGGAGGCCGACTGTGCGGCCAGCAGGTCCTGCGCAGCCGAAAATGGTTGGACCAGGAACAGGAAGATCTGATCGGCAAAAAAGAAGCAGATTCCGAAACCAACGGCCAAGGCGAGAACACAGACAATCAGTCGGCCCCGAAGCTCGACCAGATGGTCCAGCAAAGGTGCGCGCGAGGCTTCAATCTCGGCTTCGTCGTTGGGCGTGCTCATGTGGACGCCTCGGTCTTGGCCCGGCGCTTGCGCGGCACGGGGCCGGTCGCCGGGGTCAGGGCCATCATTTCAGCGGACTCGGCCTGTGGTTTGCGCCTGGCCCGGGGTTTGCGCGTTGGCTTGGGTTGATCGCTCATGGGCGGGTCAAGGTCCGCCTCGTCGATGGTCTCGGAGGACGGGTCGGCCCGTCCGGCCATCGGCGGCGCGAAGTTGACGGCGCCGCCCCGCAGCCCAGCATCAATGTCCGCGAACACCTGATCCACGGAAGCATCGGGGCCGGCGCCGGGCATATCACCCGAGGTCGCCGAAAACTGCCCGGACCGCATGGCTTCGACTTCCTTGCGAAGCTCGTCCAGTTCCGACTGTCTGGCCATGTCTTCGAAACTGGCCCGAAATTCGGACGCCATGCCGCGGAGGCGGGCGAGAAACTGCCCGACCCGGCGCATCAACAATGGCAAGTCCTTGGGTCCCACGACGATCAGGGCCACGGCGGCCACGATCAGCATTTCGGAGACGCCGATATCAGGCGAAAGCATGGGCGCGCCTTGGGGCGTGGAAAAAAGGGGCCGCTGGCCCCTGGGTCATGGATCGATCGTCAGCTGACGATCTTGTCCTTCTCGGAGTCGGTGCGCGGCAAGGGCGTGGAAAGCGGCTTGTCGTCCACCGCATCTTCTCCCTTGAGGCCATCACGGAAAGCCTTGATGCCCTTGGCGGCGTCCCCCATCAGCGAGGAAAGCTTGCCGCGTCCACCGAACAGGAGGGCCGCGACGCCAATGACCAGTACCCAGTGAATCCAGCTAAAACTACCCATCAGGGCCAACTCCTTCTGGCCAGTCGCGTCCCGGCGGCTGGCGCATCGATCATGCTTCCGGACGTATATAGGCGTTCTGATGGCCAACGGCCAAATGAAAGCTAGGCCATCCTGGCGACAGTCCGGTCAGACCCTGGATGAGTCTGAATCATCCATGAAATCCTGCACGAACTCCGGCCCCTCGCCATCCCCGGAGTCCAGCGGGTCCTCATCCATCGACCCTTCCGAAGGCCGACTGGGATCGGGCACTGAAAAGCCGGGCGGCAGGTTCATGTCCAGCAGCCCCAGGGCCTTCATGTCATTCATCCCTGGCAGGTCCGACAGGTTGGCAAGGCCGAACTGTTCCAGGAACAGATCCGTCGTTCCGTAGGTCACCGGCCGTCCCGGCGTTCGGCGCCGGCCTCGCATCCGGACAAGCCCGACTTCCAGGAGCACATCCAGGGTGCCCCGGCTGGCCTGAACGCCGCGCACCGCCTCGATCTCGGCGCGGGTGACCGGTTGATGATAGGCAATGATGGCGAGGGTTTCCTGCGCCGCCCGGGACAGGCGACGGGGTTCCTGCCGTTCCTCGACCATCAGAAAGTCCAGATCCTCTGCCGTCTGGAACCGCCAACGCCCTGCAACCTCGACCAGCGTCACACCGCGGCCCAGATAGGCCGATTGCAGCGCCGCAACGGCGCCCGCGACATCGGCTCCGTCCGGCAGGCGTCGCTGCAGATCAATCAGACCAAGGGGCTCCGCCGCCGCGAACAACAGAGCTTCAACAGACCTTTGAGTGATGTCGAACCGATCATCCATGCAAACCGTCCATCAGGTCGTCCCGTCCTGTTGCAGGACGCGCGCTTTCAGATAGATCTCGGCGAAGGCCTCGAACTGCCTTGCCTCGATTGCTCCTTCCTTGACCAGTTCCAGCCCCGCCGACAGGGTGGAAGCCAGATAGCTGGCCCGGCTGGGCTCATCTCCGCCATAGGGTATTGGCGCCAGTCCGCTCAGGGCCGTCCAGCGAGACAGGTCTGGCAAAAGGTCCCGCAGCCTGCGCCGGGCGTCCTCGAGAGCGAAGGCCTGGGGCGCCTCAGGACGATAGGTGCGAAACTGTTCCTGCCGACGCTGGCTGACATAGGCGCTTATCAGTTGATAGAGGTCGCCTTCCAACCGGTCTGCGGCGACAATCCTGACCTGATCCGGATCGCCTCGGGTAAAGACATCGCGACCCAGCCTCGGCCGGGCCTGGAGCGCATCCGCCGCCCGCCGCATGGCATCGAGCTTGGCGAGGCGAAACGCCAGGCTGGCGGCGATTTCCTCGGCCGGCGGCTCATCGCCCCTGGGCTTGTCGGCTGCCGGCAATAGCAGCCTTGATTTCAGATAGGCGAGCCAGGCCGCCATCACCAGGTAATCGGCAGCCAGGGAGAAGCGCAG
>CAMAVA010000038.1 GCA_945861515.1 Brevundimonas vancanneytii | reverse complement strand
GTTGGCCTGTCCGCAAAGGCTGGTTCCAAGGAGGCGCACAAGGGGTTTGTCTACAGCATGTTTGTCCTGCCGGAGGCCCGGGGGAGGGGCGTCGGCCAGGCCCTGATGGCGGCGCTGCTCGACGAGGCAAGGGCGCGATTCGAGAGCGTCCAGCTCATCGTGGTTTCGACGAATGCGAGCGCAGTGGCGCTCTATCGGCGCGCCGGGTTCGAATCTTACGGGCTGGAGCCTCGCGCCCTGAAAACCGCTGCGGGCGTCTATACCGACGACCTTCTGATGTGGAAGCCGCTGCGATAGGGAAGAGGCCGCAGCTTTGCGCGGTCTGGCAATTCATGCAAAGCAGGGTTCAGTGTCGAGACGAAGCCGGGCCAGCGCCTGATTGAGTCCCCCACAGCGGCGACCAAGATCAGAGAGTCGAGATGACAGACGCGCAGGACCCCATTCACCTCTGGCACGACTACATGAAGTCCAAGGACCCTGCCGTGCTGTCTGAGCTGCTGGCCGACGACGTGGTGTTCGAGTCGCCGGTGGTGCACACGCCCCAGGTCGGCAAGGCGATCACCACCAAGTACCTGCTGGGCGCCGGCGTAGTGCTGGGCAACGAGAGCTTTCGCTATCTGGGCGAATGGCGCAGCGAGCGGTCCGCCATCCTGGAGTTCGCCTGTGAGATCGAGGGTGTCGCAGTCAACGGCATCGACATGATCTGGTGGAACGAAGCCGGCCAGATCACCCGTTTCAAGGTGATGGTCAGGCCGCTGAAGGCGATCAACATGGTTCATCAGATGATGGGCCAGATGCTGCAGCGGTCGGCGGGGTGATGTCGATATTGGGCAAGGCGCCTGCGAACACCGTTATCGAGGAAGGCAATCTGGCCATGGAGTTTGCGGCTGGCGGCCTGTCTGGCCTGCTCCACAGCGCCAAACCCGATGCCCGGATCGAGACCCTTTGGGCCGGGACGGCCTGCCTGTTTCGCTAGAGATTTTACCCGGGCAATATTGACAGCGTATTTTACCCGGGTGTAAACGGCGGTCATGAAAGCCGATCGTAAACAGCTGTTGCGGGACTACCGCGAGCGAAAGACCTCCGCCGGGATCTTCGCAGTCCGTTGCTTGACCACAACCCAGGTCTGGGTCGGGGTCACAGCCGATCTGTCGACGCGCCAGAATGGCGTCTGGTTTTCCCTGCGCCTGGGCAGCCATCCAAATCGGGCCCTGCAGGCCGTCTGGACGAAGGAGGGCGAGGCTGCCTTTGTCTTCGAAGTGCTGGAGGCCTTGCCGGATGAAGAGCGGTCGGCCTGGGTTCAGGCCTCCCAGCTCAAGGATCGCCAGGCGCACTGGCGGACCGAGCTGAATGCGGATGCGGTGACAGGATGAGCGAGCCCGAAAAGACTGTAACCGCCTTCGCCGACATCCGTCGGCTTGCCAGCGGCGGTCTGGATGCCGTCGCCGAAGAAGTCCGGCTGGCCATCGCTGCCTCGCCGACAATCCGCATCCTGGTGCTGGACGATCAGACCGGCGCCGCCGTCGATCTCGATCTTCGCGCCAAGGCGTCAGCAGCGGCGCCACCCGACTCACCAGAGACGGCGGCCCGAAAGGCTGGACGTCCCAGGCTGGGGGTCGCTTCCCGAGAGGTCACACTCCTGCCGAGGCATTGGGAGTGGCTTGCGGCGCAGCCGGGCGGCGCTTCGGTTACCCTTCGGCGTCTTGTCGAGGCTGCCCGGCGGGATCCGGAGCAGATCCGCCGGGCCGCACGGGATGCGGCCTATCGGGCCATGAGCGCCCTGGCCGGTGATCTGGCGGGTTTTGAGGAGGCCAGTCGCGCCCTGTTTGCCGATGACCGGACGGCGTTGATGGGTCATGTGTCTGACTGGCCCAGGGACATTGTCGACTATCTGTCGTCGCTGCTGGATCGCACCTGACCCTTGCCCAAGGTCAGGTGCGGGTCATCCAGTCCCTGGCGGCTTCCAGTTCCAGATCGCGGCCCTCGGCAAGAGCCAGGGCGTTTCGCGTTACCGCCATGTCCGGGGCCAGTCCGGCATCCGGCTGCGGTGTCCGGGGGAGGGTTGCGATCAGGGGCAGGTCGATTTCCAGTCCGCTGCCGGGCAGTTGCAGGAAGAAGAACGCGCCACCATTGATCCCCCGCAGATTTCCGCCGGTGGTCTGGCCAATCAGCGTGCCCAGTCCAGCCGACTTGACCGCAAGCGCGAACTGAAAGGTGGCGGAACTGTTCTGAGCGCCGACCAGGACCGCGACCTTGCCCGGGAAGCGGGGCCCCTTGGGGGTGACAAGGTCGCCGTCCGGCGTGTCGTCATAGCGAACCAGTCGATACAGTCCCCGTTCATCGGGGCCCCGGGCGGCTGAGTCCCAGTCCAGGAATGAGCGATCCCAGGTCTTCAGGAATGGCTCCAGGGCCTTGGGCGCTGTTCGATAGCGGGTGTATCGATCGTAGGCGGGCAGGGTCAGGTCCCGTTGGATCAGGCGGGCGAGGATGGCGTTTCCGCAGTCAAGCCCGCCCTCGTTGTCCCGCAGATCAATGATCAGGCCAGGCGCGCCCGCCTCGACCAACTGATCCATCACGCCGTCAAGCCAGGCCTCCCAGGGAAAATCGCTGTCATAGAGCGCCCAGTTCGGCATGGTCAGCAGGCCCACGCCGTCCTTGCCCAGTTCGAAGCTCCAGGGGGACGCAGCCTCATCCTGCAGACTGCGAAGATCCCTGGGCTGCTGCCGGGTCAGAAGGGGCGCGACGAGCGGGCGGTCGGACGCTCCCTGGCGGGCAATGTCCAGATGAACTTCCGGCCCGCGGTCCGGCCAGAGCAAGGGACGATAGACATCGAAGGCGGGAAATCGATCCTCGCTCAGAACGGCCATGTTGGCGATGCGCTTGGCGTCGTTTGAACCATCTGCGCGGGCCAGGGGGATCAGGCACTTCAGCATGGTTCGTGTCGGTATGCCGTTGATCCGAACGATGCGGTCTCCGCGATCGATCGGCGCCACGGGCGACCGGGCGGTGGCGACCATCTCGCCCTGGATCCAGTCGAAGAGGAAGGGCAGGCGGTCCGGTCCATCGAACATGGACGTCACCGCAGCATCTGACATGTTGTATGGACTCGGATAGCTATGGCCGCAGCGGACGGCGGCCGTCAGCCTGGTCAAGGCCAGGAAGGCGGCCTGACGGGTGGAAGCGGAGGCCATCTGGTGCTCGAGGGCCGCGAAACGGGCCTCCATCCGGGCCGGGCTGTTGTAGCGATAGAGGCCAGGATGCATCGCCCTATAGGCCTGACGCACGATCCGGGCGTCGGCGCGCAAGGCCTCGGGGTCCAGGCTCGCGGCGCCAGCCGGTTTGGTGACCGGCGCCGATCTACCAGCGCCGGGAACAGCCGTTGTTGCGGCCAGTCCGGCGGCGGAGGCGAGGATGCTGCGGCGGGACGGGGCGCTGGACATCTCTTTGCTCGTCAATGGTGCCGGCCGGAGCTGGTCGTTGAAGCCTGTCTGTCCCGCCTTACGTAGCTCACGGGGCTATCCTGAGGAGTTATCATGGTTCGCCGCTACAGACTTGTGTTCGCCGCCGTCGCCTTGTTGGCGTTGCCATCCCTCAGCCTGGCCCAATCGCCGGCTCCGGCGAAATCCATCGATGCGGAGAGGTTCTATTCCGGTCGCTGGCTGGAAATCGCCAGGCTACCGCTTCGGCTGACGGATGGCTGCGTGGCCGGGGCCACGGCCTATTCCCGTTTGCCGGACGGCCAGGTTGCGGTTCGCGACAGCTGCCGTGACAAGACGCCAGAGGGCAAGGAAAGGGTCATCAGCGGCAGGGGCCGGATTCTCGACCCCGGCGCCAACGCCAAGCTGCGTGTCCGCTATCCGTTCTTCATCACCTGGGACTATTGGGTGCTGGACGTGGCGGAGGACTACAGCTGGTTCATCAGCGCGGACCCCAGGTTTGACAAGCTCTGGATCTACACCCGCAATGCGCCCAGTCGGGCGGAACTGGACGGCCTTGTCGCCCGGGTGAAAGCCCTCGGGTACGACGCCAGCCGGCTGGAATTCCCCGAGCCGCTGAAGGACTGACCAAGTCGCGCGGGCCGGCAAAACTCGCCGACCCGCGCTCCCATGGTTGCACGAAGACAAAGGGGGATTTGCTGCGCGCTCTTTATCTCTATCAAAACTATAGGAATATAGTCACGCCAAATCTGGGATGAACCTGCCCAAATCGATACGGTTCGAGACCTATCCTCGAGCGTTGGCCTGTCCGCCGCTCTTGCCACCGCCCCGGAACCTGCGGCGGGGCTTCTTGGCGGCGTCAGCGGCTGGGGCGGCGCCTTCCACCAGGGGTTCATAGCCACCCGGGCGGTGGGGACGCGGGGCGCCGGCGAAGTGCTTGCCGGCGGCATGTTCCTGGCGCTTGGCGGCCGGACTGCGGCCGCGCGGGCTGGCTGGCTCGGACTGGGCCGGTTCTGCGGCCTTGAAGGCCGCCTCGGCCGAGCCCAGGGTCCGGTCATTGCGGCGGTCCCAGCTTGGAATGGTCTGGCGGGTGACCTTCTGGATGTCGCGCAGCAGATTGCGTTCGTCATCCGCCACGAGGGCGATGGCGGAGCCGCCTGCGCCGGCCCGGGCGGTGCGTCCGATCCGGTGGACATAGGCTTCCGGCACATTGGGCAGCTCATACTGCACCACGTGGCTGACCCCATCGACGTCGATGCCCCGGGCGGCGATGTCGGTGGCGACCAGGGCGCGCACTTCACCGGCCTTGAACTGGGCCAGGGACCGCTCGCGCTGGCCCTGGCTCTTGTCGCCGTGGATGGCGGCGGCTTCGATGCCGATGGTTCCAAGCTGCTTGGCCACCCGATCGGCGCCGCGTTTGGTGCGGGTGAAGATCAGCACCCGCTTCATGGCGCCGTCATCCATCAGTTCGGCCAGAAGGGCGCGCTTGCGGCCCTGTTCGATGAAGAGGACCTTCTGGTCGATCTTCTCGACGGTGGTGGCCTGGGGCGTCACCGACACCTTGGCCGGATCCTTCAGGAGTTCGCCGGCCAACTTGCCGATCTCGGTCGGCATGGTGGCCGAAAAGAACAGGTTCTGGCGTTGCTGGGGCAGTGTCTTGGCGATGCGCCGGATCGGCACGACAAAGCCCATGTCGAGCATCTGGTCGGCTTCATCCAGGACGAAGACTTCGGTCTCCGACAGATTGGCGACCTTTTCGTTGATATGGTCGATCAGACGGCCCGGCGTTGCCACCAGAATATCGACGCCGGCGGCCAGGGCGCGGACCTGGGGTCCGTATTTCACGCCGCCGAAGACGACCGTGACCGACAGGCCCATATGTTTGCCATAGGCGCGGAAGCTCTCGGCGATCTGGGTCGCCAGTTCGCGGGTCGGCGACAGGACCAGGGCGCGGCAGCCCCGGCGGGGGGCGGGCTTGCGGTTCTCGGCGAGCCGCTGAAGGATTGGCAGGGCGAAGGCGGCGGTCTTGCCGGTGCCGGTCTGGGCGATGCCCAGGATATCGCGGCCCTGGAGAACCAGAGGAATGGCCTGGGCCTGGATCGGGGTCGGAGACGTATAGCCTTCGGCGGTCAGGGCCTGAAGGAGCGGCTTGACGAGGCCAAGCGATGCAAAGTCGGTAACGGTGGTCAAGGTCGTGTCTAGCTTTCAATATGCGACACTGGCCGCGCGGGCTCACTGGCCGGCGCGGGGGATCGCGGGGTCTTGGGAAAACGCCCCGCGTATGGCGCTCTTATGGGGAAGGTCGGGTCTCACGCCTGGGCTGAAACGACGGATCGTTTCTCACGCGGCCGGGCGCGGCCGATTGCGCATCAATTTGCGCAACTCAGCATATGGCAGTGCAGCATGGAACTGTCAAGGATGGCTGCGCAGCGACGCCGCCCGGTCCGTCCGACTAGAGTTTCAAACCCACGCGCGGACCGATCCAGATCATCATCCCGTAGAGCGCCAGGGTCAGCGCGCAACCAAGCAGCAGGGCCGGATAAAAGCCCAGCCCGCGCCGGAGCAGGGCAGGGATCAACAGGAACATGGGTAGCGAGGGCAGCACGAACCAGAAGGTTGCCCCGGCGTGACTGGCCAGCCGAGCGGTATCGCCGGTGTCCCGCCAAAGCCAGACCATGCCCAGAACCGAAATCAACGGCAGCGAGGCCAGGAGCCCGCCCAGCCCTGCATAGCGGCGGGACACCTCTGACACCAGGGCGACGATGACCCCGGAAACGGCCGCCTTGATGATCAGATACAGCATGTCGAAATCCTATCAGGCCGGAAGGCCCCTGGCTTCCGGTCAGGCGCGATCGTCACCCTCGCGTCTGTGGCCCGCCAAGGTCCGGACCGATGGAGCGTGAGCGTCCTCTGCCGATCAAGCGGCAAATCCCGTCAACTTGGTTTTGCCTGGCCTGAGGCCGAAGGGGGGGAGCGAAACGGCTGGCAAGCTTGCCGAGTCGGCCAAGGTCATCGGCCAATCCCCCGCGCGCTCGGGTCGCTTTGTCTGCGGGCCCTGACAGAGGTCGGAGTCGTACATGACTGCAGCATCGTTGCGAGGCTGCCAATCGCACTGCTTCACGGCGCCCCGAAACGGGCCGGCGGCCCGGCCGGCTGAGCCTTGATGAAGGTCAGCCCTTGGCGGCGATCCTGGTGAGCATCTCGGTGGCCATGTCGTGGCTGTCTTCGCTGATGGTCACCAGATCCGGGTCGGCGTCTTCGTCATCCTCGCCGGTGTCGACGGGAAAACCGAGGGCCTTTTCGAGGTATTCCCGGGCCTTTTCCTCCGAGACCGGGACACCCAGGCCGTCCAGATGGATGCGCGCCAGTTCGACATGGGCGTCGCCGTCGCCCAGTTCCGCCGCCTTTTCGAACCATTCCACGGCGCCGGCCTGGTCGTTCTGCTCACGATGCAGGATGGCGATGTTGTTGGCGGCGCTGCTGTCGCCCAGATCGTAGGCCCGACGATACCAGGTCATGGCTTCCGACTTGTCGGACTTCACGCCAAGCCCTTCGTCCAGAAAATAGCCGACATTGAGCATGGCGGCGACGTCGCCCAGTTCCGCCGCCTCCCGGAACAGCTTGGCCGCCTTGGCCAGATCGCCATCTTCCCAGGCCTCGTCGGCGGAGTTGAACAGGCGGTCGATCTTCTCGTCGTTGTCCTGGGTCATGATCGGGTCTTTCGCCAAAGGCTGATCTGCTCGACTGCCAAGCCAGGCGGCCGAGGGGGAGAGGGCGGTATGGGGGCTGAGGGTCTCAAAATCAATCGCCAGCGACGACGACCCCGACAGGCCCTAGACGGCCGACTTGTCCGACTGCAGATCAACCGCGACCAGCTGGGCGTGCACGATCGAGACGGCCGTTCCCGGATGCGCGTCGATGACCCGAACCTTTGCCTTCAGCTGGTTGGCCAGGGCCTCGACAATACTGGTGCCCAGGCCGGGAGTCGCGCTGGCGCCATCCTTTGGCATTCCGACCCCGTCATCGCTGACCGATAGCACCCAGTTGGGCCCATGGGATTCATAGGAGACGGAGATCAGGCCGTTCCGGTGTTCCGGAAAGGCATGTTTCAGGGCGTTGATCACCAGTTCGGTCACGATCAAGCCCAGCCTGACCGAGACGTCGGCCGAGGTAAAACTGTCGTCAGCGGCAACTTCTATGCGGATCTGGTTATGGTCCCGGATCATCGAAGCACCGATACTGGCGCAAAGCTGCTTGAAATAGGCCCGCAGTTCAACGTCTTCCAGGCTGGTCCGTGCCAGCTGTTGTTGGACGGCCGCGACGGACATGACCCGGCTATGGGCGTCGCTCAAATGTCGGCGGGTCTCTTCGGAGTTCACCTTTCGAGCGCTTTGCAGAAGAACGCTGGCGATGATCTGGAGACTGTTCGCGACCCGATGCTGCAGTTCCTGCAGCAGGATCGACTTTTCGCGCAGCAGGTCGTCCTTGAGCTTTTCAGCAAGCCTGGCGTCCGTAATGTCGGCAATGGAAAGCAGCAGGCGGACCTGTGAGCCATCGCCGTAGTCCAGCTTCCGGGCGTTCAGCACCAGGCGCCGGCTGGATTGGCCTGGTCGCTCCAGATCCATTTCGTAGGCGTCGATCGGCGTTGTGCCATCAGCTGTGGCCCTGAGCATGACCCTGACCTGGGGCCGGCCCCATTCGCCCTGCCCGATGGATTCCAGCGGTTTTCCGATGAGGTCTTCGCCCTTGAGTTCGAAGGCCATGCAGAATGAAGCGCTGGCGGCCAGCAGCGTCAGGTCCGCGTCCAGCAGCACGAGCGGCGCGGTCGAAGAGAAAATGACGGCCATGGCCAGACCATCGACCGCCGACGGGTGGAGCGGAGTTCCGGTCGGCATCGAACGCGTCTCACCTGTCCGGAGGTTCGCGAAACGCGAACCGTCCCCGGTCATTGTGTGGAAAGTCTTGGAAAGCCAAGCACCTGCCGATGACCTGACGGGCGAGTATAGCACGTAGAGTCCGTTGCATGCAATCTATTCGGCAGCGCAACAAGAACGCTCATTTCGACGAGGTCGATCGAACCGGCCCCGCGCGACTGGAGCCTTTCGGGTCGTCGTCGACGGCCCTGGATGTGGGGCGTCCGGAAACCTGGACCTGCGCTTCACGGGCAGGGTCTGCCCGTCCCGGCAATAGAACGACCGGCGTTTCTGCGCTGCAGGCCAAACCCTGCTATGTCGCGCCTAAGAGGGGAATCACCGTGATCAGGTCCATCGTTATTGTCGCTGTCCTCGCCAGCATACTGGGCGGCATGATGACGGCGGCCCAGGCCCCGACCAATGCCATGCTGGCCCGGCCCCTGAACTCGCCGGTGAACGCAGCTCTGGTGTCGTTTGCGGTGGGAACTTTGGTCCTTCTGGTTGCTGCCCTGGCCCTGAGGGTCAAGCCTGACCTGTCTGGCGCCGCAACCCTGCCCTGGTACGCCTGGTTGGGCGGCGCCTATGGCGCCGTGTTCGTGGTGGCGGCGGCATTTGCAGCGCCGCGGCTGGGCGTGGCGTCGACCATCACCCTGATGGTGGGCGGACAGCTGCTCATGAGCGTCATACTCGACCACTTCGGCGCCTTCGGCATCGAGCCTCGTCCCATCAGTTTGAGCAGGCTGGGCGGGCTGGGCCTGGTGGTGCTTGGCGTCCTGCTGGTGCGCAGAGGCTAGGGGCTCTTGAACCTGCCTCTTGCCCAAATCTGACGCTGGCGTCACTGTTGCCTTAACAACGATAACCTGAGCGGGAGAACGGCAGATGGCCGACCGTTACGACTACATCATCATTGGCGCCGGCTCTGCAGGCTGCGTTCTCGCCGGCCGCCTGACCGAAGACGCCAATATCAAGGTCCTTCTGCTGGAGGCCGGCGGCAAGGACAGCTCGATCCTGATCAAGATGCCCGCCGGGGTCGGCGGCCTGATCAAGGACAGGGGCGACTACAACTGGGGCTTCTGGACCGAGGCCGAGCCGCATCTGAACGACCGCAAGCTCTGGTGGCCGCGGGGCAAGGGCTGGGGTGGCTCTTCCTCGATCAACGGCATGGTCTACATCCGCGGCCATGCGCGCGACTATGACCAGTGGCGGCAGATGGGACTGGGCGGCTGGGGCTATGCCGATGTCCTGCCCTACTTCAAGCGCTCGGAAAGCCTCGAAGGGGGCGGCGATGACTGGCACGGCGGGGACGGCCCCCTTCATGTTTCCAAGGCCTCATCGCCCAATCCGCTCTATTCGGCCGCGATTGAGGCCGGGCGTCAGGCCGGCCATCCGGTAACCAAGGATTTCAATGGGTTCCAGCAGGAAGGCTGGGGCCCCTATCAGATGACAATCCGGGACGGCGAGCGCTGGAGCGCGGCCAAGGCCTATCTCTATCCGGCCCTGAACCGTCCCAACCTGACCTGCATCACCGGCGCCCGGACGACCCGGATTCTCATCGAGAATGGCAAGGCCATCGGGGTGGAATACGCAATCAAGAGCGGGGAGCGACTGACCGCCCATGCGGACGCCGAGGTGCTGCTGTGCGCCGGCGCAGTTCAGTCGCCCCAGATCCTGCAGCTCTCCGGAATCGGGGCGCCTGAAGACCTGGCCGCCCATGGGATTCCGACACTTGTCGAGTCCAGGGGTGTCGGCGCCAATCTGCAGGACCACCTGGACGTCACCCTGAGCTGGTACACCCAGGGCGTGGATACGGCCTATAGCTACAACAAGGGCCTGAACAAGCTGGTGGCGGGCATCAACTACATGCTTTTCAAGAGGGGGCCCGGACGCCAGAACTTCCTCGAGAGCGGGGCCTTTCTGCGCTCGAGGCCCGATCTGGACCGTCCCGACCTTCAGATCCACATGGTGCTGGCCATCATGCAGGAGCATGGCAAGGTTGTTGTGGAGCGGGACGGATTTACGTTCCATGTCTGTCAGTTGCGGCCGGAGAGCCGCGGCAAGGTGGGGCTTCGCTCGTCTGACCCCTTTGCTGACCCGACAATCCTCGGCAACTATCTGGCGACAGAAGAGGACCGTCGGGCCTTGCGTGAGGGGGTCAAGATTGCCCGGGAAACGGCCCATCAGGCGGCGCTTGATCCCTATCGGGCCGATGAGTTTTCGCCCGGCAAGGCTGTTCAGACAGACGCCGAGATCGATGCCTGGATCAAGCAGACCGGCGAGACCATCTATCATCCTGTCGGCACCTGCCGCATGGGAACAGCCGGCGACCCCTACGCGGTGGTGGACGGCGAACTGAAGGTTCAGGGAGTCAGCGGACTTCGCGTCGTCGATGCGTCGGTCATGCCTACCCTGATCGGCGGCAACACCAATGCACCGACCATCATGGTGGCTGAAAAGGCCAGCGACATGATCCGCGGCAGGGTGGCCATGGCACCCTTCGAGGCTCCGGTCCATGATGGGGCGACAGTCAAGGCGGCCTGACCGGGACGGCCTCTGCCGATCCGTCCGCAAACATCACGCACAAGGACCCTGTCACCATGCAAATGCGCCAGCTTGGCCTGTCCGGCCTGTCGATTGCCCCTCTCATGCTGGGAGGCAATGTCTTTGGCTGGACCGCGGACGAGGCCGCTTCGCACCGGATTCTCGACGCGTTTGTCAGCGGTGGCTTCAATGCCGTGGACAGCGCTGATGTCTATTCGGCCTGGGTTCCCGGCCATCGGGGCGGCGAATCGGAGACCGTGCTGGGAACCTGGTTGAAGGCGCGGGGCCGACGGGACGATGTGATCATTGCAACGAAGGTGGGGATGTGGCCGGCGCGGCCGGGGCTTCCCGCCGCCAATATCGAAGCCGCCTGCGAAGACAGCCTGCGCCGGCTGCAGACGGACTATATCGATCTTTATCAGTCGCACCGCGACGATGCCGAAACACCCCAGGACGAGACGGCGGAGGCTTTTGATCGCCTGATCAAGGCCGGAAAGGTCCGGGCGATCGGCGCGTCGAATTTTGACGTTGATCGACTCGGCTCCGCCCTGGCGGCTTCCAGCCGCCTGGGTCTGGCGCGGTACGATAGCCTGCAACCAGCCTACAATTTGCTGGACCGGGCGATTGAAGGGCCCCTGCTGGACCTTTGCATTTCACAGAACGTCGGCATCGTCAGCTATTACGGGCTGGCCAGCGGATTCCTGACGGGGAAATACCGGTCCGATGCTGATCTGGGCAAGAGTCCCAGGGGTGGCGGCATGAAAAAGCACCTGGACAGCGACCGCGGAAAGGCGGTCCTGGCGGCCTTGGATCTCGTCGCAGCCGAGACGGCGGCGACTCCCGCCCAGATATCCCTTGCCTGGGTCATGGCCCGTCCGGGTCTGACAGCGCCGATCGCCAGCGCCACAAGCCTCGACCAGTTGGAAGACTTGATGGGGGCTGCGAGACTGACGCTGACCGAGGCCCAGATGGCGACCCTGACGGCCGCCAGCGCCTGACGCCCGGAGCTTTCACGCGATCCGGCGTCCGTCTACGGCCGCCAGCCGCAACCTTGGACCCTCTTCGCCGCACCGGGACAGATTGAGGAGTTTCAGGGTCTGGACGGAATGGCCCATGAGCCGTGCGGTCATCCCGAGCGGCTGGTAGAGGCCCAGATAGCGGTCAATGACACCCGTTACCCCGACCAAGGGGGCCAGCATCATTTCCAGCCCAACCTTTACGTCAACGTCGGTGCGGATTTCGCCGGTGATGATGAGGGGCTCGGGACGGCGACGGACCTGTTCCAGGGCCAGCCGCAGGGCTGCCCGGTCTGCATCCGCCCACAGACTGAGCAGATTGACGCCGCGAAGATCGCGCTGATGAAGGTCCGCGATCAGACCGCCGATCAGACGAAAGGGCAGGTCGCCGGCCTCACGCCGGCCGACGATCAGGACCTGCGGCAGCAGATCAATGAATTCAGTCGGGTCGATATCGATGCGGGCAGGCGCAGAAAATGCGCCGGCCCTGGCGCGCCAATACTCCGTCAATCGTTCCGTGTTGGGATGGGCCATGGCTCGACCCTGTCTCCTGCTGGCCCAAAGCGGCCGCATGGAGGTTGCAGGGAAGGCTCATGCCGGAGCCTGTTTGTTACGAAACGGCACATCGGCGTGAGTCTTGCAGGGCAGGTGTGACGACTTCAGGGAGCGACCCCATGGGTTTGCGAACGACCATTCTGGGACTGGCTGCGGGCGCGGTCCTGCTGCTGATAGGCTCGGCCTCCCCGCAAGAGGCTGCGGCCTGCTGCGCGCCTCCGCCGCCGCCGCCCTGCTGCTCCACGCCGACCCCGCCGCCTTGCTGCACACCCCCGACCCCGCCCCCCCGTCCGCCGACGCCGCCCAACTGCTGTGACAATGGCGGCGGACGGGTGAATGTCACCGTAAATACCAACGTTACGGCGGTAGCGGTCGCACGGGGTGGAGGATCTGGCGGCGCCGTCGTCTATGGCGGTGGTGGCGGCGGTGGCGGCTATTATGCTGCGCCCGGGGCGACAGGCCTGATCCAGGGACTCAATGTCGAGGGCGCAACCCGCAAGAAGCAGGTGTCCTATGAGGCCAAGCGCACTCGCACGCGCCGGGTTGTCATTCGCGCCGTCTGTGTCGATGACCGCGAAACGCCGCATCCGGCAAGCCAGGTCTTTGCCGGCCAGGACGTTGCCGATGGCTATGAAGGCGAACTTTACCGCTGTATCGCCGGAACGCGGATGCAGTGGACTGTCGCCGAATGGACCGGGCAGGCCAGTTTCAACGGCGGCCAGACCGCAACCTGCGCCAAGGGCGAGGCCCTGGTCTTTGAACCGGGTCAGGCTGGCGCAGATGACGCTGCCGCCGGCAGGGTCAGTTGCCGGCCCCAGCGCCCGGCGCGGGACTGCAATGAACGCTCCCTGCTTCGCCGGTTTGGCGCGGGAATCAAGGTGGTCACCGTTGTCGAGGTCGAGACCTACACCGCCTATCGCGAGGAAACCGTGACCGAGAGCTCCAGCGCCGGGTTCAGCATGAGTCTCGACGGCGGGGTGGGTGGAACCATCTATTGAGCTCCCAGACGGGGACAGCGCGCGATCCCTCGCCGGGCGTCTTCAACCAGACCCACCGGGCTCTTGATCACGGCCTGGCGGTCTCCGGCAGGACAACCAATCGCCAGGCCTGATCATCCTTGAGAAACGTCCTGGCGGCGGCCTGAACGTCCAGGGGCGTGACCCGCTCGATACCGGCCAGGACAGATCTTGCGGCGTCCAGTCGCCGTGGGTCCGTCTGGGCCCCCGACAGTTGCGACAGCCAGTACTCGTTGGTGGCCTGGGCCCTGATCAATCCCTCGAGATAGGGCTTTCGCGCCCTCAGGAGTTCATCCTCGGTCGGCGGCCTGTCTCGGAGGTCGCCGGCAATCTTCAAGGTGTCTCGAAAGAAACTGTCGGTCAGCTCGGGCGGCACCTCCACGCTGGCGGAAATCAGGCCCCAATCGTTCCAGACGCTGCTCTGGCTGCTGCTGACCGAAGGCGAATAGGTGGCGCCCTGTTTTTCCCGAAGTTCATCGGTAAGCCGCAGCTCCAGGATCTGAGCCATCATGGCTGTATTTCTCGTGCGCTGCAGGTCGCTGAAGACGTCATCGGTGCGCCAGGCCAGAAAGGCCGCCGCCTGATCCTTTCGGCCCTTGTGGTACAACACCATCGGGTCTGCCCGTGGCGCTGGGAAGCCAACCGCCTGGGATGGAGCCGCAACCTGGGGCGGCGCTGCCCGCTGGGGCAGCGCGGCGAAGGTTTCTGCCACCGCCTCGATCGCCTTTTCGACGGTGATGTCTCCAACAATGATCACCTCAAGGGCGCCGGTCGCCAGGCTCGGGGCAATCTCGGCCTTGAGATCTTCCAGACGGGCCGACGCAATCTCGGCCTTCGTGGGCCAGGTCCAGCGGCGGTCGCCAGCGTGAAGAAGTCCCGGAAGGTTTCGCGACAGAACACCGCCGGTGGTCGCCTGATACTGGTCTTCCAGTGTCGCGGCATAGGTCTTCATCCGGCGGAAAGCCTCAGGTCGCCATGCAGGGTCGATGACGTAAGCCGCCAGGACCTGCAGCTGAATCGCCAGATCATCAGGACGCGTGGCGCCAGAAAACACCAGGGCGTCATCTTCGATAGCGAAACTGGCGCCATAGGTCCTCGAGGCCAGCACCCGTTCAATATCCTCCGCAGAAAGCTGACCCAGCCCGCCTTCAACAAGCGCCGAAGCGGCCCAGCCCGGACTTTGGCTGTCAGAAGCGAAGCCCTTGAGACCATCGCCTGTCCGAACCCGGACCAGAACCTGATCATCCCGGAACCTGGTCGGCCGGACCGTCAACCTGACACCATTTGCAAAGCGCACCATGGTCGTATCCAGGTCGATCAGGTCCTTCTGCTCGACAACCTCCCCGCCGGCGCCAAAGGCGGTGTAGGGCCAGGCTGCTTTCAGGACTGGATCGGGCGGCGAGACCGGCTGGCTGAGGGAGGTGCGATAGGTCTCGATAACGGCGGCTTCACCGCCGGAGATCGGCGTGGCCGTCGAGAGAAACAGGAGCGGCCCTGCGCCGCGAAAGGCCGTTTTCAGGGTTTCGGAAACCTGGGCGGCGCTCAAGGTCATGACGGCTGATTCAAACAGGGCAAGGTCTTCGGCCGGGCTGGTCAAGACATCGGAATCCGCAAGACTGCCGACGATCTGCCCAGCCACTTGCGGGGTCCTGCGGGTCGCGGCGGCCGCCGCCTGAGTCCTGTAGTAGGTCCGATACTCCTCGATTTCCCGGTCGAGCTCGTTTTGCAGAACCCCAAACTGATGAATTCGACGCTGCTCCTGCTCTACGGCCGCCAGCGCCCTGCGCCAGTCGGCCGG
This sequence comes from Brevundimonas vancanneytii, assembly GCA_945861515.1. Lineage (GTDB taxonomy): Bacteria > Pseudomonadota > Alphaproteobacteria > Caulobacterales > Caulobacteraceae > Caulobacter > Caulobacter vancanneytii_A. The sequence continues at coordinate 6,856 of CAMAVA010000038.1, read as the reverse complement.
TCGGCTGGTGACCGAAAGGGCGGTGACCCGGGCGGCATGGAGCTGCTCGCCCTTGAAGGCGCCGGCGGTGATGAAGGGCGGTTCTTCTGACCTGGCGAGGCTGCCGAGCCTCCGATTGAGGACGGCAAACCCGAGTTGCTCGATCAGATTTTTTCGGCGGATGGCCAGCCGGTCAGGCTCGTTTCGAGGCGGCGTGACCCAGGTCAGTTGCAGCGACGTCGGGGCTCCGGCCTCAACGGCAACGCGGGCCTCAACGCTGCGCTTGGCGATCGGCCCGGGAGCGGGATCGGCCTCGTCGGGGCCCTGGCTCTGCCAGCTGCCGAATCTTTGCCTGATCCGGGCCTCCATGGCGTCGACGTCAAAGTCGCCCACTGCGACAACGGTGGCGCGGTCAGGCCGGTAGTGGCGCCTGTAGAAGTCGGCAATCTGTTCGCGGTTGGCCGTTTTCAGGATTTCAACCTGCCCGATCGGGAACCTCTGCGGGGGCCGCTGCCCCTTCATGATGAACTCCAGGCTGGACTTGTACAGTCGCCAGCCGGGCCCGTCCCGTGACCGTTCCTCGGCCAGCACCACGCCGCGCTCCCGATCCACCGCGTCCTGCTCGATCAGCAGTTCACTGGCGGTTTCCCGCAGCATCAGGAGAGAGTCCTCGACCGTTTCGTCGTCGGTTCGGGGAAGGTCCAGCCTGTAGACAGTTTCATCGAACCCCGTTGAGGCGTTGGTGTCGGCGCCAAAGGCCATTCCGTGGCGTTCCAGAATCCTGACCAGCTCGCCTTCAGGGATGGCAGTGGAACCGTTGAAGGCCATATGTTCGAGAAAATGCGCCAGGCCCTGCTGCGCATCGGTTTCATTCAGCGACCCGGCCCGGATATGGAGTCGCAGGGCGGCCTGACCTGGAGGGGTGGCGTTGTGCCGGATGGCGTAACGCAGGCCGTTGGGCAGGGTCCCGAAGCGAATCGCCGGATCGGCCTTCAGATCGCTATCGGCCTGTGGCCAGGCTCCCGGCGCCAGGGCGGCGTCTTCCGAAGGCGCAGTCGCTGGCTTCGACTGGCTCTGCATCAGTGGCCAATTGACCGGCAACTGGGCGCAGGCCGAGAGACAGAGCGCCATCGCGCAGAGGAGCGCGGGGCGGAAGAGGCGGATCATGCAGGCATCCTGAAACAGAAACGGATCGGGCGATGGCCATGACCTTCGTCGCGGGGTGCGGCCAACACAAGGCATGGATGGGGCGGAAGGCCTGCAAGCCGTTTCCCAACCCTCAATCGATGTTGTTGGATTGCTCCATTGCCGCTAGCTTTCATCAATCGGGGTGAGCGGTCTCCCGAAAAGGCATCAGCCCAAGTACCGGTTGATTGTCCTGTGGAGGCCCCGAAATGAGTGCAGAGGCTCAGCTTCAGACCGAAAAGCCGGCATTCGGAACCTTTTTTGCCGAATCGCTGAAGATCGGCTGTCTCGGATTCGGTGGCCCGGCCGGGCAGATCGCCCTGATGCACCGCGTGCTGGTCGATGAACGCAAATGGATCGACGAGCCCCGTTATCTTCACGCCCTGAGCTTCTGCACCCTGTTGCCAGGCCCCGAGGCCCAGCAACTGGCCACCTACATCGGCTGGCTCCTGCATGGCATCAGGGGAGGCCTTGCGGCGGGGCTAGCCTTCATTCTGCCCGGGGCGGTGCTGGTGACGGCCCTGAGCTGGCTCTATGCGTCCCAGGGTCAGTCACCATGGCTGGCAGCGGCCTTCTGGGGCGTCAAGGCGGCTGTCCTGGCCCTGGTCGCGGAAGCGGTGCTTCGGGTCGCGAGGCGAGCGCTGAAGGCACGGTCTGATCTCGTCATCGCCATTCTGTCGTTCCTGGCGCTGACTCTCCTGAGCGCGCCGTTTCCGCTGGTTGTTCTGCTGGCGGCCGGCTTCGGGCTGTGGCGGAGCCGCGGAACGCCTGCGCCGCCGGTGGTCGATCAGCCCGGGATCAAAGCTGTCCACACCCTGGGCATGATCGCGCTATGGCTGTTTATCTGGCTCTCGCCTTTGATTTTCACCCTGGTTCTGCTGGGCCCGGAACACTGGCTGAGCAAACTGGGCGAAGTGTTTTCCGTTCTGGCGGCGGTCAGTTTTGGCGGCGCCTATGCGATGCTGGCCTGGCTCCAGCAGGAGGCGGTGCAGGTCCAGGGCTGGCTGACAACGCCGCAGATGATTGACGGGCTGGGTCTGGCTGAAACCACACCCGGACCTCTGGTGCTGGTCAACGGTTTCGTCGGCTTCATGGCAGGCTGGAACGCCAAGGGCGGCGGGCTCCTGTGGGCCCTTGCCGGTTCGGTCATGGCGCTCTGGCAGACCTTTGCACCCTCGTTTCTGTATATCTTTGCGGGGGCTCCCTATTCCGAGCGACTACGCAGAAGCCCGGCGGCGACCGGCCTTCTGCGGGCGGTAACGGCGGCGGTCCTCGGGGTGGTCGCAAGCCTGGCCCTGTGGTTTGGCCTGCATGTTGTGTTCCGCGACGTCGGTATCTTGCGGACCCCCTGGGGCGGTCAGATCAATCTGCCTGAGCTTGCAACCATCGATCCGCTTGCTGCCGGGCTGGCCGTTGTGGCGGGCGTTGCCCTTATCCGGTTTCACGTCAACGTGGTGCTGGTCATCCTGGCCTGCGCAATGGCAGGGCTGGGCCGCTGGATTTTGTTGTCCTGATCCTCGAGGCCGACATCCGGAGCGGCCAGATGCTGGGGTGTCGCGATGAAGCGGTCAGGATCCTGGGCGCGTGACGTAGAAGCTGGCGTTGTTGCCGGTCGCCGAGGAGACGCCAGTCACCTTGCGGCCGGAGCCATTGACGACGTCTGCCCGGGCGCTGACGTCTCCGACATTGGTCTGGCGGTTGGCGACATCGATGGAGCCATTGCAGTCGCTGCAGGCATAGCCGGTGACATCATTTCCAACAGCCGAGGCCTGGACATAGCTGTCATAGCCCGTCGTGCCGGCGAAGCTGGCGATGACCTCGACGCCGCCCACGTCGGTCCATTGAGTATTGTCCAGGGCCAGCTCGGCGCCGCTGTTGCCGGCGATGGCGCTGTTGCCGGCGCCATAGGCGCTGACTTCTGCCGAGCCATACTGATAGGCGGAACCCTCTGCCTGGGATCTCACATAGGCGGCGTTGGACTGGCTGTTGGAGACATCAAGCAAGGGGCCCTGATTCTGGACTGCCAGCGCATTGCCGGTGGCCGTCGTGCTGGTCTGGGCTGTCTGGACGGACCCGTAGGCCGTGAACTTGCTGGCCTGCACAAGCGGCGATCCGTTGATCTGGCTTATCGCGAGGCGCTGTGAGGAAGCGGTCTCGCCTATGGCGCTGATGTTGTTGCCAGCCGCGATCCCGGCCACGGAGGCCTGGCCGGTAACCGTCTGCATGACGGCGCCGCCGTCAGCCAGCACCCTGGCGCCATTGTTCTGGTTCACGCGCACGCCGGCGGCCCCGTTGGTCAGGCCCAGATCCTGGTTGTTGCCAACGGCTGTTGTGCCGGCCGCCATATCGCCGGCCGAGGCGTAGTCGCCTTCGATCTGCGACCGGGCAGTGACCCGGGTTCCCGCCGAAGTGACCTGGGTCAGAACACCCGTCACCGTCTGCTGGCGGATCCCGACAGAGGACGTATTGCCCAGCGCGGTCGTGGACAGGCCGGTCTCGTTTCCGAGGCGACGACTGACATCGATCCGGCTCTGGGCCACGACGTCAGCCGACAAGGTCTGGTTGGAGGTAACCGACAACCGCGCCTGATCTGAATAGACCTGTACGGCATTGCCCGTGGCGCTGACCGACGCGTCAACGCCGTCCTCGACGGTGACGATGTTCAACGCCCCCTGGGAAAAGACGTCGCCCACCTGGACCTGATTGTTGAAGACGTCGCTCGGCAAGTCCTGACTAGTAGCGGCCCCGCAGAGCACGCTTAGCATCGGGATCGCGCTTATCGTTCCAGCGATCAGGGTCTTCGCGGGTCTGCGCATTGTTGGTTCCCAGATTGTCATAGGCGGGGGTGAAGCCGCCGGTCATGCCGTTGGTGGGGCCGCCGAGCGGATCGGAGGTCAGACAGGATTGCGGGCCAGGCATGCCGTAGAGGTTGGCGCTCATCTCGACCACCGCCCGTTCGATCAGGGCCCGAACTGCCAGCTGCAGAGGTTCCTGCGCGCCGGCGCCGGTCGAGACGTCAAAGATGTTTCCATTCAGGAAGTCGAAAAGCCCGACGCCGACCTCCCGTCCGACGACCTGCTTCTGATAGGAAATGACGTCGACCACTTCCAGAGAGCGGCTGTTGACGAGGCGAAGGTCGATGGCGACATTCATGACATAGATGCTGCCGCGGAAGGAGCCCTTCAGGCCCGCAGCATCCTTGTCGCCAGCGTATGCGTCGGCGCCGACGGAATAGATATTGTAGTTCAGTTCCGTGATTCCGCCGACCAGGTAAAAGTCGACCCCCGCTACCTGACCTTCATAGATCTTGCGGGAGTCGGTCGGCCCGGGCGCAGCGGCGCGGGGGCCGTCTGAAATCAGCTTGTTGTTGCTGTATTTAAGGTCCAGCTCGGAAATCGAGGTGTCAAAGCGCTCGACCAGGGGCATGCCGGCCTTGGCGAGGGCGGTCATCGCCATGAGGGAGGCGCCCTGGGTGACCTTCCGGCCGCTGCCATCAGCTTCCGACTTGCCCGTGTAGTCGCTGATCCGGCCGACCGCGATGCGCGGCGCGCCGAGGTTATTCTGACGGGCGTAGCCGCCGAGGCATACCAGTGCGGCCGAGTAGGGGCTGGGGTTTGCGGTGACCGGCGCCGAACCGATCGGCTTGGCGTAGAGTCCGGACTTCTGGGCCACGGGCGTCACGCAGCCCGACAACAGCAGGACCGCGGCGGAGCAGGCGGCGCCGACCCGAAGGGCACGACTAGCGATCATCGTCTGCACCCGTCGCCGCGCCGACGCCCGCGGTCACCGTTCCGGTGTTGGTCTGGGTGCTGTCGATGATGACCGTGTTGTAGCTACCCTGGGTAATGACCACCAGGTTGTTGCCAATGGCCGTCGACCCGCCGCCAGTGGACCCAACCCCGGAATAGGAGTCAAAGGCCCCCGCCGCTCCGCTTCGGGTGAAGGTGCTCTGGTCCTCGCCCGTCAGCATGACGCCATCGACGATGACCCGGTTTCCGGCAGCGTCTCTTGTGGAATAGTCCACCATCCTGTTTTCCTGGCCGGCGGAACGGCCGTAGCCGGCATTATAGTTCGCAGAGCCGGTCTGGGACTGTGCCAGGGCGGTCCCGGAGCTGAGGCCGAGCACCGCCAGAATCAGAAGTGTGGCCTTAGCCATCGCAGCACAGCTCCAAATGAACGTCCGTTGTCCCGGCGACCCAGCAATCGTCGTGCCAGAACGGGACAGCGCCGATATGTCGCTCAAACATCTCCCGAATTGGTTAAGGATGGCTTGGCTGCAATTGCGGATCGGCTTGCCGTTCCGATTGATTCTGCTCGGAGATTGGGGGACGCTGCAGAAAGACAACAAAAACCGGGGAGGACGTCCGGATGCTGGTTTCCCAAATTCTCAAGGACAAGGGCGACCTTGTATTCACCATCTCGCCTTCGGAGACGGTGGAGGCCGTCGCAGCCCTCCTGTTCAGTCGGCGGGTCGGAGCAATGATCGTCGTGGACCAGGACGGTTCGGTCGTCGGGATTGTGTCGGAGCGCGACATTGTCCGGGCCGTTGCGGCCGAGGGCGCCTCGGCCCTTGTCAGGACCATCAGCCATTACATGACAGCCGAGGTCCACATTGCCGAAATAGATGAAACTGTTGATGCGTTGCTGGGCCGGATGACAGACCGTCGGGTCCGGCATCTTCCGGTCCTGCTCAAGGGGCGCCTCGTGGGAATCGTCTCGATTGGCGACCTGGTCAAGCACAAGATTTCCGAGGTGACCGCCGAGGCTGAGGGGCTTCGGGCCTACATCGTTTCCGGCTGAGCAGCCGCTTCTGACAGACTGTAATGCTCAAGGACGTCTGCGGTGGCGTCCCTCGCCCGCATCAGGGCCTGCCGAATCGTACAGGCGTGAAGGTCGGGGCAATCATCGCATTTTCGAAAGGCGGTCTTGCTGACGCAGGGCGCCAGAGCCAAAGGGCCGTCCACCGCGCGAATGATCTCAGCGAAACTGATTTCGACGGCCGGCCGGGTCAGGACATAGCCGCCGAACTTTCCCCGCTTGCTGGTAACAATGTGACGGCGGGCCAGTTCAAGAAGGATCGCCTCCAGGAATTTACGAGGGGCGTCGGCGCGCAGGGCCAGTTCTCCCGAAGTGACCTGGCCTGAAGGCTCGCGCGCCAGTTCGACCATGGCCCGCAGGGCGTAGCGCGCTTTGTGGGACAGCATTGATGACCTCGCTTGTTCACGCCGTTTTGCGGCCGGACCGACGAGGGCGCAAGATTCCTCGCAAAAAAGACCGTGACAGTATTGCCAGATCCGATTCTCACCCCTAGAAGCCCACCTCCGCTGGGACGACCCGCCGGCCGGCAACTGACCCAGCCCAAAAAGCTGTTGAAATTGCTGGCGTGACGAGTAAAATCCGCAGCCCCCATCGACTCGGTCATGATTTGTTAAGGGTTCGCCCTCGGCGGTCCTGGCCCCAGTCCTTGCTTCGAGATTGTCCCGGTTTTCCAGGGATTTACCGAAGCAAAAGATTTGGCAGAGTCGGTTGACAGTAAGTTCGGCGGCGACTAGATACGCCGCTCTTCGCCGGGACCGGGCGTTAAACGGTTGGATGACTTAGGTTGTTCGGGTCTTTGACATTGTTGATATGGAAAGAGAAACGCAGGCGGCGACGTTCTGGCGACAGGTTTAACCAGCCTGTCTTGGACGTC
>CAMAVA010000037.1 GCA_945861515.1 Brevundimonas vancanneytii | reverse complement strand
GAAGGTCCGCTCCAATGGCGAGATCAAGCTCGACGGGAACCTCGTCCACATCTCCTCCGCCCTGGCTGGAGAGCCCGTGGCCATCGAGCAGATCGAACAGGGGTGGCGCGTCTGGTTCTACAAAGAACCCATCGGACTCATCGACCGTCACGGCCAGAAACTGTCAGCTATCCAACCGGGCTAAAATGTAAGCTATCTCTCCGCTGGACAAGCCGCAGGCTGACGGTTGAGGGGGTCTTTCCGCGCGGCGGATGCCTGAAAGTCATTCTGAATCAACGTCTTCCTGCCGGCGCGGCCCCTCATCCGTCGGCTTCGCCGACACCTTCTCCCTCGAGGGGAGAAGGGATTTGAACGTCCCCGGCGGTCCTGCGCCACGCAGAAAGTGGGGGCGCCTTGTCCGGGCCGTCACGGGTTTCGGTAACGCGGAAGTCCGGGCCGTCACAGGTTTCGGTAACGACGAAACCGGCCTGTTGTCGGTTTTTTCGCGCGAGCGGCAGGGCGGGCCATGGAGCCTCCGGGGGCGGTCGAAGCGGGAGCAGTGATTATCGCACGGAAGGCGGCGGCCCCTCCGGACAGACCGTAACCCCTCACCCTCCCACGCCGCTTTCGCGTCGCGGGCCCCTCCCTCTCCCTTTGGGAGAGGTAAACTGAAAGCTGCGGTGCGCATTACCTCTCCCAAAGGGAGAGGGAGGGGGCCATGCACCAGCATGGGAGGGTGAGGGGTTACGGTCTGGCCGACATCGCCAGGCTGATAGCCTTGCGTCATGACCGAGGACGGGTTTCAACCCATGGTGCGCCATGGTCGGCCATGCAGTTTTCGTCCTTGCCGGGGCGGGGTGAAGGGCTAAGGTCCCTCGCCACCGAGGAAAGCGCCCCATGTCCGTCCTGCGATTTTCGAAAGTTTCGCCTCTCGATGCCCTGGCGCCCGACACGGCGCCGGAAGGGGAGGCCGATACTGCGGACTTCGCCGGCGCAGGCCCCGCCCCGCCTGCAAGCCCGACCCAGGCCCTGGTCAACGGAACCACCGGCCCCGACTTCATCCACCGCGCCGGCGACGGCCTGGTCCCGCCCGTCGGCTACAACGACCTGACCGGCGCCACGGTTGGCGATGACGTGCTGAGCGGCGGCGAAGGGGACGAAATCATCTTCGGCGACCAGGGCGATGATGTCCTGATTGGCGGTGGCGGCGTCGATAGCCTGGATGGCGGAGACGGGATGGACACGGCCGACTATGGCCAGGCGGGCTCGGCCATCACGGCGGACCTGTCGGCGGGTACCGTTCAGATGGCCGGCGGTATGACCAGGGTCGGCGGGGAGTTTCTGGTCAATACCCAGACCTCAAGCTATCAAAGTATCCCCACGATCACCGGCCTGTCAGGCGGTGGCTTTGTCGTGACCTGGTTGGACTACAGCGGCACCCTTGGCGATACCAGCGGCTTCAGCATCAAGGCCCAGATGTTCGACGCTGCCGGGGCCGGGGTCGGCGGAGAGTTTCTGGTCAACTCCCAGACTTCCAGCGATCAGTCTTACCCCAGCATTACAGGTCTTTCTGGCGGCGGCTTTGTCGTGACCTGGGAGGACTTCAGCGGCACCCTTGGCGATTTCAGCAGTCGCAGCATCAAGGCCCAGATCTTCGACGCCGACGGGGCCAGGATCGCAGGAGAGTTTCTGGTCAACACCCAGACGATCAACGCTCAGACCGGCCCCACCATCACGGGCCTATCCGGTGGCGGATTTGTCGTGACCTGGTGGGACTACAGCGGCACGCTTGGCGACGCCAGCGTGATCAGCATCAAGGCGCAGATGTTTGACGCCGCTGGCGCCAGGATCGGCCGGGAGTTTCTCGTCAACACTGAGACATTTGAAGCTCAATACGACCCATCGATCACCGGCCTGTCCGGCGGCGGCTTTGTCGTGATTTGGACAGACCGAAGCGGCACCCTCGGCGACGCCAGCGGGCGTAGCATCAAGGCCCAGATGTTCGACGCCAGCGGGGCCAGGTTCGGCGGGGAGTTTCTGGTCAACACCCAGACGGCCAGCAATCAAGACGACCCCTCCATCACCGGCCTGCCCGGCGGCGGCTTTGTGGTGACCTGGTTTGACCTGAGCGGCACCCTTGGCGATGCCAGCGGCACCAGCATAAAGGCTCAGATATTCGACGCTGCCGGGGCCAGGGTCGGCGCGGAGATTCTCGTCAACTCCCAGACGGCCAACTATCAAACTTCTCCCACCATCACCGGCCTGTCCGGCGGCGGCTTTGTCGTGACCTGGAGGGACGAAAGCGGCACCCTCGGCGACAGCAGCGGGAGCAGCATCAAGGCCCAGATCTTCGGATTCGGCCCTGACGAAACCGACACCCTCACCAGCATCGAAAACCTCATCGGCTCCAACTTCAACGACAGCCTGACCGGAGACGCCGGCGCCAACCGGCTGGATGGCGGCCTGGGGGACGACTTTCTGATCGGCGGGCTGGGCGATGACCAGCTGATCGGCGGCGGCGGGATCGATACGGTGGACTATGGCGCCGCCCTGGCTGGGGTGATTGTCGATCTGAAGATAGGCTTGGTCAGCGGCGGGGCCGGGGCGGACAGCCTGAGCGGCATCGAGACTGTCATCGGCTCGGCCTTCAATGACCGGCTGACCGGCTTTACCAGCGACAACCTGCTGGATGGCGGGGATGGCGATGACCAGCTCAACGGCTTTGGCGGCTACGACAGCCTTTATGGCGGCCTTGGCAATGACCTGCTGATCGGCGGGGCCGGCAATGACCGGATCGACGGCGGGGCGGGCCGGGACACCGCCTCCTATCGCGGAGCCATCGCCATCGGCAGTGTGACGGTCAACCTTCTTACCGGGACCTCGAGCGGCGCCCAGGGCGTCGATACCCTGGTCCGGATCGACAACCTGATCGGCTCGGACTTTGACGATGTCCTGACCGGCGACAAGGGCGTCAACCAGATCGCCGGCGGGGCCGGCAATGACAGCCTGGATGGCGGGCTGGGCATCGACACCGTCTCTTATGCCGGGACCGCCTCTGCCGTGACCGTCAGCCTGTTGGCCGGCCAGGCCACCGGCGGCGCCGGGACCGACCAGCTGCTGGGCTTCGAGAACATCATCGGGTCAGAGTTCGGCGACAGCCTGACCGGCGATGGCGGGGCCAACGTCCTGGTCGGCGGGGCGGGCGATGACCTGCTGGACGGCCAGGCGGGGATCGATACGGCCGACTACAAGACGGCCAGGCTGGGGGTGGTCGCCGACCTGGGCGCCGGGACCGCGACCCTTGGTCTGGAGGCCGACAGCCTGGTCAGTATCGAGAACCTGATCGGGTCCAAGTTCAGCGACAGCCTGACCGGCGGCCTGGGGGTCAACATGCTCGACGGCGGGCGCGGAAAAGACCTGATCATCGGCGGGGCCGGCGCAGACCAGCTCACCGGCGGTGCGGGCAACGATGTGTTCCGGTATCTCGCCCTCGGTGACAGCGCCCTGGCGGCCATGGACCTGATCACCGACCTGGGCGCCAAGGACATCATCAACCTGGCCGCCCTGGACGCGGACGCCAATACCGCCGGCGACCAGGCCTTCCTGCAGGTGGCGGCCTTCACCGGCGCGGCCGGCCAGCTGCGCCTGACCTATGACGTCTACGCCCATCAGACTACCCTGGCGGTCGACGTCAACGGCGACGGCCTGGCCGACTTCGCCCTGCTGATCGCGGGCGAGCACCTGTCGGCGGCGGGGTGGGTGCTGTAGGGGGCAGGTTGCGTGCTTCGACACGCCTGCTGCGCAGGCTACTCAGCATGACGAAGATATTGGAATTGCGGTGACAGCACGTCTCGACGGGGGGGCTGCGGGCCTATTGCGTGCTTCGACACGCCGGCTGAGCAGGTTCCTCAGCATGACGTTTTCCTAATAGTTTTCAATATCTTCGTCATGCTGAGTAGCGGCCTGACGGGCCGCGTGTCGAAGCACGCAGGGCGACGGCCAAGCTTGAAGGGGCGCCGAGCGGAGGGCCGGGAATGGCGATGACCGCGCACGGATCGTGCCCCTTCCGGCCCGCCGATCGCAGCCGCTGACTAGACCGTCAGGGCTGCGATGATGGCGTCGAGGGCAGCGCGGGCCTTGGCGCGCATTTCATCGTCGGTGGCGTCCTGGATCGGGTGATCCACCAGGACATAGCGGGCGCCCGCCATGCCAAGGGCCTTGCTCTGGACCTCGGCGGCCTCGGCAAACTCGCTGGAGGCGATGGAAACGGACGGCAGCCCCTGGATTTCGAACCATACAGTGTCGTGCAGACTGCACGTCGTGCAGGATCCTCAATCGGCCAGGGCTTCGACCAGAACGTTGCATTCCGAGCGGATCTGCAGGCGCAGGTCGGTCGGACAGGGCTTGGCGAAGGTCGGCTTGGCGTAGCGGCGGATTTCCACCGCCGGGAAGCGCGCCGCCAGCTGGCTCTGCAGCTCGTCCAGCAGGACGTTGCCCCGCGGCTTGCTGATGTCCAGCAGGCCGATCACCCCGGTGATGTCGCCGGTTCGCGGGGTGATCTGGCGGGCGACGGGCGTCCGCTCGTCCGTGGGATCCAGAATTGTTGTCATGCCCATCCTCCGCATCAATCCGTTGACGCTATCAGAGTTCGATTTTCCTGGAAACGACCGTCGAGCCCGCCGCGCCGGTGACCCAGCCATGGAAGGCGGCCGAGAATTTCCCGGCTTCTGACCCGGCCACGACGATATGGATGAAGCGTTCGCTGGCGAACTTCGGAACAGGGGTATCCAGCTGCGCCTGCGTCATCTTCGCGGCAGAGGCCAGGCTGATCCCCGCCCCGGAAATCTCGTTGGAGACCATCTCGCGCAGGGGCCGCGACGTCACGGCCTGGATGCGTTCCCGCAGGCGGGCTTTCGAGTAGTCGCCATCGACGGTGAGGGTCCTGAGATGTTCGGGGCAGACCACCAGCAGGGCGTCCACGGGCATCCTGCGGATCTTGGGCAGGAACATGCCTTCCAGCCCCAGGCCAAGCGTTCCGGCGATCTGGTCGGGCTGGCGGGATTCCTGGTCGACGATCTGGACCGGGCCGCTGGTCATGGCAAAGGCGGTGACCACCGAATCCTCGCGCCGGAAGCCGCGCTCCACATGCAGGGGGTCCCAGGGCGAGCCTTCCTCCCATTCTGCAAAACAGAGGGTGAACTTCATCGGGCTAGCGAGGGTGGAGCGGTCCACCCCGCCGGGCCGGGCGCCGCCGAGGTTGCGGATCACCAGCCGCAGGGCCCGGCCGATGGTGGCGTTGGCGCGGTTGCCATGGCCCAGGGCGGCCAGCTTCATGTTCATGCCGATCCGCTCCCGGATCGGTCCGTTGACCACCAGGACCGGAGAGGCGCCCATGGTCGTCGCCGTGACGCCATGCATGTTGAATTCGTCGGTGCAGACCGCCTCGACCGCCGCGATCACCACCGGCAGGTATTCCGGCCGGCAGCCGGCCATGACGGCATTGATGGCGATCTTCTCCACCGTGGCCGGGGCCATGTTGGGCGGCACGATGGCCACGATGTCCTGGGGATCGCGCACGGTCCCGGACAGCATCCGCAGGACCCGCTCGGGCGTCGGCGGGACGACGGGCAGGCCGTCGCTGAAGCCCTGGTCGAACATGAACTCTTCGATGTCGTCGGCGCTGGCGATCTCGATGCGGCGGGCCCGGATCGGGCCGCCTGTCGCCTCGGCCAGCAGCCGGACATGGATTTCCGGGTCCAGATGTTTCGACCCGCAGCCGGGCCGCCAGTCCGGCAGGGCCGGCCAGTCCACCGCCGCCGGCGGGGCCTGAAGGTCCTGGGCGACCTGGTCGGCCAGGGTCTGCCATTCCTGGCGGACGAAGCCTTCCAGGGGCGAGCGGGTCTCGCCGTCCGTCCCGGTCCAGTAGAGGGCCGGCACGATGTCGAACCCGAAGGCCACGGAGGTCTTCAGCGCGCTGTCGTCGAGGATCGGCAGGGTCAGGCCATGGCGGTCCCGAAGGACGGCGTTGCCCTCGACCGACTGCCCGACCATCCAGATGTCGGCCCGGTCGCCCCAGGCCTGATGAAAGGCCTCCAGCAACGGCGCGGCCAGATTGCAGGTGTTGCAGTCCTCCTTGGCGAAACAGACCAGGCTGGGCCGGCCGGTCGGAAAGGCCCGGGGCTGGCCCGTCATGTCCTGCAGGGAAAAGGCCGGAGGGGTGCTGCTCATGGGTCCGTCCCTGGTCTTGCGTTGCAGCCGGTTGCGCCCGGCGGGTGGCTGTTGGCGGAGGTGGATGGGAATCGAACCCACCACACGCCTTTGGGACGTGTCACCGGTTTTGAAGACCGGGGAAGCCACCAGACTCCAGTCACCTCCAGCCAAGGGACCTTAGATCGGCTCTGGCGGAACCGGTAAGGGATTTTGAACGCCCGTCACATGTCGCTGGTCGCCCTGACGCACCGTGTCGCCGCGACGGTCCAGAAGTTCCAGGACCGGGACGATGAACTTGCGCGAGGTGTTCAGGGCCGCCCGCGCCTCGCCGGTGGTGAACAGGGTCGGTGGCGGAAAGGCGGCCCGCAGTTCGTCCGCGGCCTGGTCGAAGGCCCGGGCATGGAAGGTCAGGGTCTGGCGAAGGGCATGGTTGTAGAGCGACACCAGCCGTCCGGTGTCGATCAGCAGGGTGACCAGGGCCGGGTCCTCCGGGGTCTGGCCCTCCAGCGCCCGGATGTCCGGCGGGGAGAGCCCGCCGGCCCGGACCTCGGCCTCGATCTGGCCCAGGCGCGAAAGGGAGTCCGGCGACAGGGCGGCGAGCGGATCATGGCCCCGCAGCGCGACCAGCCCGGCCTCCAGCCGGATGTCCCTGGAGAAGGCCAGGTCTCTTTCCACATGGGCGACCAGCGCCGGGGGCAGGTTGGCCAGGCCGCTGCGGACAGAGCCAAGGGGCAGGCCAGGCCGGGTCGGCTGCCGGCCATGGGCCTCGGCGAGATGATCCAGATAGGCCTGGCGGGCAAGCGCGACGGCCTCCGGCGCCGCCATCAGGCCCTCGCCCAGGGGCTTGAAGCTCGCCTGCAGGTCCGCCTCCAGCCGGGCCACAGGTCGTCGGGCTAGCCGGGCCAGGTCGACGATGGACAGGACGCCGTTGCCGCCGTGGGCCAGCTGGTTGGCGATAGTCTCCAGGCGCCCGCCGGAAACGGCCGTCAGCAGGTCTCGCCGCGCCTCCAGGGTCCGGGCGCGAAGCGGCGGCGGGACGGGGTCCAGCACCAGGGCGCCGCCGATCGTCTCGGCCGGGGAAGGTCGCCGCAGGATCGCTCTTTGGCCGGCATAGGCGATGACGGGGTGGGCAAATCGCAGCTGGGCCAGGCCCCGGCCGCCCGGCGCGATGGCCGGACCCTCGATCAGCCGCAGGCTGGCCATGTCCTGCCGGGCGCCCCACATCACCCGCAGCTCGTCATTGGATTTCAGGGGCCGGGCGCTGTCCGGCGACAGGGTGATCTCGACATCGACCAGACGGCTGGCCTCGAACAGGCCCGGGGCGCAGAGCACCTCGCCCGGCTTGATCTCGGCCGCCGAGACGCCGCGCAGGGCTGCGGCGACCCGGCCGCCCGGCGAGGCAAGGTCGACCGGCTGGCCATGGACCTGCAGCTGTCGCAGGCTGATCCTGCGCCCAGAGGGCAGCAGCTGCGCCTCCTGGCCGGTCGCCAGCGATCCGCCCTGCAGGGAGCCGGTAGCCACCGCGCCGGCGCCGGCCAGGCTGAAGACCCGGTCCAGGGGCAGCCAGGCGCCGGGGGGCGGCGCCGGCAGGGGGCTGCTGGCGGCGAGGCCGGCGATCTCTGACGCCAGCCTGTCCAGGCCTGCGCCGGTGGTCGCCGCACAGAAGACGATGGGCTCTGTCGCCAGGAAGGTCCCGGCCAGGGCGGTCCGCACCTGCGCCTCGATGTCCGGCCAGGCGTCCTTGGGGACCAGATCGGCCTTGCTGACCGCAATGACCCCGGTGGTGAGGCCCAGCAGGCCGGCGATGCGCAGATGCTCATGGGTCTGCCGGCCGAAGCCTTCGGTGGCCGATACGACCAGCAGCACCGCCCGGGCCCCGGCCGTGGCCATGACCATGGCCCGGATGAAGTCCTCATGTCCGGGCGCGTCCAGGAAATCGATGCTGGCGCCGGGAAAGTCGCGCCAGGCGAACCCCGTGGTGATGGACAGGCCCCGCGCCTTTTCCTCGGGCAGCCGGTCGGTCTCGATCCCGGTCAGGGCGCGAACCAGGGCGGTCTTGCCATGGTTGACGTGACCGATCACCGCCAGGCTGAAGGGGGCGGGGTCAGTCACCGGGCGGGTCTGGTGGTCGGCGTGGGCATGGAGACGTTTTAGCGGATGGAAGGTGAGGCTTGGTAGCCGCGTGGCCATCGACCGGGCCGGACTGTGGATTGCGTTTTGGAATCGCCATCAAGCGGACATTCCGGACGGTAGAGGTGGGTGGAGAGCGGACAATCGGTCCGGCTCCTTCGCGTCAACGATTGGCCGTGAATTAAGATGTATGTATCGTGCGACTGTCGGACCATTGAAGGGTTTACGGTCAATCAAGTGACGACAGACGATCAGGCCAATCGCGCGCTACGCCCTGCAGTTATTCTGTGGGCGTTTTCCGGCCTCATTGGCATACCTTTCGCGGTCTATTTCGACCTGCTGGGTGGCTGGCGCTGGCCACCCTACAATGCAATCTACGATCAGATGATCGTTAGCGTGTATTTCGCACTGGGTGTTTGTGCGGCCCGTGCCATCAAAAAACCCATTCGACACGGCAGTTTCCTTTGGTTTGTTGCGATCTCGAGTTTCACACACGGCCTCGTAATGCTGTTTCACGCTCTAGACGACCAAGCGCACCTTCACCACTTATTCGGCGACGTTTGGATCCTGGCTGGCGGTGTTTCTTTGGCTTGGCCCTTGTGGCGGTCAAGGCGGGTCGATGATGGAGTTTGACGACCTTTCAGGAAGCGATAATGCCCGGTTGGGATTGGGAGCGGCCTAAAGACCGATGCTCAGAAGCAGACGTTCCGGCTCGGCGCCGGATAGCAGGCCCTCTCAAAGGCCGTTCACGGTCGGTACTCACCGTTGACTTCCGGCCGGGAACCGGAAGTCGGCAGGCCAGCTTCGCCACCGCACCGCCAGGATTCAAGCTCAAGATTCTGCCGACCGGATGGGACTGCGCCAATCGTCATCCGGCGCGGCTTGTCACCGGACTCTCCGGCTCTGTAAGGTTGGCCGGTGAAAAGCCGTCACACCGTCGCGCCCGGGGGCCAGAGTTCTGAAACGCCCGATCCGCGCCGGCGGCTGCCGGCGGTGGGCGTGATCTGTGACGATCCGGGCGCCCGGCCGCTGATCGCGCGGTACGGGTCCGTAAGATTGACAGGGGTTGTCCGCAGCCTGGTCGCCGAGGCCCGGGCCGGGCTTTCCGGGGACGCCGGGCCGGCGCCGTCCATCGCCCGGTTTCTGGAACTGGCCGAGGCGCGCCTGGAAGACGGCGCCCGCGAGACCCTGCATCCGGTGATCAACGCCACGGGGGTGGTGATCCACACCAATCTGGGCCGGGCGCCCATGGCGCCGGAGGCCATCGAGGCGGTGCGTGCGGCCAGCGGTTACGGCAACCTGGAGCTGGACCTGGACAGCGGCCGGCGATCATCGCGCCATCTGCATCTCGATCCGCTGATCGCCCAGGTGACGGGCGCGGACGGCGGTCTGGCCGTCAACAACTGCGCCGGGTCCGTGCTGCTGGCCCTGGCCGCCCTGGCCGGCGGCGCCCCGGTCATCGTCTCCCGGGGCGAGCTGGTGGAAATCGGCGGCGGCTTTCGGGTGCCGGACGTGGTGGCCCAGAGCGGATCGGCCCTGATCGAGGTGGGGACCACCAACCGCACCCACCTGTCCGACTATGAGCAGGCCCTGAAGGACCATCCGGACGCCCGGGTGATCCTGCGCACCCATCCCAGCAATTTCCGCATCACCGGCTTCACCAGCGCCCCGGCCCTGGACGCCCTGGCGCGGTTCGCCCATGCCAGGGGATTGTTGCTGGTTGAGGATCTGGGGGGCGGCGCCCTGATCGATCTGGCCGCCCATGGCGTCGCCGGGGAGCCGACGGTCCAGGCCAGCCTGCAGGCCGGCGTCGACCTGGTGCTGTTCAGCGGCGACAAGCTGGTCGGCGGTCCCCAGGCCGGGATCGTGGCCGGCCGGCGGACCCTGGTGGACGCTGTGGCGCGCCATCCCCTGGCCCGGGCCCTGCGTCTGGACAAGCTGTCCGTGGCCGCCCTGGCCGCCACCCTGCGGCTCTATTGCCCGCCCTGTGATCCGGCGCAGCGGGTGCCGGTCCTGCGCATGCTGACCGAGCCGGTCGCGACGGTGGCAGACCGGGCCCGGGCCCTGCTGGCGGCGATCGCCGAGCTGCCCGGCCTGGACGTGGCGATGGAGGAGACCCTTGGCTATGCCGGCGGCGGCGCCATGCCAATGCAGGCCCTGGCCGGACGCGCCCTCGCCCTGCAGAGCCGTCGCTTCAGCGCCGAGGACCTGGCCCGGCGCCTGCGAACGGGGGCCAGGCCGGTGCTTGGCCGCATCGAGAAGGACAGGGTCCTGATCGAGCTGCGCACGGTGGCCGACAGCGAGCTTCCGGCCCTGGCCGAGGCCATCCGCGCTGCGGCCTGAGGGGGGCGGTGGCTACTCCCCGGGGCGGAAGAGGCCCTGGCGCCTCGCGGGGCGCCCCTACGCCGCCGCCGCCAGTTCCGAGGCCTGGTTGATGGCCTGTTTGGCGTCCAGTTCGGTGGCCTCATAGGCGCCGCCGATCAGGGTGGCGTTGAGGCCGGCGGCCACCAGCTGGTCATAGAGATCGCGCTTGGGCAGCTGGCCGGCGCAGACGATGATGGTGTCCACCTCGAACAGCACCGGCTGGTCCGCCACCCGGGCATGCAGGCCGGCGTCGTCGATACTGAGGTATTCGACCCCGTTCAGCATCTTCACCCCCCGCCGCTGCAGGGTCAGGCGATGGGTCCAGCCGGTGGTCTTGCCCAGCGACTTGCCGACGGAATCTGCCTTGCGCTGCATCAGGGTGACTTCCCGGTCGGACCGGGCGACCTCTGGCGTCACGCCGGTCACCCCGCCCCGGGGATGGTTGACGAAATCGATGCCCCATTCCTTTGCGAAGACATCAATGTCCATGGAGGCCGAGACCCCCTCATGGGTGATCAGTTCGGCCACGTCGAAACCGATGCCGCCGGCGCCCATGATGGCGACGCGCTTGCCAATGGGCTTCTTGCCCAGGATGGCGTCGATATAGCCGACCACCTTGGGGTGATCGATCCCGTCCAGCTGCGGCTGGCGCGGCTCGATGCCGGTGGCCACGATGACCTCGTCATGGCCGCCGGCCTTCAGCAGGGCGACGTCCACCGGGGTGTTCAGTTTCAGGGTGACGCCCAGCACCTCGATGCGCTTGCGGAAATAGCGCAGGGTCTCGTTGAACTCTTCCTTGCCGGGGATGCGCCGGGCCAGGTTGAACTGGCCGCCGATGTCGCCGCCCGCCTCATAGAGGGTGACCTGATGGCCCCGCTCCGCCGCCACGGTGGCATAGGCCAGGCCCGCCGGACCGGCGCCGACCACGGCGATCTTTCGCACCGTACTGGTGGGCACATAGTTCAGCTCGGTCTCGCGGCAGGCGCGGGGATTGACCAGGCAACTGGTCAGCCGGCCGGTGAAGGTATGGTCCAGGCAGGCCTGGTTGCAGGCGATGCAGGTGTTGATCTCGTCCTCGCGGCCCTGAAGGGTCTTCAGCACCAGGTCCGGGTCGGCCAGCATCGGCCGGGCCATGGAGATCAGGTCGGCGTCGCCCTTGGCCAGGACGGATTCGGCCACGTCCGGCATGTTGATGCGGTTGCTGGTGATCATCGGAACGGTCAGTTCCTTGCGCAGCCGCCCGGTGACCTGGGCGAAGGCGGCGCGGGGCACCATGGTGGCGATGGTCGGGACCTGGGCCTCGTGCCAGCAGAAGTGGGTCGAGACGATGGTGGTGCCGGCGGCGACCACGGCCTTGCCCAGCGCCACGACTTCTTCCCAGGCCAGGCCACCCTGCAGCATGTCCATGGCCGAGATGCGGAAGACCACGATGAAGTCCGGGCCCACGGCCTCGCGCACCCGGCGGACAACCTCGACCGGGAAGCGCATGCGGTTTTCGAAACTGCCGCCCCACTGGTCGGTGCGCTGGTTGGTGCGCTCCACCAGGAAGGTGGACAGCAGGTAGCCGGCCGATCCGATGATCTCGACCCCGTCATAGCCGGCCAGCTTGGCCATGGCCGCGCAGTTGGCGAAATCGGCCAGCTGCTTTTCGATGCCGTCCTCGTCCAGCTCATGGGGCACGTTGGGGGCGATGCGGGCCCGGATGGCCGAGGGGGCCACGGCGCCGGCGGTCCGGGCCAGCGACCCGGCATGCAGGATCTGCAGGCAGATCTTGACGTCCGGGTCGGCGGCATGGACCGCCTCGGTCACCGTGCGATGCTCGGCGGCCTCTTCGAGGGTCTGCAGCTTGGCGCCGCCGCCGGCCTCATGGTTGGGGCCGATGCCGCCGGTGATGATCATGCCGACCCCGCCCCGGGCCCGTTCGGCGAAATAGGCCGCCTGCCGCGCAAACCCGCCGGGGATGTCCTCCAGCCCGGTATGCATCGACCCCATGATCACCCGGTTCTTCAGCTGGGTGAAACCGAGATCGAGCGGCGCGAACAGGTGGGGATACTTGGTCAACGCGGTCATGGCGGTTCCTGGCGGTTATTTGTTTTGTTGAATCTGTGCGGCCACTGGACGGTCGGTCTTGCAACGTCAGTCGATCACCGGTGAAAACAGTGCTGCGGCCTCTGTTTCAGAGCAAGGACTAGGTGTCGAAACCGACAAACACGGCGGCCTCTTGGACCGACTTGCGTTCGGAGACCACGGCATTGGCCGGGAAGGTCTCGTCGGGCCAGCCCAGGGCGATGGACTTCATGATGACCTGGTCATCGGCGATGCCGGCGCATTCCCGCACCACGGGCGACTGCATGATGCCCTGGCTGTTGATCACGGCGCCCAGGCCCCGGGACCAGGCGGCGTTCACCAGGCTGGTGGCCACGGCGCCGCAGTCGAACGGGGTGTCGTCGCTGCCGTCCAGCACCCTGTCATAGGTCACGATGATGCAGACCGGAGCATCGAACTGGCGAAAGCCTCTCAGGACCCAGTCCTGGCGCATGGCCTGGTCGTCTCTTGCGATGCCCATGGCCGAGAACAGCTGCTTGGCGACGCCGACCTGGCGGTCACGGTGGGGGCCGGCGAAGGCCTGGCCGATGCGGAATTCCCGGGAATGCGGCACGCCCGCCAGATTGCGCTCGGTATTGCCGGCCCGGATGCGGTCCAGTGGCTCGCCGGTCACCACATAGAAGTTCCAGGGCTGGGTGTTCATCGAGGACGGCGCCCGCATGGCCAGGGTGATGATCTCCTCGATCAGCGCCCGGGGGACGGGGTCCGGCTTGTATCCGCGAATGCTGCGGCGGCCGAGGATGACATCGTCGAACTGCATGGGTGACCCTGGGATGGCGTGGTGACGATCGGAAGACTGACGGCGGTGACGCGCCGTCAGTCCAACGGAAAATCCGCGCTGGCAAGAGGGAGAAGTCCGGCGGAGGCGTCGAATGGCCGCCTGCGATGACGGCTGGATGCCCAGGATCCATGCATGGCGCGCTCGGAACCCCGTCCCCACAACTCGCTTGAGCGCGGATATCATCATGCGCGGAAACCTGGTCACAGGACCTGAAGACGGACGGCTCGTTCCTGTCTAGAAGGGTGATCCGATCAAGATCTGCCCGAGCCTGAAACCCGATGAGCGACGCCCCCCACCCTCACGTCCCCGGTCCGGCGCGACAGCGCGGCCTGCTCGGTTTCATCGAGCGGGCGGGCAATCTGCTTCCGGACCCGACGGTCATCTTCGTCTATCTGATCCTGGTCCTGATGGTCCTGTCGGCCCTGGGCGCGGCCCTCGGCTGGGAGGCCTCGCTGCCCTACAAGGGGGAGACCGCTCCGCAGTTTGCCGAGCTGGCGGATGGCGTGCTGACCTATCGCGCCTCGAGCCTGTTTTCCGAGGAGAACATCGCCCGGCTGTTTACCGAGATGCCCAAGACCTTTGCCGGCTTTGCGCCCCTGGGCCTGGTCCTGACCATCATGATCGGGGCGGCCGTGGCCGAGCGGACCGGTCTGTTCTCGGCCCTGATCCGCGCCTCGCTGCGCCGGGCCAGCAAGGGCCTGCTGACCCCCATCGTCGCCGTGATCGGCATGGTCTCGCACCATGCCTCCGATGCGGCCTATGTGGTGTTCATCCCGCTGGCGGCGATCATCTTCGCCGTGGCCGGCCGCCATCCCCTTGCGGGACTTGCGGCGGCCTTTGCCGCCGTATCGGGCGGCTATGCCGGCAATATCATGCCGGGCCAGATCGACGTCCTGCTGCTGGGCTTCACCCAGGAGGCGGCGCGCATCGTCGACCCCGCCTGGACCATGAACCCGCTGGGCAACTGGTACTTCATCCTGGCCATCGTGGTGCTGTTCACCCCGATCGTCTGGTTCATCACCGACCGGGTGGTCGAGCCCCGGCTGGGCCCCTGGGGCGGGGTCGTCGATGCGGAACTGCAGGCCGACCTGGACAAGACCGAACTGACGGATGGCGAGCGCAGGGGCCTGCGCCAGGCGGGCCTGGTGGCGTTGCTGGTGGTGGGACTGTTTGCGGCCCTGGCCCTGTGGCCTGGCTATACGCCGTTCATCGACGAGGAGGCGAAGGGCGCCGCACGGCTGCAGCCGCTCTATGCCGCCCTGATCGCCGGCTTTTTCCTGCTGTTCCTGACCACCGGCGTCGTCTTCGGCCGGGCGACCGGCGCGGTGAAGTCAGCCGGGGACGTGGTCGACATGATGCAGCACGGGGTGCGCACCATGGCGCCCTACCTGGTGTTCGTCTTCTTCGCCGCCCATTTCGTGGCCATGTTCAACTGGTCGCGGATCGGGCCGATCATCGCCATCAACGGGGCCGAAGCCCTGCAGGGCATGGCCCTGCCGGCGGCGGTGCTGCTGGTCTGCGTTCTGCTGCTGTCGTCCTTCCTGGACCTGTTCATCGGCTCGGCCTCGGCCAAGTGGAGCGCGCTTTCGCCGGTCGTGGTGCCGATGTTCATGCTGCTGGGCATCAGCCCGGAAATGACCACGGCCGCCTATCGCATGGGCGACAGCTACACCAACATCATGACCCCCCTGATGAGCTATTTCCCCCTGATCCTGGCCTTCAGTCGCCGCTGGGACAGCGCGATGGGGGTGGGCTCGCTGCTGGCCCTGATGCTGCCCTACGCCCTGTGTTTCATGGTCGCCGGCATCAGCATGACCGTCGGCTGGGTGATCCTGGACCTGCCCCTGGGACCGGGCGCCCAGGTGCATTTCAGCCCGCCGACAGGTTAGGCTGAAACAGCCGTTCGCCCTGGCCGGGGCGGCGGTCCTCAGTCCGCGAGTACGGCCTGGATCAGGTTGTCCATGGGCATTGCGGAGCCTTCTTCATAAAGCCCCTGAAGCTGCCCAATGTCGAACGCGGCGCGCAACAGAAGGTCGATCTGGGTCCGGGAACGAGTCTCGCTCATTTCCCGTTCAAAGCCGCTGGCGCGGAAATGGTAGTCTGCAGAGCCGGCCATCCGGGCGCCCTCGGTCAACCGCCCGCGCTTGCAGGCCAACAGCGCAAAATGATCCAGAAAAGGCCAGACCTTGCCGCTTCGCAGAAGGCCTTCGGCGCCGGCCCGGGCGCAGGCAAGGGCTTCGTCCAGGCGATCGAGCTGGGTGTAGACGGCGGACAGATTGGCGAGATTCTGAAAGGCCGGTCTCTTGCGCCCCACCCGGTCCTGCACGGTCTGACGCAGGTCTGCCGCCTGCGCGAACTTGCCCTGAACCATGTAGTTTTCGGCCAGTTCGATCATGGCCAGATCGATCTTTTCCGGATCGCCCAGGGCCTGCATGATCGCCAGAAGTTCGAGCATGAAGGCCTCGCCCTCGGCCGGGCGACCCTGGATCTCCAGAAGATAGGTCCTGGCCTGCAGCAGGTCGGTCCTGATGGCTGCGGGCCACCGAGGATCAAACAGGGCCTCGGCCTGGCCTATGGCGTCCAGTCCGCCCTCAAGGTCCCGACGCCAGATCAGCTTTTTCGAAAGCGTGCCGAGGGCGATATACTGACTCTGGCGGTCAAACTGCGCGGCAAACAGCGCGGCGGCCCGTTCCAGGGCGGCCACCTCCCGTTCGGCGTCCTTCAGGGGGCTCAGTTTCGCGAACGATACCAGCAGTTCGGCCTCAAGCGCCGGCTGAGTGATGTCGTTCACCGACTGCAGGGCGATTTCACACCAGGTCAGGCCCTCGTCCTCGGCCCCGGCCTGAGACCAGACGACCGAGCCGGTGCCGGCGAGGGCGATCAGCATTTCGGGATCGCCGTCGGGACCCGCCGCCCAGCTCAGGGCCGATCGCAGATTGCCGATGTCCTGAACCACGCGATCGATGGCGAGGGAGCCGGCCGGGGTCCATTGGGCCTCCTGGGCCTGCAACAGACGCGCACGCATCAGACCGGCATGGCGCGCCCTGACAGCGCGGGCATCGGCGGCCCTGTCCAGCTGTTCGATCGCAAAGGCGCGGGGGGTTTCCAGCAGCCGGTAGCGGGGCGGATCGCGCGAATCCAGGGTCAGCAGCGACTTGTCGAGAAGGCTGGTGGCGAGATCGATCACCTCCCAGCTTTCGAGCACCGCATCGCTGCAGACCTGTTCCAGAGCCTCAAGGTCGAACCAGCCGGCAAAGACCCCCAGGCGGGCAAAGAGGGTCTGTTCGGTCGGGCTCAGCAGCCCATGGCTCCATTCCAGCGCCGCGCGCAGGGTGCGCTGCCTGGCCGGCGCCGTTCTGGAAGCATTGCCCAGCACCCGAAAACGGTCCTCGAGCCGCTGGCGCAGTCCGTCGAGACCCAGCAGCGGCAGGCGCGCCGCCGCCAGTTCGATCGCCAGCGGCAGTCCATCAAGCTGGCGACAGATCTGCGCGATGGCCGGGAGGTTCTCGGGCGTCAGCTCAAAGCCGGGACTGGCGGCCCGGGCCCGCTCGGCAAACAGGTCCAGGGAGTCCGGCCCTTCGCGCGGGTCCCCGCTGGCGGGTGTCGCGAGCGGCGCCAGGCGGTAGGTGTGCTCATGGTTGGAGCGAAGCCGCTCCTGACTGGTCGTCATCACATGAACATTGGCCGCGCCGCTGATGATCGCTTCGGCAACCTCCGCCGCAGCGGCGATGACATGTTCGCAGTTGTCCAGGACCAGCAGCATGCGCCGGTCCTTGATCTGCCCGACAAGGTCTGTCAGCCCCGCACCCACGGTCAGGCCCAGGGACCGCGCGATCGCATCGGCCACCAGTGCACCATCGGTCACCGGGGCCAGCTCAACCCACCAGACGCCATCGGTGAAATCGGGCAGGGCCAGCCAGGCGACGGCATTGGCCAGGCGGCTCTTGCCGCCGCCGCCCGGCCCCGAAATCGTCACCAGCCGATGGGTCTTGAGCGCAGCGCAGAGGGCGGCGCTATCCTTCGCTCGCCCGATCAGCGCCGCGCCGCCGGCGGCCAGATTGGTCTGTGTCGGCGGTTTTGCAGCCTGGGGCGGCTGCCCGCCGGCCGGGGGCGGATTGGCGACCGGCGCCGGCTGGTCGGCATCCCCGAACTTGAGCCGCAGATCGTCCAGGAAGCGGCGCCAGGCAGGATCCTCGAGGTCGCCCCACCAGTGGCTGAGTTCGGCGGTCTGGGTAAGTTCAAACATGATCGGCCGCTCGCACGGCTCGATCATGCAGGGGACCAGGGTCCTGTTTCTGTCTGCAAGGGTGGCTTCGGCGCGGACCCATCGGGACGCCGCAGACCGTTTCGACCAGAGGACGACGACCGCCCTGGCCTGGCGCAGAGCCGCCTCGGTCACCTCGTCATAGGCCTCGCCGGTCCTCAGGCCGACATCCCACCAGACCCTGTAACCGTGACCCTCGAACGCTTCGGCGAACAGCTTGGCCCGGGCCTGATCCTCGCGGTTATAGGACAGGAAGATGTCGGTCACGGGGCGCTTCTTCTGCTTGGTGCAGAGTGTAGGGGAGTCAGGTCGAAAGGTCGATTCCGCCGTCGGTCTTCAGCATCGGCATGCCTGTGGCCCTGGCCAGTCAAGGGCGCGGGGGCGTCGCCCGACCAGGTGGACGTCCGGCGAGAGCCTGTTCCGTTTTGATCGAACCGATCAAAATGGAAAAACAGGCTCTAATTCAGAGTGTTAGAGCCTGGTTCGATAACCGTTTCACACCTGTCGTACCATGCTCTAGACCGGAACGGCGATATGCTTGCCGCCGAACACGGCCTGCCAGCTCTCGATCTCGCTGACGACGATGTCGTCGGCGGCGTGGGCCAGTTCGGAGACCCGACCGTAGGTCAGCTCCGTGTCGGGCGCCTTCAGCAGCAGGTCGATCCGGCTGGCCACGGTGTCCAGTTTCTCGGCCGTCACCTCGGAGATGGCCGAAAACCGCTCGAAGTCGCCGAAGTATCGGATGCCGGCGATGGAGGCGCCAAAGGTCGGCAGCAGCACGCCCAGGAAGGTGAAGCCGTAGGACAGGCTGGCGGCGATCTGCTTGTCGATCCAGTGCATCGCGCCGCCGCCCTTGAGCAGGAGATAGGCGCTGACCGAAGCGACGGCGAGGCCGAACATCCCCTCCGAAAGCTTGTCGAGGTTGTGATGCGCCTGCCTCAGGCGGCGGGCCTTGTAGCGGTGATAGTCTCGCTGCCGGACCACATGGTCGAGCAGCAGGGTCTTCAGGGCTTCCCGAAGATAGGCTGGAGTCAGGGATACGGGCGGCAGCCCGATGTCGCGCAGGCCATGGCGGGCATACCATTCCGGCCAGGAGGTGTGGGCGCCGCGCGGCCATCGACCGGGGGGCCGGGCGACGCCCAGCAGCAGCAGGATCGGCGCATGTCGAAAATACTCGGCTACCCGCCGGGTCTCGAACCAGCGACCATGCCAGCGCCGCTTCTGGCCGACGGCCGTGATCAGCAGAATGCCGCCCAGGAGGGCCAGTTCGAACAGGGCGAACATCCATTTCTCATGGCTGCTGGCAAAGGGCAGGTAGGCGAGGCCGCCGACAATCGCCAGGGCCGAGAACAGGAAGCTCAGGATCATGCCGCCGCGATAGGTGTCGGACAGCCGCGCCGAGATGCCGTCGGCCCAGGCGAACCGCCGCAACACCTGGCGGCTGATCTGGTCAACATAGCGGCTGTCCTGGCCGGGCAGATCACGGGCTGCGGCCAGCAGGGGCGCAGCGCTGCCGCCGGCGATGTCTTCCGGCGTCTCATAGGTCTGGGTCAGGTTTCGCAGGCGACCCTTGAGGTTGTCGGCGCCAAACAGGGCCTCGATCCGGCGATAGCCATGCCAGAAAGGATTGCTGCGCGGCCTCCATCGCTCGGCGTCGAGGGCTTTCAGGCCCTGCAGGGGTGAGAGATGCGGGTCCGGCTTCTTGCCAGCGGTCGGCTGCAGGGCCTCCTGGACAAGGCGGATCAGGGCCGCCTCGCGGTCACCGAGGTCGGCGCTGTCGGCGCCATCGGCCAGGGAGACCGCCAGGGACTCGGGCGCGTTCAGGATTCGCCACCGCTCGGGCGCCCCGGCGTCGATCCAGAGCACCGGCGCCCCCATCTCCAGGGCCAGGGCGATGGTATGGCCGGTCCCGCCGACAAAGCTGGTGCTGGCGCCGTCCCAGACCCCGATGATCAGGTCCGACTGTTCGATCATCACCCGCGCCGCCAGGGCAACCCGCTCGGAGGCCTGGACGCTGTAGGCCTGGGCCCGCTGAACGCTGCCGGGGTCTTCCATGAGGGCCAGATGAAGGGCCGTGATGGCCTCGTCGGCATCGGCCAGGGCAAACACACGCGCCTGCGCCAGCAGCCCGGTGATGGCTTGGGCCCTGGCGAGCGTTCCGGCGCTGCAGGCGCCCTGTCCGGTCAGCAGAAACCCTGCCTCTTCGGCCGAGTCAGGACGCGCATTGATGGAGGCGTTCAGCGCCTGGCCAAAGGGCAGGGGCGCAACCAGTTCCCAACCCCGCTCCAGGGCCTGGTGCGAGGCCATCTGGTCGAAGCCGTCGACCATCATGGAATGCAATCGGACCGGAGCCGGGACCGCCCCTGCGGCCAGCGGCGGCGTGGCGGCCACGGCACTGGCCATGATGTCGAACACCGCCGACAGGGTCTGGGCGACCGCCGAGACATTGGCGGCAAAGGCGGCATTGCTCAGGCGATGGCCGGTCACGCCCAGCGACAGCCGGATGCCGGGCTGTGGCGGCGCGCGCCTGCCGGCCGGCGCCTGGCTTCCGCCCGGGACGATGATCTCGGGAATGTCCGTCAGCCCCTTGCCCCCTCGTCCACGCCTGGCGCCCCTGTGCTGGCTTAGCGCAACGCTTCCCAAGGGTCGAGACGGCATTGCTGACCCTGGCCATCGCCCGATTCAACCCGCCGGCCGGACGGTCCAGGCTGGCGCGCCGACGGTTCTTCTCTATATTAAGGTCCAGACATCAGGTCGCCTTGCGGCCAGGCCGGCGCAGCCAAGGCTTGCGAACCCGGTCAGACGCCCGTCGATAACCTGGCGTCACGAACGCTTCAGCATTTGATGGAGGCCGCCGTGGCGCGCAGACTGACTCTCGAATGCCTCAAGACCGAGGCCGCATCCGGCACCGTGCTGGGGCTCGCCGCCGTGGCAGCCCTTGTTGTCGCCAATTCCCCCTGGTCGGCCGACTATTTCGCCTGGCTCAAGAGCGAGCATGTCCTGCAGCTGGGCCCCATCCGGCTGGAGGAATCGATCTCCGACTGGATCAAGGAAGGACTGATGGCGGTCTTCTTCCTCGTGGTGGGGCTGGAGATCAAGTACGAGATCCTGCGCGGCGAGCTGAGCGACCCGCGCCGGCTGGCCACCCCGGTCCTCGCGGCCCTCGGCGGCATGGCGGGCCCTGCAGCGGTCTATCTGCTGCTGTCGGGCGTGATCGGCGCGCCGCATCAGGGTTGGCCCATCCCGCTGGCCACGGACATCGCCTTCGCCCTGGCCATTTTCGGCCTTGTCGGCAAGGGCCTGCCCTCGTCCCTGCGAATCTTCCTCCTGACCCTGGCCATCGTCGATGACCTGGGGGCCATCGCCCTGATTGCCCTGCTGTTCAGCGAGGGCGCCAACTGGACGCCGCTGTTCTGGGCCCTGGGGTTGCTGTTCATCGGCGGTGTCGCCGCCCAGCGGATACGGATCGCCGCCCCCCTCTGGGTCCTGGCCTTTGCAGCCGTCTGGTACCTGACCCTGCAGTCCGGCATCAGCACCTCCCTCACCGCCGTGGCCTTCGCCCTGATTGTGCCGATCACCCCGCGCCGGGAAGATCACCAGAGCCCGCTGAAGGAGGCGATGCACGACCTGCATCCGTGGAACGCCTTCCTGGTGTTGCCGTTGTTCGCCTTCGCCAAGGCCGGGGTCTCCTTTGCCGGCCTCACCCTCGACCAGGTCTTTGCCCCCCTGGTGGTGGCGATCGCCCTTGGCCTGTTCTTCGGCAAGCAGGTCGGCGTCCTGGGCATGGCCTGGCTGGCCTCGGCCCTGAAGATCGGGGCGCGGCCCAGCGGCGCCAGCTGGCTGCAGGTCTATGGCGTCTCCCTTCTGTGCGGCGTCGGCTTCACCATGAGCCTTTTCATCGGGGTGCTGGCCTTTCCCGCCGCGGTGGACTCGCCCGAGCAGGTGGAGGTCAAGTTGGGGGTGATCGGCGGCTCGGTCCTGTCGGCCCTGGCCGCAGCCCTTGTCCTGGCCATCGCCAGCCGCCGCCTGGAGCCGGGCGGCAACCCTCAAGCCGACGGGCCGGCTCCGGCACAGGGGGCCTGACCGGCAGGGCCATGATCTGCCGCCCGGTCCCCGTCTTCTCGCGAGGGCAGGAACCTTGTGACCGGCCCGGGCGTTTCGGGCTGCTGACAACTGGAGACTATTCAACATGATAGGCGTGGGCCTGATTGGCACGATCATCATCGGCATCCTGGCCGGCTGGATCGCGGAAAAGATCATGAAGCGGGACCATGGTCTGATCACCAACCTGGTGGTCGGTATCCTGGGGGCCTTGCTGGGCAAGTTCCTGATCGTCGACCTCCTGAACGTCAGCTACGGCGGCTGGATCGCCAGCCTGGCAGCCGCTGTCGTTGGCGCGGTGATCCTCTTGTTCCTCCTGGGCCTGATGAAGCGACGCTGAGGGCGCCTGCGCCGTCCTGACGGCGGGGCCTTGGCCCTGTATTTGAAAAGTGCCCTCTGACGGCGTCCTGCCGGATTTTTCCGCCCGGCGTCAAAGCGGCCGGGGTGATCAGTCCGTGAAGGACGCCGCCCTCTCCGGAATTACCCGTTGGGTAATCGACTGACCCTGATGACGCCCCTAAACCGGCCTGGCAACTGCAGGCGCGATCTGGTGAATTCCAAGCCGGATCGCGATAACCCGCAACAGACCAGGGAC
>CAMAVA010000036.1 GCA_945861515.1 Brevundimonas vancanneytii | reverse complement strand
CAGCGGGTCATCGAGGCGCCGGCCGTGGTGTTCGACAATCAGGAGGATCTGGCCGCCGCCTTCCAGCGGGGAGACCTCGATCGCGATCTGGTCGCGGTTGTGCGTTTCCAGGGGCCCCGCGCCAACGGGATGCCGGAGCTGCATGGCCTTAGCCCGGCCCTCGGGGTACTGATGGACAGGGGTTTCAAGGTGGCGCTGGTCACCGACGGGCGAATGTCCGGCGCCTCGGGCAAGGTGCCCGCCGCCCTGCATCTGACCCCTGAGGCGCTGGACGGTGGCCCGTTGGCCCGGGTGCAGGACGGCGACATCCTCAGGCTGGACGCCGAATCAGGGACCCTGGAGCTGAAGGTTTCGGCGCAGGAACTGGCCAGCCGGCCGGCCGCCGCCGACCGAAACTCGCACTGGGGATTTGGGCGCGAGCTGTTTGGCCATTTCCGGGCTGCTTCAGGTCCGGCGGACAGGGGCGCGTCAGTATTCAGGGCGGCCGAATGACCAAGGGAGGGCAGCGGCCTTTCGCAGGATGGGGCACTTCCCGGCGCCGCGCCGTTTCATCCGATCCGTCTTCCGCGATCAGCGCTGTTGGCCGCGGCCAGGCAGCGCGCCTAGAGGAAACCTCTGCATGACCCTGGAACAGATGCTCAAGCTGGCGCCGGTGGTGCCGGTTCTGGTGATCGATCGCCTGGACCAGGCGGCGCCCCTGGCCCGCGCCCTGGTGGCCGGCGGCCTGCCCCTCCTGGAAATCACCTTGCGGACCCCGGTCGCGCTGGAGGCCATCCGGTTGATTGCCGAGGAGGTCGAGGGCGCATTGGTCGGGGCGGGAACCGTGCTGAATCCCGGTCAAGCACAGGACTGCGCCCATGCCGGCGCGCGGTTTGCGGTCAGCCCCGGCTTTTCTGCAGCCCTGTCGCGTGAAACGCCCATTCCGCTTCTGCCCGGGGTTTCCACCGCGACCGAGGCCATGGCGGCCATCGAGGCAGGCCATGTTTTCGCGAAGCTGTTTCCCGCCGAGGCCGTAGGCGGCCAGGCCCTTCTGAAGGCGCTTCACGGGCCGTTGCCGCAACTGACCTTCTGCCCGACCGGCGGCGTCTCCCTGCAGAACGCCCCGGCCTATCTGGCCCTGGAGAATGTTGTCTGTGTCGGTGGAAGCTGGATTGCGCCCAAGGCCATGGTCGAGGCGGGCGACTGGTCCGGCATCGAGGCGCTGGCGCGACAGGCCGCCGGCCTGGTCGCCGGTCCGCAGGCCTAGCCAGTGATGTCGTAGCTGCGGCAGAAGGACTCGAAGCAGTGGACCATAAAGGCCTCGCCGCGCCATTCTTCCCAGTGCTGCAGGCCAAAGATCAGAAGCATGACGCCTGATTCAAAAAACGGAGCGAAAAACTCTCTGCCGGCCAAAATCGGGTCGGCAGGCCGCATCCGACCGTCTGTCATGGCCACAGCAAACAGGTCCGACACGGCGACCAGCAGGGGGTGTTGGCCGGCCCTTGCAAAACGGGCCTCGGACATCGGCGCGCGGTGACTTTCGGTCACGACCAGACGGAACTGGTTCCGAGCCTTTGTCGAGTTGGGAAGTTCCCTGGCAATCTGCAGGGTTACCGCCTCAAGCAGGGGTTTCAGGGGCCCTGTCCAATGGCTGACAGACTCAGCCAAGTCTGACGTGGGCGAGACAATATCCCTGTCCATCAGGGCCTCGAACAGCGCCTGCTTGTTTCGAAAATGCTGGTAGATGACCGGTTTGGTCACGCCGATCCGGGCGGCGATGTCGTCCATGCGCGCGCCAAGGAAGCCTGACTCGGCAAACTCGGTCGCGGCAGCGTCAAGGATTTCGGGAATCCTGTCGGCAGAGTGCCCACGAAGGGAGCGACGGGCAGACGGCCTTGGCACGACCGTTTCCGGGCTTGCAGGGCCATGATTCATGGACGTTTTCGTGGATTCACCGTCAGTCATGGGCAATCCCTAATCGTCCGGAATGCGACAGTAAAGCGCAGGGACTTTCCTCCGTAAACATTCGAACTGTTGTCGCGCTTGCCACTTTGTCGGCAAAGTCACTGACCGCGACCCTCCCCAGGGTAAGGCAGTCATTCCAGCCCTCTCCTTGATTGACCCCTTGGGACGGGCACTGGCCAAACGGGATTTCGCCGGTATATTTGCAGACTCGAGTATTCTGCTCGCCTTTGGGGCGAACAGCCTTCGCTGAGGCGAAGCTGAGACCTCAGATGCCTCAAAGACATCCGCTTGCAGGAAAATATTTCCATGGCCGTGATCCCCGGAACCGAGAATCCCGAGACCCTCACGGGTGGCCCCGAAGACGACATCATAACTGGCCTTGGGGGAGACGACATCCTCAATGGCGGGGACGGCAACGACGTCATCGAGGGCGGGACCGGCAATGATGTGATCAATGGGGGGGCTGGGACAGATACGGCCAGCTACGAGAATTCGCCGAATTCCGTGGGCGTCTTGGTCAATCTAGCGACCGGGTTCACGAACGGGGATGCCGGCAACGATACATTGACAAGCATCGAGAACGTCATCGGTTCGACCGTCAGCGACACGCTCCGGGGCGACGCCGGAAACAACGTCCTGACCGGACTTGGCGGGGATGACCTGCTGATCGGCGAGGACGGTGACGATACCCTGGTCGGCGGCATCGGCGGTGATTTCCTGCGGGGTCGTAGCGGCAATGATACCCTTCTGGGCGGGCTGGACGATGATTTCCTGTCCGGCGGCGAAGGCAACGACGTCATGGACGGCGGCGACGGCCTGGACCGGGTCAGTATGTTCCTGATCCCGACAGATCCCCAGACCGGGACATCTGTGGACCTGGCTATTGCCGGGCAACAGGACACCGGCCACGGCCTGGATACCTTCATCAGCATCGAGCATGTTTCGGGAACGGCTTTCGGTGACAGCCTGTCGGGCAATGGCGGTGACAACTGGCTCTGGGGCATCGGGGGCAACGACATTCTGGACGGCCGGGACGGCAACGATCTTCTGGAGGTCGGGGCGGGCCAGACCACCGTCACGGGCGGCATCGGGACGGACTGCCTGTCCCTCTTCAACAATCAGGATTTCGTCGGCGGCGTGGTGGCCTCCTTGCTACTTCAGGGCGCCGCCCAGACGGTCAACGGGACCTCGACGGTCAATATGTCCGGCATCGAGAACCTTTCCGGTTCGAGCTTTGACGATGTCCTGACCGGTGACGGCAGCAACAATGTGATTGCGGGACGCGAGGGCGGCGACACCCTCAACGGCGGCGACGGCGACGATCTATTGCTGGGTGACGGCCGGATCGCGATTGCTACCTTCAACAATCAGGGCGGGTCCGGTCCGATCACCCAGTTCGAGGAGGACCTCAACCTCTTCGGCAACGACATCCTCAACGGCGGCGCCGGAAACGACCGACTGGTTGGCGGCGGCGCGGACGATATCCTGACCGGAGGCGCAGGCTCCGACATCCTCGATGGGGGGGCAGGCATCGATACGGTCAGCTACGCCTATCGCACCGCCGGCATGTTCCTGAACCTTTCTGTCCAGGGGATCGTTCAGGGTGCGGGCGGTGAGAATGACACCCTTATCGGGATCGAGAACGCCATCGGCACCGGCTTCAATGACGCCATGCGCGGCAACGAACTGGCCAACCGGATGGATATGGGCGCCGGCAATGACAATGTCGTTGGCGGACTTGGCGCCGACACCTTGATTGGCGGAGATGGTTTCGACGTGCTGTGGCACGGAGCCAACTTCAACATGCTGACCGGGGTGGCCGTTGATCCGGTGACCGGCGCCATACTGGGCCTGGCCCATGACGATCTGGCGATCGACACCCTCACCGGCGACGCCGGCAACGACGTGGTCTATGTCGGTCAGGGCGACATCGCCTCCGGAGGGGCGGATTTCGACCGGCTTTTCGTTTCGTTCGTCGCGTCCGACGCCGCGCTTGATCTCGACCTGTCGACGGGCGACGCCTCGGCCATCCTCGCGGCGCTGAGCGGCGGGAGCTACGACGGGTTCGAGGAGTATGGAGTCTTTGGCACCCTGTTTAACGACACCATCCGGGGAACCGCAGGATCGGACCGGATCTTCGACAACTATGGCGCCAACACCTTCTATGGCGGCGATGGCGATGACTTCCTGAGCGGAGGCTTCGACAGCAGCACCCTCTATGGCGAGGCCGGAAACGACACCTTCTACAACGGCGCCAGCGCCGACAAGCTGTATGGCGGCGATGGCGATGACATCTTCCTCTACGGCTCCAGCCTGGGTCCGGCAATCGACCCGCCTGTGGCTGCCGACGACGTGATTGCCGGGGATCTGGGCCGGGACCGGATCGACTTCAACAATGTCGCGCCGGTCGGCGGACTGGGCGTCACGGTCAAACTGGCGGTCACGGCTTCCCAGAACATCAATTTCGGCCTGGTGAAGATCTCCGGGATCGAGGATCTCTACGGAACGGCTCTGGCCGACACCTTCAGTGGCAATGACAGCGCAAACGCCCTGTTTGGACGTCTGGGTGATGACAGCCTGGCCGGTTTCGCCGGGGACGACTTCCTGGATGGCGGCGAGGGCGCAGACCTGCTGGACGGCGGCAAGGGTATCGATGTCGCCAGCTATGGAACCTCCCTCAGGGCGGTGACGGTCAGTCTGGCCCTGGCGGTGGCCCAGGACACCCTGGGCGCCGGCCTGGACACCCTCAAGGACATTGAGAACCTCGAGGGCTCGGCGCTGGGCGACACACTGACCGGCAACAGCCTGGTCAATCTGATTACGGGCCTGGCCGGCGACGACATCCTGGATGGCGGCAAGGGCAACGACGCCCTCAATGGCGGTGACGGTCTCGATACCGCCAGCTATGTCACAGCAGCCTCGGCGGTCACCGTGAACTTGCTGACGGGGCAGTCGTCAGGGGGCGCTGGCAAGGACAGCCTGGTCAGCATCGAGAATGTCACCGGGTCGGCCTTCCGTGATGTTCTCACTGGCGATGCCGGCGCCAATGTCCTGCTGGGTGGCGGTAACAGCGACATCATCGACGGCGGTGCGGGTGATGACGTGATGAATGGCGAGGCCGGCACGGACCTGGTCAGCTACGCATCGGCAGCCTCCGGCGTGACGGTCAGCCTGGCTCTGTCAACGGCCCAGAACACCGTCGGGGCGGGGATCGACACCCTGTCCGGCTTTGAAGACCTGACAGGTTCAAAATTCGCAGATAATCTGTCCGGCGACAGCGTAGCCAACCGCCTGACCGGCGGCGGTGGTGCTGACACCCTGACAGGCGGCGCGGGCAAGGACCGTTTTGTCTATCTGGCGACGTCGGATTCCACCCGGTCCAACACCGACCTGATCACCGATCTGGCCGCGGCGGACATTCTGGATCTGTCGGCGATCGACGCCAACACGTCTCTGGCCGGCGACCAGGCGTTCTCCCTGACCGGCGCCTTCTCCGGCATCGCAGGACAGTACACCCTGGCCTTCAATGCTGTGACCGGTCAGACGCAGCTTCTGGCGGATGTGAACGGTGACTCCAGGGCGGACTTCGCCCTGCTGTTCACCGGCGACGTCACCGGCCTGACCGGGAACTGGGTGCTGTAGCGGACGAACGGGACCCAGCCATGCGATTGATCGGACAGTATGATTCCCCGTTCGTTCGTCGCGTGGCCATTGCCCTGACGCTCTACGACCTCCCCTTCGAGCATCTGCCCTGGGCGGGGTTTGGCGACGTCGACAAGATTGCCAGGGTCAATCCGCTGCGGCGGGTGCCGACCCTGGTGATGGACGATGACCAGGTGCTGGTGGACAGCGCCGCCATCCTGGACAGCCTCGACGATATCGTCGGGCCGGATCGCGCCCTGATCGCGCGGACCGGTCCGGATCGGCGCGAGGCCCTGCGGGTCTGCGCCCTGGCTGCGGGGGTCGCCGACAAGGCTGTCAGCCTTGTCTATGAGGGCGCCTTTCGGGAGGCGCCGGCCGAGATCTGGGTCGAGCGCTGTCGGGCCCAGGTCTTGGAGACCCTGGCCTTGCTCGACCGTGAAAGGTCGGAGCGCCCGGTTGAGGGCTGGTTCGGCTCCATTCTGAGCCATGCCGACGTCATGCTGGCGACCATGCTGCGGTTTGTGTCCGAAGCGACACCGACAGTGGTCACGCTTGGCGATTTTCC
This sequence comes from Brevundimonas vancanneytii, assembly GCA_945861515.1. Classification (GTDB taxonomy): domain Bacteria; phylum Pseudomonadota; class Alphaproteobacteria; order Caulobacterales; family Caulobacteraceae; genus Caulobacter; species Caulobacter vancanneytii_A. The sequence continues at coordinate 16,440 of CAMAVA010000036.1, read as the reverse complement.
GGCTCTCGCGGCCCATAGCGCGCAACATGAAGCCCTGCCGGTCTTTCAGACGGTTTCCCAACCCTTCAGCCTGACACCGCCACGATCATGAACGTGGATACAACAGACGATCGCTGGCAAAGGTTGAGTCCGCACATCGAGGTCTTTGGACCGGAAGACACACGTCCGCGGCCGGCCGTCTTGCTGTTCCACGGCTGTGGCGGTGTTCGGGATCACATGGCCCGATACGCCTGTCTGGCGGCTGACATGGGATGGCGAGCCTTTGTTGTGGACTCCTTCGCGCCCCGGGGATGGGGCCGTCTCTACGCCATGTGCATGATCTGCACCGGCCTTAGAATGCGGGGCGGCAAAAGGGCCGGCGACATCCTGGCGGCGCTGCACGGGGTCAGTCAGCGGGCCGATGTGGACGCTGAGTCGATCGTACTGGCCGGTTGGAGCCATGGCTCCTGGTCGATCATGGATCTCATGACCTTCGAGAATGACCGGAAGGGCCTGGCAGGACTGGCCGACCCGAAGCTGTCCCTGCGTGACAAGGTTGCGGGTCTGTTTCTGGTCTATCCGTTCGTCGGATCCATTGTCCGAACGCGCCGGAGGCCCTGGCGCCATCGACCGCCGACCTTCGGCTTGATCGCCGCCAGGGACCATATTTCGAGCGCTGCGGCGGCCAGGGCGGTCTATGCCTCCCTTGCCAGGCAGGAGGTGCCGCTCGAGACCTGGGTTGCGCAGGGTTCTCATGCCTTCGACGAACCCGGCGCGACGGCCCCCATGACCTTTGATCCTGATCTCGCCCGGCAGGCGGAGGACCGGTGGACCGGGTTCCTGACAAGGATCGGTCGCAAAGAATTCGCCTGAACAGGATAGACTTGGTCTTTCCTGCAAGGCGACGTCCTGCCAAACTTTCGGCGGGGGGCGGAGCATGTTCGAAAGGGACTCGACGGCCCGGCGCTGGTCCAGGCTGTGGAGCCACGTCATCGACCTGGCCCCGGCAGAGACTGGCCCCTTTCCAACCGTTCTGATGTTTCATGGATGCGGCGGGGTCAGGTCTCATATCCGGACCTATGCCGAGACTGCCGTGCGCGCGGGATGGCGGGTGCTGATCATCGACAGCTACGGCCCGAGGGGATGGAGCCGGCGGTGGGCTCAGATCTTCGTCTGCACAGGCCTGATGTTTCGGGGAAAGTCTCGCGCCGGCGATGTCGCCGCTGCGATCTGGGGGGCGAGTCAGCTGAGCGGCGTCGACCCGCGGAGAATCGTTCTGACGGGGTGGAGCCATGGATCCTGGGCCTTGATGGATCTGATGACGGCGATGTTGGACGGGTCGCCCCGGTTGAACATGTCCGATTCCATTGCCTGGCCGGTTGACGAAGTCCGGGGACTGTTCCTCGCCTATCCCTATGTGGGACTTGTGGCCCGTAGCTGGCGCAAACCCTGGCTCCGGACGCCGAGGGTGTTCGGCGTCATACCGACCCAGGATCACTTTTCGGGTGTTCGCGGCTACATGCGCGCGTTCGCGGCGCCGATCCAGGCGGGGTGCGATGTGGAACTCTGGGGGGTCGAGGCCACCCATGCCTTTGACGAACCCGGCATCAAGGCCCGGCTGCCGATCCGGTTCGACGAGGCGGCCAGCGTCGCTGCCCTGAGCCGGTTCGAAGCTTTCCTTTCAAGGATCGCCACCTTGCCTGGCTGATCGCCGGCTTGACCTGAATCAAGGACCGGGGGCCGCTGGCGCGCCAGACAGGGCTTCCGTTCCGTGGCTTGAGGTCACGGCTTCTCGGACGCCAACCACCTCCGGCCTGAGCCCCGCGTCACAAGCGCGGGGCTCCTTTTTGTTGCGGGCAACATGCCATAGTCTCAGGTCAGCTTATCGCGGGACAGCCTCCAGGTCCGGGCGAAGGAAAGCGCTGAGCCAGCAGCCCAGCCTTGTCGGGAGCATGGCGCAGTCCGGGGGGACAGAAGTCTGATTGGCCGCCCTTGCGGACCGGCTGGGCGGGCCAATATCGAACCTTGGCGACCGTGCCGTAAACACCGAGGAGTCAGGCCAATGGGGCACCGTTTCCTGGAGATTGCCGCAACACCGGCGGTCCAGGCCGTCCAGGCCCGGAACGGCAGTCGCAAGGCCTATGCCCGCCTCGAAGAGGGGCCACCGACCCATGACCGGCTGACTGAAGCGGAAGCGGACTTCATCGCCCGCCGTGACAGCTTCTATCTGGCCAGCGTGTCAGAGACGGGTTGGCCCTACATGCAGCATCGCGGCGGCAGCCCCGGGTTTCTGAAGGTTCTGGACGACAAGACCCTCGCATTTGCCGATTTTCGAGGAAACCGCCAATACATCTCGATCGGAAACATCGCCGGAAATGACCGGGTTGCCTTGTTCTTGATGGATTATCCTCGCCGGACCAGGCTGAAGATCCTCGGTCGGTTGTCCGTGCTGGATCCGGACGTCAATCCAGACGCCGTGAGCAAACTCGTGGATCCGACCTATGGCGCCAAGGTTGAGCGCGCTCTGGCAATCCAGGTGGAGGCCTTTGACTGGAACTGCCCGCAACACATCACTCCGCGGTTCAGCGAGGCCGAACTGGAAGCCGCGCTCGCACCGGTGAAGCGGCGTCTTGCGGAACTCGAGGCCGAAAACCGGGCCTTGAAGGCGGCGATAAATCCGACTCCAGCGAGCAACCCTCTGTAAATCCACGAATTGGGGAGTGTGACCTGCGAGCAGGATCGTGTATGGTCAGACAACGCTCGCTTAACCGGCTTGCCCAATGCTGCCAGTCTTTAGCGCCTTTCCACCCCTGCAGGTCCTGCGCTCCGCCACAAAGGGTCTTCCTTGAAGCTTCTCAGCGTTGATCTGCCCAAGCCGTTGGCCGACGCGTTTATCGCGTGCCGACCGCATTTCATCGGGATTGGCCTGTTCAGCGCCCTGCTGAACCTGCTTTTCCTGGCGCCCACCATCTACATGATGCAGGTCTACGACCGGGTGGTCCCGACCGGCGGATTGCTGACCCTACTCTATATCACACTGGTCGTGGCCTTTGCCCTGGCCACCCTGGCCATGCTCGACGCCATCAGGGCGCGGTTGCTGGTTCGGGTCGGGCTCCGGCTCGACAAGCTGCTGGCGGGGCCGATCCTCGAGCGATTGATGGCCCGGTCTGCGCCGGGCGCGCCCGTCCAGGGGATGCGCGAGTTCGATCTGCTGCGTCAGGCCATTTCCGGCCAGGCGGCGCTCGGCTTCCTGGATGCCCCCTGGACGCCGCTATACGTCATCGTCGCCTTCATGATTCACCCGGCCCTCGGCGCCCTGACCATTGCCGGAGGGGTCATTCTGGTCGGTCTGGCGCTGTTCAATGAGCGGGCGACGAAGACCAAATCGCAGAACGCCAATCGCGCCGTGAATGCGGCCTATGCGTCCCAGGAGGCGGCGGCCCAGAATGCCGACGTGGTCCGATCCATGGGTATGCGCGGCGCGCTGCGCGAACGCCAGTTGACGGATCGCAGGCTCGGTCTGGGCATGGCCGGCGAGGCGCAGTTCACGGGTGGGGTCTACGCGTCTGCGACCAAGTTCATGCGCCTGTTCCTGCAGTCCGCAGCCCTGGGACTGGGCGCCTGGCTGGCCGTCGAACGGCAGATCTCGGCCGGAGCGATCATTGCGGCCTCGGTCCTGATGAGCCGTGCGTTGCAGCCCGTGGAACAGGTCGTCGGGTCCTGGAGCGTGGTGGTCCAGGCCCAGGGCGCCCTGAAGACCCTGGCCGAAATCTTTTCCAAGGAAGAGTCTGAAACACCCCGGACAAAGCTGCCTGATCCCAAGGGCGCCCTGCAGTTTGACAGGGTCGCGCTGCGTGCCCCGGGCGGCGACGGACTGCTGTTGAAAGGGACCTCCTTCGCCATCAAGGCGGGTGAAGCCCTCGGCGTTGTGGGGCCCAGCGGGGCCGGCAAGACGACCCTGGCCCGTGTGGCCGTAGGCGCTGTTTCGCCAGATTCCGGTGTCGTTCGCCTGGACGGCGCCAACCTCGCAGACTGGGACCCTGATCGGCTGGGCCGGCATATCGGCTACCTGCCCCAGGACAGCGGACTGATCGCAGGGACCGTGCGGGACAACATTTCGCGCTTCGATGTCTGGAATGGCGGCGATCCCCAGGCCATCGATGCGGCCGTTGTCGAGGCGGCCCAGACCGCTGGTGTCCATGATCTGATCCTGCGACTGCCCAAGGGTTACGACACCCTGCTCGCCCATGGCGGCAGGGGTCTGTCCGCCGGACAGTCCCAGCGGGTTGCCCTGGCCCGCGCCCTCTACGGCCAGCCGTCTCTGGTCGTTCTGGATGAACCCAACTCGGCCCTGGATGCGGAAGGGGAAGCGGCGCTTGGCCGCGCCATCGTCAGCGTCAAGGCGCGGGGCGCATCCATCGTTGTCATCGCCCATCGAACCGGCGTGCTTTCGGTCGTCGACAGCCTGTTGGTCCTCCGGGATGGGGCCGTTGAGCGGTTTGGTCCCCGGGCCGAAGTGATGGCCGCCATGTCGGGCGCAGCGCGGCCTGCGCCGGCGTCAAATGTCGTTGAACTCAAAGGTCCGCAATGAGCGCAGCCGAAGAGATCGCAGAAAAGCCGGCCGCTGCTGAAGCCGAGGCCGAGGCTCGGCCCAAGGCGCCCCTGACCGACAATCCGCAACGCGAGCTTCGTCTTGGCGCGATTGTCGTCCTCGTGTTTTTCGGCCTGTTTCTGGGCTGGGCGGCCATCGCAAGGCTGGACGCCGCCGCCTATGCGCAAGGGGTCATCGCCGTGGCGGGCAACCGTCAGGCTGTCCAGATTCGCGATGGCGGCGTGGTGACCGTCATTCACGTGACGGATGGCCAGACCGTCGCCAAGGGCCAGGCCCTGGCCGAGATTTCGACCACGGAGATCGGCGCGAACGAGCGGGCCATGTCCGGCGAGGTCATGTCTCTGCTGGCTCAGCGATCAAGGCTCAATGCAGAGCGGACCCAGGCTGCCGATGTGCCGACGCCTTCAGAATTTGCCGGGCTGGGACTCGCTGACCGGATTCTCGCCAATGAAGCCATGATCCTTCAGCGCCAGCAGTTTGCGGCTCGCAAATCGTCTGTGGCGGCGCAGCAGGGGGTTCTGAACCAGCGGATGAGTCAGCTGGACGAACAGATCAATGGCTATCAGCGGCAGCTGGACGCCAATGCCGAACAGCTGCGTCTGATCGCCGAGGAACTGGTGGGGGTGCGCCGGCTGGCCGAACAGGGCTATGCGCCGGAGACGCGCGTCCGGGCGCTGGAGCGTGAAGAGGCATCCCTGACCGGGGACGCCGGCTCGCTTCGGGCTCAGGTGGCCCGGGCAAGGGAAGCCATAGGCGAGTCTCGGATGCAGCTTCTGTCCATCGACCGGCAGGTGGTGGAGGAAGTGACCGGTCAGCTACGGGATGTGGAGGTTCGGCTGGACGAGCTTCAGCCCAAGCTGGGTGCGATCCGGGACCAGTTGGGTAAGGCTGTGATCCGCGCACCGGCCGGGGGCAAGGTTGTCGGCATGACGGTTTTCACGGTCGGCGGCGTTCTGGCGCCCGGTGCGACCCTGATGGAAATCGTTCCCCAGGACCGCGCCCTGGTCATTCAGGCCAGCATCTCGCCGGCTGACGCTGATGATCTGCGGCTTGGACAAGAGACCCAGGTGAGGTTCACCTCGCTGCACGAGCGTGACCTGCCGATCCTCAAGGGCGTTCTGACCAAGCTGTCCGCCGACAGCTTCGTTGACGAGCAGTCGGGCCAGCGATTTTTCCGCGGAGAAATTTCGGTGCCGGAGGCCGAGATGGAGCGAATTCGCAAGGTCCGCGGGGCGCGGACCGGACTCCAGGCCGGCTTGCCGGTTGAAATCCTGATCCCGCTGAGGGCGCGTTCCGCCCTGGACTATCTGCTGGAACCCTTGTTGCAGACCTTCTGGAAATCCGGCCGGGAACACTGAGGCTTTGCTGCAGCCCTTTCAGGTCGCACCGTCGGCCGGGGGAAGGGCTGTACCCAGCCCATCTGCGCTCATTTCAGCACGGCGAGGCCGTGATCTGATGGCCCAGTGGATCAGCATGGGCAGGCCGGCCAGGATCAGCAGCAGCTTGACGACCACCAGCACGCCGATCGGCGTGGGTAGCGCCACCAGGACCATCAGCAGCAAGGCGAAGGCGACGCCGGCAAACGCCAATTGACTGAGATAGACAGCGGGACGGGCGCCGATCCGGCCCACGGCGCGCGGCGCCGCCACGGCCACCTTTGCGATACAGGCCCGTACAAAGGGCGTGAAGGTCGAGGTACGGTCCTCAAACCTGCCGAAGCTCACAAAGTGACAGTTGTCCAGAGCAAGGCAAAGTCCCTGTCGGGTCCCAAGCTCGAAGAGATGGCGTCGCGGCTTCCATCGGGTTGCCGCAAACGCGATCCTCAGGCTGATCACGTCCCGCCACAGAAGGGTGACGGTTTCACCGGAAGGCCGGGTCCAGACCAGAGTTTCGGACTCGACCCGCCAGATGTGCTCGCCCGGTTCGATGCCGCTGTCCCGTTTGGCGTATTGGGTCACAGGCCGTCTCCCCCTGTCCCTGCAGTACCGAATGAGCTTCAGCCCTGGCGGGCATGTTTGCTTCGCCCGAAAAGGGGGGAAGGCCTTGCTCTGCAACCAGTCCTGCGTCCAACATGCAGGAAAATACCGGGAGGATTGGACGGGTGATGGCTGAAAGGCATAGCAACTGGCGTGTGGCGGCATTTTCTGCGCCCTGCCTGCCCTTGGCCGCCATGATGCTGCCAGTGACCATCTATCTTCCCAACTACTATGCGCGTGACCTGGGGGTTGGCCTGGCGGCGGTGGGCTGGGCCTTTGGCCTCGTCCGCCTCTTCGATCTCTGGTTCGATCCCGTTCTTGGCTTTGCCATGGATCGAACCCGGACCCGGTTTGGCAGGTTTCGTCCCTGGTTTGCAGCTGGCGCGCCCCTGTCCATGCTGGCCATCTACATGCTGTTCATGGCTCAGCCCGGCGTTAGCGCCGGATACATCCTGATCTGGCTGATCCTGGGGTTCATGGGCCAATCCATGGCCCAGCTCGCCCACATGGCCTGGGCGGCGCAGGCCGCTCCGGACTACATGCAGCGCTCCCGAATCTACGGCTGGTGGCAGGCCTTCACCGTCAGCGGCATGTTGTTGATCCTGGCCCTGCCTGTCCTGTTGGAGCAGGTCTTTGGCGCCAGTGACGCCGAAGGTGTCCAGGGTATGGGCTGGTTCGTGATCCTGACCCTGCCGCCGGCGATGCTTCTGGCGCTGCTGGCGATTGCCGAGCCGCCCGCCCGGGTAGCCGCCAAGCCCTTGGGATTTGGGTCCATCCTGCAGATCTTCCGTCAGCCCAGCGCCCTGCGTCTTCTGGGCGCGGACATTCTACTCGGCACAGGACCGGCTTTGGCGGGGACCCTGTTCTTCTTCTATTTCGACGCGGTTCACGGCTATGCCAGGGGCCAGGCGGCGCAACTGCTTCTGGTCTATTTTGTCGGCGCGCTGGTCGGAGCGCCGTTGTGGACCCGGCTGGCCGGGCGGGTGGGCAAGCACGGGGCCCTGATGATTGCGGCGGGCGCCTATGCCCTGGCGCAGCTGTCGGTCCTGATTGCTCCTGAGGGCCTGGGCTACAGCATCCTGATCATGTTCCTGGCCGGCCTGCCGTTTTCGGCGGGTTCGATCCTGCTCAAGGCGATGATGGCCGACGTCAATGACGAGGTGCGGCTGAAGACCGGACATGACCAGTCCGGGCTTTTGTTTTCCCTGCTGACCGGCTCGATCAAGATTGGCTCCGCCACCGCCGTCATTCTGTCCACCTCGCTGTTGGCCAGCGCCGGATTTGACGCCAAGGCCGGGGTGACCAACAGTGAACAGGCCCTGTTGATGCTCAGCGTGATCTTTTCCGTTGTGCCGGCGGCCCTTGCTGTCTTGGCAATCCTGATCCTGAAGGGCTATCGCCTGGATGCCATGAGCCATGCCGAGGTTCGTCGCCAGCTTCAGGATCGGGACGGAGTGGAGGACCTGGCGCTGGTCATGGTCGGCGGATCGGCTGCGAGCCCTTCAAGGCCGGGGGTGGAACCGGCGATCAAGGCCCCGCTCCCGACCCAAGACAATAGTACGGCTCCCAACCCTGAAAGCTCGGTATGAACCGCTCCAACACCCTGAGGATCGAACCGCTGAGTCCGGCGATCGGCGCCGTCTTGCGTTGCGTGAACCTGGCGGAGCCAGCGAGCGATGACCTGATCGGCGAAATCCGCGCGGCGCTTCTGGCGCACAAGGTCATCTTTTTCGAGGAACAGGATTTCACGCCCGGGCAACAGCGCGATTTCGCCGCCCGCTTCGGGGATCTGCATATCCATCCCCTCTATGATCGCAATGACGCTCATCCAGAGATCATGATCATCGACAATCACGTCGATAACCCCACTGACAACAATTTCTGGCACACAGACGTTACCTTCATCGATACCCCGCCCATGGGGTCGATCCTGGCGGCGCGGCAGCTTCCGCCCACCGGCGGCGACACGATGTGGGCCTCGATGACGGCCGCCTTTGATGCCCTGTCGACGCCCATGCAACGCTTCCTGCAGGACCTGGAAGCCGTGCATGACTTTGCCTATGCCTTTACCGCCCAGGGGCTGGCCGGGTCGCAGGCCGGGCGGGAGCGCTATGAAAGGGCGGTCGCCGAGAATCCGCCTGTTACCCACCCGGTCGTCCGGACCCATCCGGAGACGGGAGAGCAGGGACTGTTCGTCAATTCGGTCTTCACACGCCGCATCAAGGGCCTTCGCCGGGAAGAAAGCCAGGCGCTGATGGCCTTCCTGAACGTCCATGTACAGAAGCCGGAGTTCGTGGTGCGCTGGCGCTGGAGACCCGGCGACGTCGCGTTCTGGGACAATCGCAATACCCAACACCGTGCCGTGGATGATTTCCTGCCCCATCGCCGGGTCATGACCCGGGCCACAGTCCTGGGCGACCGTCCGCGTTTCCTGTCGCCCGCTGCGTGATCAGCGTTCGGATCGCTTCCTGTGTCTGCGGCAACCTCACCGCTGTCTGCGAGGGTGATCCTGTCCGGGTCAGCGTCTGTCACTGTCTGGCTTGCCAACAGCGAACGGGCAGCGCCTTTGGCGTGCAGGCCCGCTATGACGCGGATCGCGTCGCTGTCCGTGGCGTCTCCGGCCAGTATGTCCGCGTCGGGGATGGCGGGTCGCATGCGACTTTTTCCTTCTGCCCGGTCTGCGCCACCACTCTTTTGTGGTGGAACTCCGAAGCTCCCGACGCAGTGGCGATCGCCGTCGGCGCCTTTGCCGATCCCGGCTTTCCGGCTCCGGTTCGGGCCGTTTACGAAGAGCGAGCGCATCCTTGGCTGACCCTGACCGGAGAGATTGAGCGAGATTGGTAGGTGGGGGCCGGGCATGGGACCGGTCTGCGGACCAAAATGTAATCTTCTCGCCGGATGAACTGTGGTATCCTCAAATCAGACATAAATCGAATGTTGGGGAGAGCAAAAGAAAATGCCCCGTTCAGTCGTTCTGGCCTCGGCGACAGTCGCCGTGGTTGCCTTGCTTGGCGCAACACAGCCCGCTTCAGCTGCCTCCGTGGTTCTCGGCGCGGGCCTGGCGACGGTCTGTTCGAAGGCGGCCATCGCCGGCAGGTCGGATCCCAAGGCCATCGAGACCTGCACCATCGCCCTGGAGACCCAGGCCATGGGACCTCGGGATCGCGCCGGCACCTTCGTCAATCGCGGCGTCCTGAAGCTGCGGCGCAAATCCTATGACGACTCCCGCGCAGACTTTGCCTCGGCTCTTCGCCTGAAGCCGGACCTTGGCGAAGCCCATGTCAACTGGGGCGCCAGCCTGATCGCCCAGGCGAAATATGCAGAGGGCCTTTCGGAAATCGATCGGGGTATGGCGCTTGGTGTCGATGAGCCGGCGAAGGCGTGGTTCAACCGAGCCATTGCCCATGAAGGGCTTGATGACCCGACTGCAGCCTATCTGGCCTATCAGAAGGCGGCGGAACTGGCGCCGGAGTGGTCCGAACCCCAGAAGCAATTGGCCCGCTTCACGGTCAGTCGCCGATGAAGTGGCTGGGTTTGTCGGTGCTGGCCGCCGCGCTACTGTGCGGGCCTGCCAATGCTTCGGTCCTGATCATCGGCGAAGGGCTTGCGCCTGCCTGTTCAAAGGCAGCCTTCGCTGGGCGATTGGACCGCAGTTCGATCGATCTGTGCAGTCGGGCCCTGACCGAAGAGGGCCTGTCTCGTCGCGACCGGGCCGGGACCCTGGTCAATCGCGGGGTTATCCGGATGCGGGGCAAGGCCTACCCGTCCGCCTTGCGGGACTTTGACGAAGCGATCCGGATCCAGCCCAACCTTGGCGAGGCATTCGTCAATCGCGGGGTATTGCGGATGGCCGGCCGTGACTACCAGACGGCCTTTTCCGAGATTGATCGGGGGATCGCCATGGGGGTCGATGAGCCGGCAAAGGCCTATTACAATCGAGCACTTGCCCTGGAAGGGCTGGGAGACGCCCGGGGCGCCTGGTCAGATTATCGCAGGGCCCAGACTTTGGCGCCGGACTGGGATGCGCCGGCCCGTCAATTGACCCGGTTTCAGGCACGCGTCCCGTAGTTTCGTCGTCCGGGGCAAGCCATCCCGACCGGGTAAGTCCCGGGACCGGGCAGGTCGCGACCAGTCTTGCGACTTTCTCTGGACGATGCTCTTGGAACCGGTCAGCCTGCGCCCGGGCAGGATCAAGGAGCATATCGATGGAATGGCGCGGAGGCCGTCGCGGCGGCAATATCGAGGATCGCCGCGGAATGTCAGGCGGCGCGGCTGCTGGCGGGATCGGCATCGTCGGGGCGGCAGCTGTCCTGATTGGCGTGTTTGTCTTTGGCGTCGATCCCCAGCAGATGCTCAATATCGTCGGTGGACAGGGCGATCCGGCCGCAGTCGGACAGCCGGGAGTCAAGGGCACCCCGGAGGACGAGGCAGGCCAGTTCGTGGATGTGGTCGAAACCTCCACTTCTGATGTCTGGACGTCCATCTTCGAGGCCGACGGCGGGACGTATGAGGGACCCAAGGGCGTGGTTCTCTATGACAATGCCACGCCGACGGGGTGCGGAACCGGCCAGTCGGCCATGGGGCCCTTCTACTGCCCGGCGGATCGGAAGGTTTATCTGGATCTGGCCTTCTGGAAGGACCTGGAAGGCGAGTTCGGGGCCAAGGGCGAATTTGCCCGTGCCTATGTCATCGCCCATGAGGTGGGCCATCATGTCCAGAATCTGCAGGGTGCGATGGAAAAGGCCCAGGCCTTGGGGATGCAGGGTGAAGGCTCGGGCGCGGTGCGGCTGGAGCTGCAGGCCGACTGCTATGCCGGCGTCTGGGCTGCCCGCGCGAGCCAGACCTCCGGCGGCCGACTGGCCTTTTCGGACCAGGATATCTCTGACGGTCTGACCGCCGCTTCCGCGGTCGGGGACGACACCATCCAGCGGCGCACCCAGGGCCAGGTCGTGCCGGACGCCTTTACGCATGGGACAGCTGCGCAGCGCATGCACTGGTTTCGCCGCGGTTTTGACGCCGGCGATCCCGTCAGCTGCGACACCTTTGCGGCCCGGGCCCTATAGTCGCGACAGGGCCGAGACGGGAAAGCTCAGTCGCGGCCAGCCTCTCCAGGACAGGGCCTGACCTGACACCCGGACAGGATCGGCGACGAAAGGCAGGACGGACTCATCGAACGGGGCGCCGTTCTGGTCGACAGCCACGAAGGCGCGCCGGCGTCCGCCAGGCGGGCCGGCAACGAACAGCAGGGGAAGCCCCATCCTGACGCAAAGGATGGCGCAGCTTCTGTGGGTCAGTCCTTCGCCAGGCCGCATGGCGCCCAGCCAGCATTTGGCGTCCATCAGTTCGCCCTGCAGGCTTACAGTCCCAAGCAGGGAGGGTGCGGCAGACGCCGGGATGGCCGTCGCTGCGCCCTGCGGTTTGATCCAGCCAGGCTCAAGCGTCGCTGCGATCATCTTCAAACCACTGCGCTCGATCAGCGAGCCCCGGATCGTGACGGCCCGGTCTGCAAACTGCTCGACCTGGGCGCGGACGCCGCATTTGTCCGGGCAACCCAGAAGCGCCGCATGGTCGGCCCCGGAAGCATCCCGCCAGACCAGGGTGGGGTAGGGATCCAGGATCAGAAGGCCCGACCAGGATTTGATCGCCGACGGGTCCCAACGCCCGGCGCCCGGTGCGAAACCAAGGGGGCCAGTGATAGCCGCGGCAGCGCCCCCCGCGACGGCCATGCCCAACCCTGTCAGCAACAGGTTTCTGCGCGTGGCGGGCCCGGGATCAGCCCAGCCGACAAACAGGTCGCCTCGCGGTCCCAGGGTCAGGGGCGGCGCATACGGGGGCGGCGCACGGTCGGTCATCCAGCGCTTCATGACGCGCCTCCTGACATCAGCACCACCGGCGCTTGGGACCCCGGCGCCATGGGTTCGGGGCGAACATAGAGGGTTCCGTCCTGAAGTTTCAGCCGATAGGTCGCCACCTTTTCCTCGAAGGGCGGCGGCGAGACGCCATCGCCCGGGCGAAACTGCCAGCCGTGCCAGGGGCAGGTGATGCACCCATCGACAATCCGGCCCTCGCCGAGCGGGCCATTCTGATGCGGGCATACATTCGTAACGGCATAGAGGGCGTCCCCGTCCCGAAACACGGCGATCCGTTCGCCATATTCGGGCGAGACCATCACGGCCCGGCCGTCGGGAATATCCTGGGGACGGCCCACCTCCAGCCAGGCCTCCGAGCCTTCCCAGCGGCTTTCACCCGCCAGAAAATGTTCGGCTCGCTCTGATCCCCAGTCCCGCCAGACCTCCCTCACCCCGGTAAAGAGGTGAAGGACGGCCAGGGCGCCGGCGGAAGACAGGACCACAGCCGAAAACAGCGACTGGCTAGGCGTCAACAGCGGGCCGAACGCAACATGGGCGACCACCAGGCCATAGGCGGCGTAGACCGCCATATGGAGGCGCTTCCATCTGAGCGGGGTCAGGACCCTCTGCCAGTAGTCGTGACTTGTGGCGGCCAGCAGGACCAGGATCGATAGCGCCGCGAGGCCGGCCAGTTCGAAGGGCAGATTGGTCGCCTGAAGCGACAGGGGTCTGCTGATCAAGAGGGCCAGCGCCGGGTTGAGTTTTGCAAACCCGAAGTACCAGACCATCACCAGCCCGGCATGGACCAGCGCTGTCAGGCAGGTCGCGACGCCCAGGTGCCGTCGATTGTAGAGCAGGGGAGCGAAAAACCGGGTCAGCCGCGCCAGGGGGCCGATGGCCAGGGTCAGGGTCAGCAGAAAGAAGGCGCAGGCGCCCGTTGCTCTCAGCGCTGTCTGAACCGGGTGGACCGATTCTCCGGGGCCGAGGCTGAGGTTCTGGGCCGCCACGAACAGGACGACAAACACCCCCGCGAGGACAAGGATTCCAAGGTCGTACCAGACCTTGAGTCGGTTCCACTGAATGGCGACATATCCATGAGCCATCAGCGGGCGTCCGCGCCGGGTGCGTCCTGCTGCGGCTCGGCCGGACGGGGAGGGGCTGACATGGAGGAAACCGCCATGATGACGGCCAGCACGGGGGCCAGCCACAGCCACGCCACCAGGTGCGCCTTGCGCCTTTCGCGGATCATCGCGCTGCCGCCGGGCGGAACATCAGCCGCAAGAGCAGGAATGGAAAAAGCAGCGCTGCGGCCGGAACGATCAGTAGTCGAAAGAGCACGGGAGATGATTTTGCCGCCGGCTCCAGTTTCCCCGGAAGGAAGAACCCGTAGATGACGCCGAAGGCCAAGGCGAGCAAAGCAAACGCCGCCAAGCAGGACAGCCCCGCCTGGAGCCAGCCAGCCAGTCTTGAAATGTCGCTGATCAGCATGGTCTCTGTCCCCGAAACCGCAGGCTCTGCCATTTGCCGGTCGCCTGTCAATCGCAGTTCCGTGACAGGCGAGTTCCTGCGTGACCTGGGCGCTTGACCCCTGCCTCGATGGGCCTAGTCTCCCCGATGTTCTCCGGGGAGCCGCAGGTCAGCGGCTGAGAGAGGGGTGGTCCCCTGACCCGACGAACCTGATCCGGGTCATGCCGGCGAAGGGAGAGGGACGCGGCATCCGATCGGGCGCCGTTGCACCGCCTTTGGCGTGGACCGGATCTCCATGTATGAGGAGACGGCAGAGATGAATATCCACACCCCGGCCAAGCCCACCAACGGCGCCATTCCCGTGGGCGAGCGCCCGGGAAGCCGCAAGGTCTATGCGGCTGGCGCGATGTTTCCGGATATTCGGGTGCCCTTCCGCGAAGTGGCGGTCCATCCCAGCGCCAATGAGCCGCCGGTCACCCTCTATGACCCCTCTGGTCCCTATACGGACCCCGGCTTTGTGGTGGATATCGAGCAGGGTCTGCCGCGTCCGCGCGAGGCCTGGGTCGCCACCCGCGATGTAGAGATCGTGACGAATCCGCGGGAGGTGAAGCCGGAAGACAACGGCTTCGCCGCCGGCCGACACCTGGCGCCGCAGTTCACCGCCAAGCGACCCATCTATCGCGCCCGGTCAGGCGCGCTGGTCACTCAGCTGGAATTCGCCCGCGCCGGCATCATCACGCCGGAAATGGAGTATGTGGCGATCCGCGAGAACCTGCGGCGCGAACAGACAGCGCCCTGCGTGCGCGACGGCGAATCCTTCGGGGCCGAGATCCCCGATTTCGTGACGCCGGAATTTGTCCGCCAGGAAATCGGCCGGGGCCGCGCCATCATTCCGGCCAACATCAACCATGGCGAACTGGAACCGATGGCGATCGGCCGGAATTTCCTGGTCAAGATCAACGCCAATATCGGCAACAGCGCTGTGCTGTCCTCGGTCGCCGACGAGGTCGACAAGCTGGTCTGGTCGATCCGCTGGGGCGCCGACACGGTCATGGACCTGTCCACGGGTCGCAACATCCACAACATCCGGGACTGGATCATCCGCAACAGCCCTGTGCCGATCGGAACGGTGCCGATCTATCAGGCCCTGGAAAAGGTTGGCGGCGTGGCCGAGGACCTGACCTGGGATGTGTTCCGCGACACCCTCATCGAACAGGCCGAGCAGGGGGTGGACTATTTCACGATCCACGCGGGCGTGCGGCTGCCCTTCATTCCCCTCACAGCCAAGCGGGTGACCGGGATTGTCTCGCGGGGCGGTTCGATCATGGCCAAGTGGTGCCTGGCCCATCACCGCGAGAGCTTCCTCTATGAGCATTTCGAGGACATCTGCGAGATCATGCGGGCCTATGACGTCTCGTTCAGCCTGGGGGACGGCCTGAGACCAGGCTCGATCGCCGATGCCAATGACGAGGCCCAGTTTGCCGAACTGCGGACCCTGGGCGAACTGACCAAGGTGGCCTGGAAACATGGCTGCCAGGTGATGATCGAGGGGCCGGGCCATGTGGCCATGCACAAGATCAAGGCCAACATGGATGAGCAGCTGAAACACTGCCATGAGGCCCCCTTCTATACGCTTGGCCCGCTCACCACCGACATTGCGCCCGGCTATGATCACATCACCAGCGCCATCGGGGCAGCGATGATCGGCTGGTTCGGCACCGCCATGCTCTGCTACGTCACGCCCAAGGAACATCTGGGCCTGCCGGACCGGGAAGACGTCAAGCAGGGGGTCATCGCCTACAAGATTGCGGCCCATGCGGCTGACCTCGCCAAGGGCCATCCCGGCGCCCGCACCTGGGATGATGCGCTCAGCCGGGCCCGGTTCCAGTTCCGCTGGGAGGATCAGTTCAACCTGGGGCTCGATCCCGAGACGGCGCGGGAATACCACGACGAGACCCTGCCCAAGGAAGCCCACAAGACCGCGCATTTCTGTTCCATGTGCGGGCCGAAGTTCTGTTCGATGAAGATCAGCCAGGAGGTCCGGGACTTCGCCGCCGGCATGTCGCCCAACGAGATCGAACTGGGCATGAGCCAGATGAGCGACAGGTTCCGGGAACTGGGCAGCGAGATCGATGTGGCGGTGAAGGACTAGGCAGCGCTCTGCAGCCCGGTTTGCGGCAGGACAAGGGGGGCGTTCGATGAGCGAAATGAGCTTTGCCGTTCATCGCCTGACGGCGGGCGAAGGGGACGTTTTCCGGAACATCCGCCTGACCGCTTTCCACCTTGATGAGGACAGTTTTGCGTCCAGCCTCGCGGAGGAACTGTCTAAGCCGACGGGCTGGTTCGAGACCAGGGTCCAACAGGACGCAGTGTTCGTGGCCAGGGGTGTAAACGGGGTTCTGGGCGTTGTTGGCCTGTCCGCAAAGGCTGGTTCCAAGGAGGCGCACAAGGGGTTTGTCTACAGCATGTTTGTCCTGCCGGAGGCCCGGGGGAGGGGCGTCGGCCAGGCCCTGATGGCGGCGCTGCTCGACGAGGCAAGGGCGCGATTCGAGAGCGT